>CAYRHE010000006.1:27968-46081 GCA_964424095.1 uncultured Candidatus Peribacteria bacterium | reverse complement strand
AATCAATTGATTTTTACTTCTTTTTCTGTAAATAATTGCACACAATGCCCAGATGTGCCAAGCTTGCCAGAAAGCACAAGTAAAACGATGTGATTTCTATTTGCAAGATTGAGTATCCCGCTTTAGCGGGAGTGGAAGGTATTATAGTAATAACACATGCCCAGATGGTGGAATTGGTAGACACGCTAGACTCAAAATCTGGTGTCCTTACGGATGTGTGGGTTCGAGTCCCACTCTGGGTAGATTCCCTTTGTCATTCCGGCGTTGCCAGTTGGAGCCGGAATCTAAAGCCAAAAAATTACGAAAAACTTACGCTCTTTTACAAAAAAAGAGTTTTTTGTTTTTAGGAAAAAATTACACCTTATTATCAGCCATAATATCAATAATATTTTTTAGTTTTTTTGATTGTTGAACAGCATAAGAGGCAAAAACCTCAGCATCTTCCAAAGATAAATTAGATTTACTTGGGTTATAAATAAAAGAATAAAGACCATCCAATGCATAATGTAAATGCTTATATTCTTTTATTACTCAAGAAGATTCGCTATATAAATTATTATTTTCAAGTCGTTTAATAACTGTTTTCAACATAGAATTTACTTTTTCTTTACTTAAATCATCTTGTTTTATTCCAAGAACTGATTTCATAATATTCTTATCAGATTTTATTTGTTTTTTCATATTCACAAAAACATATAATAAAGCACTCTTTAATCAAAAATTTGCAACAAAGCATTTATATCATCAATATTTCAAGAAAAAACAACTTTTGTATTTTTATCAGAAACCTCCAATCAAAAAGTTTCTAAATTATTAATTAGAAATTCCCTTTTATTTAAATCATCAACTACAAAACTTCAATTTATAAATCAATTATCATAATTTACATTATAAGAATAAATTTTTCAATCATTTAGGTAATACTTTTGATAGTTTTGTTTTTGAGGTTTATTTTGTAATTTATTAGAATCAAATAAATCTGAATAATTTCTCATTAATTTTTCTTGTTTTTGAAAAAGATTATCAAAATATCTTTGTTGTCTATCAAAATACTTATCAAAATCATCAAAAATACTAGTACGATATCTTATGTTAAAAGGATTTTCATAATAAACAACCCTAGAAGAACCTATCTTTTCTATCTTGTTTTGATAATGAAAAACCAAAAATATTATTACAAACAAAAGAAACACTATCAACCATCAGCTAAATCAAAGATAATTATGAAGTTTCTCAAAAAATTTTTTGATAATCATACTTATATTTTGTATTGTTTTTTCCAATGTTTTTTCTGATTTTTGCATATTTTTCTTATAAAATTATAAAAACACACATATTTTATTACACCAAAATACAATAGGTCTAGAGTACCGTTTACTTAAATATATTTTGTACCCTAGACTACCATCTTATTTATTTAACTTAGAAATCTCTTCTTCTACCTTTTTAATATCAGAATCAATACTTTCAATTACATCTTCTCTTCACTCTTCTTTAAATTTCTTTTTATACTCCTTTAGTTTGTTCAAACTATTTTTCAAAGATTTTAAATTTTCATCCTTGTGTTGTTTTTGATATTCAATTTTTCCTAATTCTTGTTCATACTTATCAAGATCAACAATATCTCATCAAACATAATCATCTTGATAATCATAATCTCAATGATAATTTAATCACAACTTTTTATCAACAATACTATCAAAATAGTTTTGCAAATTTACCCAATCTCACAATCATAACACTGGAGAATTTAAACCATTAGAAAACCTTTCCAATCACCAAACATTATTGTTTTTTGCAAATGATTGGAACTCTTTAGGATTATCGAATTCCCTTTCGATTTTTTCCTCTTTTCAATTGATGTTTTTGTAAACATAAACCTTTCATTTAAACATTTTGATAATTGGTTAAGAAATAAAAAATATAGCACATATATCTGACAAGTGCTATAATAATAATTTTTTTTTATTTTTCAAGAAAATTTGAATATTTTTTTACAAAATAATAAAAAATCTGTTAAATAATAAAAACAGAACTATCACTACCCCAAAACCCCAACATCCACAAACCTACTCCTCAACAAATCAGAATATTCAATATGCAAAAAAATAGCATCCAGTACAGACGATTTCTCTCTAAAACTATCTAACAAACTAGCAAATAATAAATATTGATTAGTTCGAATTTTAGACCCGTCTAGGTAGATTCCCTTTGTCATTCCGGCGTTGCCAGTTGGAGCCGGAATCTAAAGCCAAAAAATTACGAAAAACTTACGCTCTTTTACAAAAAAAGAGTTTTTTGTTTTTAGGAAAATAAAAACATACTACAGATAACAGAAAATCAAAACCTAAAAAGGTTCATCAAACCCAATTCTTACAAAATCCATTTCCGATGCATATGATCCTGAGTAGCAAGTTTTTTTCCTTCCCTTTTTTTTCTGTCATTCTCAATTATCTCTTTAAGTTTTTTTACGTCATCACATCCGATAGAATATTCAACTCCTTCAAAGGTAATCTTAATAATCTCTTGTTGTTCTCATCAAAGACAGTTTGTTAAATCTGATTTAATATTTGAAGGAACCTGGTTATTACTAGATAAAGGAATATCCCCTTCTTTGATAAATAATAAAGGATTCATCAATATCATGAAATTATTAAAAACTCTACCATGCAATAATAAAAAGCAATAAACAAAATCAAGAAAAAGATCAAAAAAAGATGGAAAGATCAAAAAAACCTTTTTTTTATAATCTTGCTTTCTCCTCGCAAAACTTTATACAAAAAACAATTTAAACTATAAATCTTAAATTATGTGAAATATAGTCCTCGTATGAGCATGATGAACAGGAATGTCCGGAATTGCAGGAATTTTGCAAGAACTCTGATTTACCAATATAATCTGTATCGACAGTGCTCAAAGTCAGCTCACGGATAATCTAGAAAAAATCTGACTCAAAATAATTATCGGTCACGGTATCTATCAACCAAAAATTGATGACGCAATAATTTATTCCGAAGCTGCGGTAAACAGTCCAGAAGTAACATGAGCAAGAGCTCTTATTTCTCAAGAACAAAAAATGATGCTGATTATGAATTACTTCCAATTTTTGGGAGAAATTTCCAAATATTTTACAACTATAGGAATCACTGGAACCAACGGCAAAAGTTCGACCTCTGCTCTCACAATTTACGGAGCAAGAAATATAGACAATTTTGGACTTGGAATATTGTGAGCACTAGTCCCCGATTTCAACAACCAAAGTTATCTTATCAACTCAAACCATAAATCAGAAATCAAAAACATCTTCACCAAAATTTTCACTGGCAAAACACCAACTCCTATCGATCACAAAAAACTTCTTTTTATAGTTGAAGCTTGTGAATATAAACGTCATTTCCTAAACCTAGACCTTGATTACGCAGCTGTTACAAATATAGAATATGACCACGCTGATTACTACAAAAACTTTGATGACTACAAAAATGCGTTCAAAGAAATGTTGACGAAATTGAAACAAAAATGCTTTGTACTCAAGTGATTAAAACAAAAAAATCCAGAATTTAAATCTTTTGAAAACATCCAAGAAATAGAAGAAAAAGAATACAAATTTGACTACATTTTCTGACCACACACCAACAAAAACGCCTCACTCACTCTCGCCCTTCTCAACACCCAAACGCCTAACCCATCTAATCTATCTAACCAATCTAATCTATCTAATCTTTCCAAATTCAAATGACTACGGCGTCGCCTCGAATACCTCGGCACAAATCAAAACTGAGCAAAACTTTTCTCTGATTATGGACATATGGCGTCATCCATAAAAATAGGTTTTGAAGCGTTAAAATCCAAATTTCCCGACAAAAAAATCACTGCAATTTTTCAACCTCATCAAATCAATAGAATTTTTACCTGACGAGATGATTTTGTCCAAAGCTTCAAATGATATAATGAAATTATTATATATAATATTTACGCTGCCAGAGAAAATATTGCTAATTTTGACTTTTCCAAAAGATGAAAAAACATCCACAATATAGATGAACTTTGAAAAACATTTGCCAAAGCATGTTGATGAAGATATACCGACAAACGATCTAATATAGAAACAACAATAAAAAATTCAGATTCAAACCATGTTATTGCTATTTTTTCTGCGGGAGATATTGATTATGAAATTCGTACCAACCTTTCAATGACAACAACTACAATTTAAGTTGATTTCTATTTCAAAAACAATATTCTGATTGGGACTAATTTTTATATTAACAAAAACAAATGAAAAAATTTCTTATTATTACTGTTAGTCTATCAACATTATTTTTGGTATGATGCCAAACAACAACAAGTCTGGACCCAGAAATAGAAAACCCCATCGATAAAACACAAGAGATTACATGAAATATACAAAATGATACATGAAATATACAAGAACAAACGGGTTTTATGATTGAGTCATTTGATGATTGTATCAACGCTGGTTTTCCAATAATGGAAAGCTATCCTAGACAATGTAATGATGGCACAACAACTTATACAGAAGAAATAAAAGAAGCACCACAAGAAGATCTTATAGACAACACAGAAGTTTTAACATGAAAAGATCTAACTTGAGAAAATCTTGTAACAAACTTAGAAACCACCCAAGAAACATCAACTTGAACAGATTTAAGCATTTTACAACAGAGACTAAAAGCTGCGCTAGAAAGAAGAAATCAAGAGAATCAAGATGAAACCCAAAGTGAAACACAAAATGAAACACAACCAATTACTCCCTCCACAACAACAAGCTGAGGAGAACAAGTAAGTGAAGAAGATATAGAATATCTTGAAAACCTTATTGAAAATTTAGCAGAAGAAATAAAAGAATAATTTATATTATCAAAAAACAAAAATGGCTTTTTTTATGGAAATATGTAAATGAATATTCTTTTTTATTACTATGATTTTGGGCTTATTTTTTCTTAGATGAAAAGATATTGTTAATCAACAATCTTTTGTTATCATAAAAGAAGTTTTAATGCCATGATACCTAATTTTTTGTGGAATCATGTTGTGATATATTTTGGCTCGTATCAATATAGGTTACAACGAACAACACGAAAACGAAGCTAAAATTTACACAAAATATTTCTTAATAGGAATCTCTTTGTGAATAATTCTTGCTATTATTTATATTCTTTTATAGAAATGAAAAACTTTTTCATTATACTACTACTAACAACAACCATTGTACTCTGATGATGTACAAAAAAAATAGAAAAACCAATTATTTTTGAAAATTTTAAAATTAATTTAGAAACAAAGTATAACTACCAAGAAATTGCTGCAAACATTATTCCAGAAACACCAACCATAAAACAATATATTCAAGACACACAAACATGATTTGCTAATTCAATTATTATAGCCAAAAATATTCTTCAAAAAGAAATAGACCTTCCCTCATTTGCAGAAAACAACTCAAAATCAATAACAAGAAAAATAATATGATCAAAAGAGCCAAAAACAAAAAACTTTTCTTTTGATTGCAAAGAAAACGAGATAAAATGAATAATACAAACAATAACAATAGAAGACGACAAAGAAACCCAATATTTAAACCAACTTTTCTTTGTTATTGATCAAGAATTATATTGAATATCAACAATGACTTTAGACAAAAGAGAACACAAAAATTTAAACAAAAGTATCCAAAGAATATCTTGTATATAGAAAATTATTGTTTTACTTTTAAATAAACCGATATGAGTTTCGATCTACAGTGACTTGACCCTATTCAAGCTCCAAACCAAACAATGCCAAATACAACAAATTTTGGCGAAAAACCAGAAAAAGCAAAAAACATTTTCAACGAACCATGAAATTTGTCATGACGACAATTAATTGGTAAAATATGAATAGGTTTACTTGTTGGATGAATCATAGCAGCTTTACTATTTATAGTAACAACATTTATAGGCTGAATGCTTGATTCTGCAATAAAATGATGAGCTGGAGGCACCGTAAATCCAATGCTATCAATAATTTTATTATTTATATGATTTTTAAGTACATTCATAGGTAATATATCTATTGCTGGAGTTTATAATCTATTCTTTTCAAAAAAATATTATGATTGATCAAAAGTATTCTGATTATTATTACTTACAAATGGTTTGTTGTTTTTTATATTAGCTCCTATGTATTTTGTATTTGCTAGTCAGATTCAAAATTTATTTTTGGTATTGTGATTTCATATAATTTTCTCTGTTTTTGTATCTGCATGTCAAATAGAATTCTCAGCAAATCCAAATTATTCTTGATCATCTCTTATGGGAAACATTATATGATTTGCTAGTTCTTTTTTGGTGTATAGCTTATTCTATAAATCTTTTACCATGAGTGGTTGAGTAGAAAATCAAACATACTTGGTTATGTTATTGCCACCTATTTTAGCTTATACGCTTATACCTTTCTGAGCAGGAGTTTGGGAAAAAATTTATTACAAACTTTATGAAATGGGAAGCAATACTTTTTATATACCATCTCCAAACGAAATAGAAGAAGAAAACGACCCAGAACAAAAAGCAATACAAGAAGAATCTGAAATCAATATAGAGTGATAAGATTTTTATTATTTCCGCCTTGCTTATTATTGCAGCGGAAATCGAAACCATTCAAAACTTAATATACAATAATATGCCTTTATACCACTTAGCTTCTGCAATAAAATTTGCATTATGAGTAGCTATAATAATTATAACATATACAAGCATAAATGTATACGAAGATCCTATAATAGGTATAGCTTTGGCTTTTTTATGAATTTTTATTGCTGCACGATGAGGTAGTTTTTACCTTTTTTTGTGAATTCAAAAATTATACGAACCAAAAAAAGATACTTTGTTAAAGTATAAAGACAGTTACAAGCTATCGCTTTTGTTTGGAATTTATATGATAATAAATTTTCTTCTTATTGTCTTAGGATGGCGAAACAAATTTATTGGTATTATATTATTGGGATGATTCGTCCGAATACATATAAGTTTATTTTCAAATAATAAATCTAATGAGTAATTTAAAGAAAAAAATAGAAGAAAAACTTATGACAGTGTATGACCCAGAATTTCCTATGGTAGATATATACACACTATGACTAATATACAAAGTAGAAACAAACGAACAAGAAAGAAACATCAACATACTTATGTCTTTTACAACCCCTGCTTGTCCAATGGCAGAAATGATCCAAGAAATGATTAAAAACACTATTGCGGAGATCGCACCAGATTTTTCCCTAAACCTCGAAACCACCTTCGACCCTATGCGATCTCCCTCCATGATAAGAGACGAAGACCTCAAGAAAATGTTTGATATGTAACAAATTAATTTATATCTAAATATAAACAAAAATATCAACGTTCGCAGTTTATATTTTTAAACGGCTAAAAACACAAACAAACACTTGGCTCTGTTTTTTTAAGCCTAAAATATAAAGACTTCACTTATGATGTTTTATTTTTTTATTAGGTTTTTAAATTGAGCAATAAAAAGAATAAACAAAAGGATGAGATCATCAACAAATCAACATCATCTGTAGCCAAAGCAGGACTTCAAATCTAAACTCTAAATCACAAGTTCTAAAAGATACTGCTTTGATGATGGATGAGTTTTGTTTATTTTTTATTGCGAGAAAATTCTTGCAAATTTAAAACTAAATTAAGAATGTATTTTGTTTGTTCTTTATTGTGAAAAAACTCTATAATTACAAATTTTCTCCTTTCAATAATTTTCCATATTCACATCCATTTAAAACATCCAATTTCTTGGCTTCATCTCGGAAAACTCTTTTTACATTAGCTGAGGTATATTGTAAATCCCAATCAAGTAACATTCATTTGAAAACTTGATAAGTTTCACAAGTTATTTTTGTACTAGGATTTGTTTTTGCACCTATCATACTTTTATCATAAGCGGTCTTCCAATAAGGATAAAATGGATTTGTAGAAGAAACATATGTAAACCTAGTATTTGTATTTGTAGAAATAGATATTTTATTTGATTCCATCAAGAAACGCAAAGAATCTATCATAGAGATTGTATCTGCGTCTTTTATTCAAAGCTCTTCTTTTAAAACTTGTATAAGATCTTTTTGATCCAATGATCATGTAACTATTTCAACATCTTCATCAGCAATAAAAACTGGATTTACAGAAGGCGTTAAAACCTCTCATGATTCTTCAAAAAAATAATCATCAGTTTCTTCATCATCTAGAACTTGAACAAAACCAGATGTAACAACCTCTCATTGTCATGTATACAACAATGGATCTTTATTTTCTTTCTCAAACATTTTTTGAAAAAACATAGATATCTGAGAATTAAGTTTTGTAGTAATTTCAGAAAAAGAACGCTTTGATGGAATAACAGAAATAGACCAAATCAAAACAACAAATATAGCTACAAAATATATCCTAGAATAAATAAGTTTAAAAAAGAAACGGAATCCCTGGTTTTTTACAAAAACATATCAAACAAAGAAAAATAAGAAAGAAACTAACAATGCTGCCAAAATCAATATAGGCAAAATTCCAAAAATCAATGTTCAATAAACCAAAACACCAACTACAAAACTAGAGACAAACAAAAACAAGTAAAAATCAAAAGTAATTCAGAATATTTTTAATTTATTATCAATAAGGTCTTTCCCAGATATAAACAACAAAATCAAATACAAAAAAGGAGATATCCAAACAAGTTGTCAAAACATATTGAAAATAGTCAAATCAAGAACCGAAAACAAAAACAAAAACAAAGAAACAAAAAGTAAATATCAAAAAATTGTTTTTCATTTTTTTTGAGTCTTAACATGAGGATATTTTACAAATTGTTGAGGATAACGAACCTTTTCTTCTTTCAATTCAGATTTCGAGGATTTTACTGAATTTTCTTGTTTTTTAATAAAAAAAGAAACAACAAAAAACAAAAGCAAAGATAAGAAATTAATTCAAGCCAGCCAAAAAAACCTATCATCCTGCCAAAAAAAACCCAAAAGAGCAACAAAAGCTACCAAAAAATAAACAACAAAAAACAATAAAAATGATGTTAACATGGCATATACCTTATATTTTATAAAAAATGTCAATTTCTTTTAAGAAGAATATTTGACTTATATACATCAATAAGTTTTTTTCAAGTGAAAAGTTTGAAAAATAAAGTTTTTTTCAGTATAATAGAAACAATCTTTATAAAGTATAAAAAACACATGAAACTAATAAAAGCAACGCTTATAATTATAATTTGAGCTATTGGAATATGTAGTGCTCAATTGGAAATACCTTGAGAATCTACAATTTTCAACAGCAATCAAGACCAATACCTTGATGCAAACAACATATCCAATCCAATAAGAGATTGAGCTTATACAGCAATCAAAAGTCCTGACTCATCAAATGAAGTTGGTTGAGTACAATGAGCAAGTCAAAAAATAGAAGATCACGACTCTGCTAGAGAAAGAACTTTTGCAATAATAAAAAACTTAATAAATTATGCATTAGGTTTGCTTAGTCTTATAGCGCTGATATATATCATTTATCATGGATTTATTATATTGACAGCAGCCTGAGATGATGCAAAATACAAACAATGATTAAAATGAGTTAAGTTTGCAGCAATAGCTTTGGTATGAATAGGTTTGAGCCGAATAGTTGTAAGCTCTATATTTTGGCTTATATTTGAAGTTTTATTAAAACCAGGATTATAATTTTTTATATTATTCATCAATGAAACACAATGTATATCTTCCAAAAAATTAAAAAATCTTATTTATATTTAAGCATTGCAATATTTGCTTTATTTTTATGATGAAACACTTTGTTTACTTATTGACAAATGGACGAAGGGTTTTATTACTGAAGCGAATTTGAAGGATCAAATTTAAATGATAATCAAAAAACTGATTTTGCAAAGATAATAAAAGACGATAGCGTAAATACAAAAGAAACAACTCTTCTATACAAAATTCGTCAATATTTTAGACTAACATGAAGCGACACTTATGATCAAGACAAACCAGCAACATGATATATAACAATGATTATGAACATGGCGTTGTGATTAACAAGTTTCATTTCTTTGATATTAATTATTTTTGCTTTTTATTTGATGTTTTTCCAAAAACAAGAAGAATGATTTGCAAAAGCAAAAAAAATATTGACATGAGTCGCTATCGCATTGGTAGTTATGTGATTATCATGGGTAATTGTTAGCTTTTTCTTTGAAATATATTCAACAGAAGCAGTTAAAAATATTTAGTTTATATAAAACACAATGGGACTTTTTAATTTATGAGAACAAAAAAAAGTACAAAAAAACAAACATGAAAACATGTTCAATACAGAAACCATGTTACCTTTTTCTGAAATAAAAAATGATACTATAATTCTAAAAGATGGTTGATTAAGATCCATTTTGAGAATATCTGGACTAAATTTAGATCTCAAAAATTTTGATGAACAACAAATAGTTTTGGAACAATACAAAAAATTTTTAAATTGATTAGATTTTCCTATTCAAATATTGGTTCGTAACAGCTATTTAGATCTATCGAATTATATAAACTACATGAAAGAAAATGTAGAAAAAATAGAAAATTTAACACTCAAAAAACAATGATCTTGATATATAAACTTTCTACAGGATATTGATATGCAACAAGGATTAATTTATACAAAAGATTTCTATATTGTAGTTCCATATTACGAATGAGAAAAGGATGCAGAACAAATAAGCAAAACTCGATTTACTAAATTTCTAGATGTTTTAAACAGTAAAGATGATTCAGAAAAAATTGTATCAAGATACAGAAATTTTATAAAAGGAAGAAAAATGCTAGAAACAAGATGTAATCTAATCACAGAATGATTAAATGCAATGTGAGTTGGTGTAGAAAAAATAACGAATCCAGAGATAATAAGCCTTCTTTTTCGTTGTCACAATCCTCTTCTTCACAACAGTCAATCTGAAATTTAATTTTATCTTTGCAAATCTTTTCAAGAAACATATAGTCAACACATTCTCTTCGAATGTGTTTTTTTATTAAAAACATTTAGCATTTAACATTCAAAATTCTTATACAAAATGCCAATTATAATAATTTGAATAATATTAATCTCATTTTGAGTTCTTGCTATATATAGTGTAAGCATACACGAATCTTTTACCCTAACATTAAAATTAATCGCAAACGGCAAACGAACTGACGACCCATCAAACTATTTCTACTTTCTCAGACAACTCAAAAATATAGCAATAGCTGTTATAATGGCTTTGGGAGTTTATATCATACCACTTAAATTTTTTCAAAAAAACAAAAACATAGTTATTATTTGAGTTCTTTTGATGTTACTACAAATACTTGTTTTTGTACCATGAATATGAATGGTTCTAAATTGAGCTAGATGATGGATTTCTTTGCCATTTTTACCAAGTATGCAACCATCAGAATTTTTCAAAATTGGATATGTGTTTTTTATGTCTTCTCGATTATTAAAAAAGCGTGATATATCAGACCAAAAACAGTTTTTTTCAAGTTTTATTGTTATAAATATAATTCTTTTAGGTATTTTTCTACTTATTCCAGATCTTTGAACTCTTCTTATTTTAGGTTTAACTTCTCTAACACTTCTTTGGTATGTTGGAACAAAATTAAAATATATAATTTATCTACTTTTTTGAGCATTAGTTTCCTGAATATTGGTATGAAGTATAGCCTGAATGATTAGTCCAAAATTTGATTATATACAAAGAAGATTTACTTATTTTTTCAATCCTAGTGTTGATGAACAAAAAAGATGAGTTTGACGACAAAACGAACAAGCGTTAATTGCTGTGGGTGGTTGATGATTTTTGGGTAAGTGATATTGAAAAGGCTTACAAAAATTTTGATATTTACCTGAAGCACAAAGTGACTTTGTTTTTGCTGCATATTCAGAAGAAATTTGATTTTTAGGAAATATGTTTTTGTTATGACTTTATTTTTATTTGGCTTATTATTTTCTTTCTAGGCTTCACACAATCAAAAACGAATACAACAAAACAATCTGAGTTTGAATAATCGCTCTTATAATTATCCAAGTATTTGTAAATATTGGCGTAAACCTAAAAATCATGCCAAATACATGACTTACTTTGCCTTTTATTAGTTATTGAGGTACAGCATTGATGGTAAATTGTATAGAAATTATTCTTTTATATAAAATTCTAAAAGAAAAATAAAACATTTTTTTTATCAATTATTGATTACGTAAATCAACAATATAAGCTCTAAGATAAGTTATTTCTTTTTTCAAAGAGTTTGTTATATTTTTTATCTGTTGACGATGCTTGTTTAAATCAGACAACAAGCAGTCATTCTTTATTTGAGATCAAACGCTTTCAAGCTTTTCAGCAAAAACCTCAAGATTATCAGCATCATAACCAATTTTTAAAGCCAAATCAATCAGTCAAAAAATCTTATCAGAAGACTCTTTAGTCTTTTTAGCTAAATTATCTCTAATAAATATTTCTTTTCATCAAAAACAAACATCAACATTAACTGCTGACTCAGTTTTTTTTTGAGGTTGGAAAAACTGCTGAATTCCCTGTTTTAGGGTTTTTTTATTTGAATTATCAATAAAGGAATTCTGTTTTTTTTCATTAGAAATTTCAATTTTATTGGCTTCTTTTATATTTCATTCTTTTGCAAAAACCAATCCCCCAAAAAAGAATAAACAAAAACAAATAAAATAAAGTTTTTTCATAGTAGAAATAATAAAAATTAAATCAAAGATTCTAATTCTGCCAAAAGATTTTCTGTTTCCGATATTAGCAGCTCAATGTTGTCCAAATCTTCTCATTTAAAAACAATATCCTCTATTGGCTGGCCTTCTGAAGATACAATTTGTGATGAGGTAGTTTTTTCATCAATATGCAAAGATGACCAACCCAATGACGAATTATAATTATTTTTAATATACAAAAATGAAAACAAAACCATTATTCCCAAAAATGACAAAGAAACAGAAAAAATCGAGACCAAAGAAGCTCTTTTCATTAAAGATCATTTTTTTGGAAAAACATTATTCATAACCTTTTGCTTAACTTCATAAGGAATTTCTTTGGGGGTTGGAAAGTTACAAATCATAACTACAAATAATTAAGATAAAAGTTCTTGATAAACTCAATGATTCTTTGCTAAATCATTCAATTTCTTCTTTGCATTAAATATCAACGTTCAAACCGAATTTTTAGTAATTCAAATAATATCTGCAATTTCTTGATATGATTTTTTTTCTTGATAAGCAAGATAGAGAATTTCTCTCTGTTGTGCATCCAAATAAGTAAGTAATTTTTCAAAAAGTTTTTGTTTAAACGACGAATCAAGCTCGTGTTTATATTGATCTACATATCATAAGGTTTCTTTTAAATAAGTTTGATCCAAAGACAGACTTGAGTAAGATTTATTTGATCTTATCCAATCAATAGCCAAATTATGCGCAAGGCGATAAACAAATCATCTAACATTATTTAAAGAATTTTCTTTAACATATTGATAAAGTTTTATAAATACATCACTAGTCAGTGAAGTAGTATCGTCATAGTTATAGTTTAGAAAATTCCAAAGATATGTATATATTTTTTTATGTCGTCTTTCGTATATTTCCTCGAAAGCAGTAACTTTTCATTTTTGTATTTCCAAAACCAATTGTTCATCTGACATAGAAGAGAAAGACACAGCAAAAAAGGATATTTTTCTCATACTTATAGATTAATAACTTTAGATAAAACAAAATCCTTCGTTATTGTAATACTTTTTCTCCAAAAATACAGACGAAAATTATTGACTAAAATTTTGTATTTTTCAAAAACAACTAAAATCTGAAAATTTTTTTAATTTTTGTGCGTCTATAATTACAGAAGGATATTTATTTTTATTTACTAATCTCTTTCATTATGAAAAAACTACTTTTATTGGCTATCTTATTTGGAGCAAGCTTCACTGCGTTAACATTTGCCCAAGAAGATACATCAACCACTGATGAGGGTTCTTCAGAAACAATTGTTACTACAACATGAACAGAAACGATAAATGAAAAAAAGACTAAACGACAAGAAAAAAGAACACAACAACTCCAAAAAAAAGAACAAATTATGCAGAAAAAAGCTGTTAAAGTTGGTGCTAAAGCAGAAAGATTAAGAGGAATTATTTGAAAAATCAACAATGGATTTCTTACAAGTCTTCTAACACAAATCGATCATTTAGCAGATAAAGCTAAAACAGAAGAATCTAAACAAATGATTCTTGATATCAAACTTCTTATTCAAGATAAATTAGGCTTATTAAATGTAGATGAAGAATGAAATGTTATAGATGAAATAGAAATTAGTGATGATGAAGACGAGATTGAAGATGATGAAGATGAAAACGAAGAAGATGAAGATGATGAAGATGAAAACGAAACAACAACAGAATAATATAATACAAATAGAGAAAGAGTAGCAAAGTCGCTACTCTTTTTTTAAAACTTTGATTTCCATTTTTCCAACATGGTATGTAAGTATGAGATATTGTGAAGACTCAATAGAATTCAGCCAAGCATCTCTCATTCTCTCATGAGGTGGTGAATATATGCTCTACTAAAGTTTTTGCACGTATAACACTCACAGGTATCAGTCAAAGGCGCAAAATCTTCTCTATATTTAGCGTTTGTTATTTTTATATTTCCATTATCAGAAAATCATATTCCATGTCTTCCTATTCTTGTTGGCTGCACACAATCAAACATATCAAATCAATTTTCTATCGCGTGTAGAATATCTTCTGGCGTACCGACACCCATTAAGTATCTTGGTTTATCAGCAGGCAATTTATCACCTACATAATCTACAACATCACGAATAAGTTCTTTTGTTTCACCAACACTCACTCCTCCAACAGCAATTCCATCCCAAGCATATTGACTCAAAAAATCAATTGATTCCTGTCTTAAGTCATGAAAGGTTCCTCACTGAACGATAGGAAAAAGAACACCACGAGCTTCATCATATTTTGGTTTAAAATGGTCAAATGCTCTTTTTGCCCAACGATGAGTCATATCCATATGCTTTTTTACAGTATTTTTATCAGCTCACGAAGGTGAACACACATCCAATACCATCATAATATCACTTCCAAAATTAATCTGAGTATCAACAACATTTTCTGGAGTAAATATATGTTTTGATCAATCTATAGGAGAACGAAATTTGACTCATTCTTCTTTGAGTTTTATACCAACATTATGACTATTTTGTCCACGATCATCTCTTTTGGAAAGCCCAAGACTGAAGACCTGAAATCAGCCACTATCCGTCAAAATAAGTCCATCTCGATGTTCAAATGTATGAAGTCATCCAGCTTTTTTTATCAATTCATCACCTGGACGAAGATACAAATGGAAAGTATTTGCCAAAATCAATTTAATCGTATTTTCGTGACCCAAATAATTAGGATCCTTGAGAAGATCTAGAGGGATTCCTTTGATAGTTGCTTTGGTACCGACAGGCATAAAAACTGGCGTAGACAAAGTCACACCATTTAAAGTTATTTCTCCAACTCTAGCTTTTCCTTTTTGCTTTAGGATTTTAAAATCTAATTTTCACATTGTATATTATAAAAATAAATGTCATTTTTGTCATTGCGAGCATAAGCGTAGCAATCCAATAGAATCCAATCGAATCATTACTACATTTTCAGCTCAAAAATGCAAACAAAAGAAAAGGTTGACTTAAAACAAAAAATATATACAAAAAAAGAACAAAATCAAAAAAATTATGTGCAGCAAAAAAGGATTTGCTTCATATAGAGAAGCAAAAGAAGTTATGAATTACATAAAAAACAAAAGCAACAAAAACAAAATTCCTAAAAGAATTTACAAATGCAAATTTTGTGGAGAATTTCATTTAACTTCACAAAAAACACAAAAAAAATGCAAACAATTTTAAAAATTTCCGGATTATTTGTCTGGAAATTTTTTATAAAATCAAAAACAAAATCTTGTTTTCAAGCAACAAATACTTAAAATCCTTTTTACCGCAACAAATTTATCCCATATACTCAAAACTTATGGCAACACACAAAGAAATTGGAGAAAAACGACAAAAAAAACGAAAAGAAAGCAATCTTTACAAAGTTACCGAAGACAAAAATAAGAAGAAATTTTATGTACTAGAAATGTTTCCCTACCCTTCTGGAGCTGGATTACACGTAGGTCATCCAAAGTGATATATCGCTGGAGATGTTTTGGCACGCAAAAAAATGCTAGAAGGTTTTTCTGTACTTCATCCAATGGGTTTTGACACTTTTGGTCTTGGAACAGAACAATATGCCATAGACAACAAAATGAAACCACAAGTTGTTGCAGAAAAAAATATAAATACATTTATCAATCAACTCAAAGATCTAGGACTAACTTATGATCGAGATAGATCTTTCAGTACAGCTGATCCTGATTATTACAAACGAACTCAACGAATTTTCTTACAAATGTACACGCATTACTATGACGAGAAAGAACAAAAAGCCAAGCCTATAACTGAACTAGAAAAACAACTCAAACAACAAAACAAATCAGATTCTGAAATCAAAGAAATAATTGAAAATCAAAGATTGGCTTATGTTGATTACAAACCTATCAATCGATGTCCAAAATGTATGACAGGACTCGCCAACGAAGATCTTGACGATGGTAACTGTGAACGCTGTGGATCTGAAGTAGAACAAAAACCAATGAGACAACGAGTACTCAGAATCACCAAATATGCAGACAGACTTATCACAGGATTGGACAAATTAAATTGGGACGAGTCTATGAAAGATCTCGAAAGAAACCGAATTGGAAAATCAGAATGAACTCAATTTAAAATGAATATCAAACCAAATGTAATTGCGAGCGACTGAGTCATTGCGAGTGAAGCGAAGCAATCCATCTGAGAACCACTTTCATTCGAAGTTTATACAACACGTATCGACACTGTTTTCGGTATGTCTTTTGTCGTAATGGCGCCTGAACATCCCCTTGTAGATCAAATCACAACAGATGAATACAAATCTCAAATAGCAACTTATAAAGAACAAGCAAAACACAAAACACAACTCGAAAGAACAGAACTTCAAAAAGAAAAAACAGGACAATTCACTTGAGCATACGCTATCAATCCTTTCAATGGAGAAGAAATCCCTGTCTATGTTGGAGACTATGTATTAGCAAATTATGGTACTTGAGTAGTGATGGCAGTCCCTGCACATGACGAAAGAGATTTTGAATTTGCAAAGAAGTATGATATTCCAATCGTTCATGTTATAGGACCATCTTTTGGTAAAAAACACGAATGAGCAGAAAGCAAATTATCAGGATATGGGATGATTTACGATGAAAAAGAAAACAAATTTTTAGTATGAAATTCCATTGTAGAAGGAAATAGATCTTTATTGCGACTACCATGATGAACTATAGAAAAGTGAGAAACTATTTTAGAAGGAACGCTTCGTGAAATCATTGAAGAAACTGGCTATACAGATTTAGAATTTGTAAATGAAGTTTGTTGTTGTCAATCTTTTTATCATACAGGATGATCAAAAAACACACGAAGAGAGAACAATGCTAAATTTTTATTTTTCAAACTCAAATCAGATAAAAGACAAGAAAAAAATTTAACAGAACACGAAGAAGATACACCAATAATCAAAGTTTCTATTGAAGAATTATTTGAAAACGCAAAAAACAAACCAGATAAAAAAGATGAATTCGATGGAAAAAAAGAAAGCGATATTTTCAAAGTAGAAATGCTCCAAAAATATATGACAGGTAATGCTGCTTACACCGAAAAAGGTGTTTTAATTAATTCCTGAGAATTTTCTGGTCTCACTTCTGATGAAGCTATCACCGCTATGCAAAAACGATTATCAGAAAATAATATTGGCGGAAAGAAATCTAACTTCAAAATCCAAGACCGAGTATTCTCCCGCCAAAGATACCGAGGAGAACCATTCCCTGTAGTTTTCTGTGATGACTGCGGAATCGTTCCTATGGACGAAAAAGATCTTCCTCTCA
>CAYRHE010000006.1:0-27868 GCA_964424095.1 uncultured Candidatus Peribacteria bacterium | reverse complement strand
GTTTTCTGTGATGACTGCGGAATCGTTCCTATGGACGAAAAAGATCTTCCTCTCACCCTTCCAGATGTCGAAAATTACGCGCCAACAGGAACAGAAGAATGACCACTTGCTGCGATTGATGAACGGATAAACACCACTTGTCCAGCCTGCGGAAAACCAGCAAAAAGAGAATCCAACACCATGCCAGGACGAGCTGGTTCTAGTCGATACCGACTCAGATATATGGACAACAAAAACGACAAACAACTCGTCAGTCCAGAAAACGAAAAATACCGAGGAAATGTTGATGTCTATGTTGGTGGCGCAGAACACGTGACCAGACATATGATTTACGCTAGATTTCGACAAAAATTTTTGTTCGATATCGGAGTTGTTACCAAAGAAGAACCATTCGAAAAATACCACAAAGTATGATTGATTATGGCTGAAGACGGTCGCAAAATGTCCAAAAGACGATGAAATGTCGTACTTCCTGACGATATTATCGCAGAGTATGGCGCTGACACTCTAAGAACCTACGAAATGTTTATGGGACCTTTTGAACAGTCAATCGCTCGAAGCACGAACGGAATGAAAGGAATCAAAAAATTCTTGGATAAAATAGTTGCTCTCAAAGACAAAATCAGCGACCAAGAAGAACCAAAAACAAACCTTACACAGCTTCATCAAACCATCAAAAAACTCACCGAAGATATCGACGGATTCAAATTCAATACAGCTATTTCTCAACTAATGATTTTGGTAAATCACTTAACTGATCAAACAATAATTTCCAAAGATACTTTTGAAAAATTAATTATTTTGGTTGCTCCATTCGCTCCACATCTTGCAGAAGAACTTTGGGAACAATTGGGAAACAAATATTCTGTTTTCACTACTACAGTTTGGCCTAGCTATGACGAAAACTATTTAGTCTCAGACACAGTAAAAATCTGAGTACAATTTAATGGTAAAATAAGATGAGATATTGAAATCAAAAAAGAAACAACACAGGAAGAGGTCATACAAATAGTAAAATCAGACCCTAAACTTTCCACACATCTAACATGAGAACCAAAAAAAATAATCTACATCCCATGAAAAATTCTAAATATTGTAATTTAAAATTTACCCCATAACCTTCCAGCCATGAATCGACAAGAAAATTTCAAAGAAGGTAGCAAAGTAATTCTCGCGACAGCGAATAACAACAAACCAAATGCAAACATCGTAATATCACTTTGATTGATCGACAACAAATTACTTGTCGCAAATTGTCAAATGACAACAACAATCACAAATCTCCAAGCAAACAAAAGCATTTGCGTAATTGGATGATATTATAGATTGAGATGAACTGTAGAACTTTTTGATTCTGGAGAATATTTCCAAATCGCTCAAGAAAAAAGCAAAGGTTTCATCGTAAAACACGCCATCCTAATTGCCATAAACGAAATTTGAGACTTAGACAAATTAGAAATTATTTGATAAAGATTTTAACTCATAAAATCAACTCATGTGCGGAATATTCTGATACCAAGGAAAAGAAACCCATGCCCAAAACATTCTTCTCAACGGACTCAAAAGATTGGAATACCGCTGATATGATTCAGCCGGATTACTCGTTGGAAATCAAAAAGAAATCAAACTAGTCAAAGCCATCGGCAAAGTTTCCAACCTTTCAGAAAAAGTACAAAAAGAAATAAACGCCGAAGAACAATTTTCATTTGGAATTGCTCACACTCGTTGGGCAACTCATGGAGGAATCACAGAAAACAACACGCATCCTCACTACGACAACAAACAACAATTTTATCTAGTCCACAATGGAATTATCGAAAATTATCACAAACTCAAACAAGAACTTATTGCCAAATGATACGAATTTTATGGACAAACCGACAGCGAAGTAATAGCCAATCTCCTGACCGAACATCGAAACGGAAATCTCTTGGAAACCGTAGAAAAAATACTTCAGATTATCAAATGAGCATATGCTTTATTGATAGTTTCTCCGCTTGCTCCAGGCGAAATGATCGCTGCAAAAATCGGAAGTCCACTTCTTTTTGGACACGACAAAGAAAATAATTTTTTCTTATCTTCTGATAAACAAGGCTTGGTTGGCTATGTTGATCAACTCACCTATCTTGAAGACGGAGATCTTTTGCATATCAAAAACAACGAATATACCGTGACTTCCAAAGGAATTCCAACTCAAAAACCTTTTGAAGAAATGGACATCAAAAAATTGGAAAGTTCCAAATGAGATTACAAACATTTTATGCTCAAAGAAATTTTTGAACAAGCAAATATTATCAGAAGAATTTTTAAATGAAGAGTAGATTTTCAAAACAAAATATTAAATGCTGAAGCTTTTCACGGTATGCAAAACGAAAATTTCGAACATATTGTATTCATCGGTTGTGGTACGTCATACAATGCAGGATCACTAGGAAAACTATGGATGGAAAACCTTGCAGGAATTCCTGCGTCCTGTGAAATCGCTAGCGAATACGAATATAGAAACATCAACGTCAATCCAAAAACACTTTATGTTTTCATTTCTCAATCAGGAGAAACTGCAGATAGCATAGAAGTACTCAAGATGATCAAAGAAAAATGATGACACACTTTTGGTATCGTAAATGTCGTAGGATCAACTATTTCTCGTCTAACCGATTATGGATTATTTACGAGAGCTGGAGCCGAAATCTGAGTTGCTTCGACAAAAGCATTCACTGCCCAACTAAGCTGTATCCTCTTATTGGCCTTATTCTTGGGGAAAAAGAGATCTCTCCCAAAATCAAAATACGAACAAATCCTGCGAGAACTTGCCAAGGTTCCCACAATGATCGAAGACCTCCTCGCAGACCAAACACAAATCAGAGAACTAGCACAAGAACTAAAAAAATACAATAACTTCTTTTTCCTATGAAGACATTACCAATTTCCTATTGCCAACGAAAGTAGTCTCAAACTCAAAGAAATTACCTATCTTCACTCCGAAAGCTATCCTTCTGGCGAGTTGAAGCATGGACCATTGGCGCTCATTGACGAGAAAATTCCGAGTGTGATATTTTGTCCACAAGATTTTCTTTTCGAAAAAAACCTATCTTCAATCCAAGAAATCAAAGCAAGAAACGGAAAAGTTATAGCAGTTTCAGACAAAGAAATAGAATGATCAGATTCCACCATAAAAATCCCAAAAACAATTGACGACATCTATCCATTTATCACCGTAATAGTTGGCCAATTACTTGCCTATCACACAGCCGATATTATGTGAAAAAACATCGACAAGCCAAGAAACCTCGCCAAAAGTGTTACTGTTAAATAATTTATTTTATTACAAATATCTTATGAAAAAATTAATTTTACTAACAATTCCTCTATTGTTTTTATGATGATGTTCTTTGCCAAACAAAAATCTTGCAGATCTATGAAATATCTCAATAGAAAAAAAATTAAACGACACCTTAGATCAAATAAACTCACTCAAAAATCAGAATTTAAATTTAGAACAAATGTTACAAGACCAAATACAGAGAATACAAACACTTCTACAAGAAAACGAACAACTCAAACAAGAAATAGAAAAATACAAACAAATGCTGGGAAATATGAATACAGGTATTTAAGGAAGGTTGGCAGAGCGGTTTAACGCGCACCGTTGGAAACGGTGTTACCGCTAAAGCGGTACGGGGGTTCGAATCCCCCATCTTCCGCCATTGTGAATTATCACACTTTTCGAGAATATCGAAAGGCTTAAATAACTGATAAGACCTGACCTTTCTATGGTCTATAATGAGGTTCGCAACTCCCTTAAAAAGTATGGGAAACAGTTGCGAACTTTTTTCGTTTTTATCCTTCGAATTGAGCTTTTGCTCATAGCTTTCTAAGATATCCATAAACCTAATAACTTTTTGACCCGCTTCAGTGGTTTGTTTAGTATCTTGCAAGAGAGAGATATCTGTTTTTAGGTTCGCAACTTTAGCACCAACCCCTTTTAGAGTTAATTCAAAGGTTTCCTGTCCTATTCTTCAGGCGGTATAACTATTTGTTATTTCTAATATTTTACTCTGTACCTGTTCATATTCTTTTAACTTACATAGAAGCTGTTCGTTTCTCTGTCACTCACTTGCTGACATCCTTGTTTCTGTTTCTTTAATAATCTTTGCCCTAATCTTGCTTGTTAAAAGGATTCTTGACAATAGTTTTTTAAACTGAGGTTCAAGGACATCAAAATTAGTATACCCTTGAGTACATTTTACACTAAAAACGTTATTCATTTGTTTTGTGCACCCAAAGTACCTATGACCCTTTTTATCATCTCTTTTAAGATTTCTTCCACATACACACTGGAATATTTTAGGAAATTTAGCTGTCCCAGACTTTTCAACCTTACATACATTATTTTTTTCTCTGATTATCTGACATTTATCATAAAGCTCTTTAGTAATAAGAGGAGTGATATATTTCATTTGATAAATTTCTGTATACTTTCAAGGCTTATCATACCCCCAAAAAACATACTCAGAATTAGAAAGACTCCATTCCTTAGTCTTATATCAACAATACATTGAACTATTTATAATATGTTCCACCCTAGCATGAGTAAAATTTTTTATGTTGAAGGTTTTCTTTACTAATCCAGCCAAAGCCTTAAATCCAAAATATCCCGTAGCATAGTTTTCAAAGACAAAAGAAATTATTTCTGCTTTTTCATCATCAGGGATGGCATATCAATTTACATGTTTAAATCCATAAGGAACTTTCCCTCAAATATAACCACCCATCTGCATTTTTTTTCTAAATCCAAGCTTTACTCTAAAACTCAGTTCCTCAGAATACAAAATAGCCCTATTCTGCATATCACGAACCATATATTTTCCTAGATAATTATTGAGCATAGGCTCAGTAACAGAAGCTAAATCCATATTATTATTTTTTAACAATGTTTCTAATTTTATAAAATCCTCTAAGTTTCTACTTAGTCTATCAAATTTAAAAACAACCAACCCTCTCCAATTCTTATTGTGTTTAACATCCTTGAGCATTTGATTAAATGCTGGTCTATTGCCTTTATATGCACTATGCCCCTCATCTTTATAAATCTTACTTATTAAAATTCATGACTGCTTAGCATAGTTCTGTATTTGGTCTATCTGAGAAGGAACACTCAAATTTCTTTCAGCTTGCTCATAAGAACTTACACGAACATAGGCTATATAACAATCCCCTTTGGAAGTCATAGTAATTCAGATAAGAAAGTAAAAGGATATAATATTATCCTGAATTTATTATTTTCTAGGGGCTCATAAATTATTTTATCAAAAATTGCTATATAAACCAATCTCTTAGTTGATTCGGGTTGGTTAGATAAATCTCTTATATTTATTATTTCTAAATACTTATCTATTTGATATATAGAATTATGTTCTATAGAATGCAATTCTTCTAAAGTAAATTGAAACAAATTAGAATATTTTTTAAAAAGCTTTGTATTTGTATTTATGTCTTCATTACTATTTTCTAACAACCATTTATATCTGTCTTTAAATCCTTTGTATATATTTTGAGTTATCTTCAATTTCTTAATTTCCTTTTGAGTATCAATATTATTATTTTTTAATAATAAGTTTTTAATTTTTACAAAATTTGTTTTAATATTATCTAATATTTCTTGCGTTTTTTCAAAATTAATAATTTTATCATCTATTTTTTTCTCCGAAATATTAAATATTTCATCTCCAACTTTCCTTCTATAATTATTATATAATCATTTCTTTTGCTCAGGTTTTCAAGAAAATGCATATAATTCGGAATTGTTTTTAAGATAAAGAATACCTTCAAATAAAGATTTTTTACAACTAATAAGATTTCTCTGGAACTCTCTTTGTTTCAAAATATCTTCTTTTTCTTGGTATATAAAATCTGGAATTATCATTAACTCATCCAAAAAATACACAAATTTAACCTTACCACCTATTTTACAATCTCATTCTATTGATAATCAATACTTATCGTATTGTTTTTCAGTCACTGCGCTTATATAATTTTTTATTAGCTCATCATTAACACTAATATTAATTTCTATATATCAACTATATTTGAAGGCGGTTTTATTTATAATAATATTTCTCATAAATTTTTCTGGTATAGTCTTTCATTTTTCTTTTAAGTATTTTGTTAGTTCTCAATTATATTCTTTATCTAACTTCTCAAACATATCTCTATATTTAAGTTTTCAATTACTTTCTATAAATAAATCATAAGCCCTAGATATAATATTGGCTTGAGCATTATTTAATTGAATTTTTCCATCTTTTAATTGATAACCAAATATTACCATATCTCATCACAAACTATCAAAGTTTTGTAAAATCAGATTGTGTATTTTAGCTATACTTTGCCTATTGCTAAGCTTCTCACTTTCATAAACAGCAAATCAAGCCAACATTCTAAAAAGCAATCTTCCAGTAGGAGTGTTTTCTATAGTTTCTGTAGCGCTTATAAATTCATATCAAGCATCCAAAAGTCTAAGTAATCTTTCAAAGTCCTTATCATTTCTAGCTAATCTATCAATTTTGAAGAATAATATTCATCAATATTTTCTTTTATCAATATTTTTACCAGATTCCTTCATATCAAATTCAAGTTTTTTTATCATATCCTCAAAACATGGTCTATCGCTATCTTTCATTCAACTCTGATGTTCTTCGTAATATGGTTTAACTATATCTTTTAATATTCATTTTTCTCTCGCTATTTTTAACAATATATGTGACTGATTGTCAATGCTTTTATCGTAATCATCATTTGAAACTCTAGTATAAAGAAAGTATTTTTTTGTCATTTTAAAAAAAGATATAAACTAAACAATATAGTCTATATCTTTCTCTCTTTTTTTTGCAATTTATTTACAATAAATCACAAAATTCTTTTTAAACCTATTAAAAGACTCCAATAGGCTTTTAATTCATTCTTCAGAAAGCACTACTTTGGATTTTTCAACCTTTTTAGTAACTTTCTTAGAAAGCTTCCTTTTACTCATATTAAATACGAGTTAATCCATACTTTTTATAGTTCTTTATAAATAAGTATAGAAAATTTCGGAATCTCATAGTTCTTTATGAGTGTTACGATTATATATTTAAATCATTATTTTTCAATGATTTTTTGGATTCATAATTAAAAGGTTCTTGTTTTTCTGAATCACTAATTATAACTCACCAATTTTTATCTGTATATCTATATAATTTTTCTCAATAGATTTTTGTAAATCCTAAATATTTTTTATATGCAAGCAATCAAAAATTACCAACAAATTTTTTTAGTTTTTCAAATATTCATTTATTATTTACAGATTCAAAATTAGCTATCATATATTCAGGCCTACCATTAGCATATTTAATTTTAATTTCTCAAGACAATCATTTTCATAAAGTTTTTAGTAAAATTCTTATATCATTTTGTACTGCTTTAATTAAAATATCATTATCTAACTCTCAAAAAGACATTCAAGTACAGCTTTTTCAATAATTTGAAACAAATCAATAAGGGATAAAGTTCTGAATATATCAGTCTTGTATATTTTTTTCCCAATTAATAAATTCTGCTATATCTTGTTCTTGAATATCCTGATATTTAGATGTTTCTTCACCTATATTATTTAGATAATCAATATAGTTATTTTTTATTACTTCTTCTTTTTTGGTCATTTTATTAGCTATTAAAAAATAAACAAAATAAAGTTTAATTTATTGTTTATATTTTACTAGCCATAAATATATAAAATATCTTATTTTAAATTTATGTATTTGTTTTTACATTTTGGACAAATATAATATAACCTTCATCTCCATATACCATATATTACTCAAGGGATTATAAAGAACAATAATAAAACAAGTTGTATAAGACTGCTTCATTTCTGTGTATATGTAGGCTTTCACTCATATTTACAATTAGGACAAAATATTCTAGGTCTAAATTGAAAAAATCATCTATATGTTATGGTTGTCGGCGTCTTATATTTTTCATCTACAAATTCTCAACAATGCTTACATTTAATTACTCATTCTTCTAATTCTGATTTACAATAAAAACATAATTTTTTTTCCATAACCATTTAATTAAATTATAAAATATACATATTTTTTATAGACACAATTTAAATATTTATTGTTTAAAACTACTATTTGTACATAATTATAACAAGAAATCAAGAATAAAAGAATTATATATAGTGTCACTATATATGCTGTAGAGATATATAATGCCATCATATATTATATAAGTAATTTATAACTTATAATAATATATAATGGATATAAAAAAGAAATTTGGAGAAAAAATTAGAAAACTCAGAAATGAAAAATGATTATCACAAGAAGAGTTTGCAAGGAAATGCTGAGTGCATAGGACATATATGGGTCTTATTGAAAGATGAGAAACAAATATAACATTAGAAAATATAGAAAAAATAGCTAAAGCATTAGAAATAGAAATCAAAAGTATTTTCTAATAAAAGATTTTATTTGTCTATTGTTTTTGATTGACTCCTAGTTAATCGTTCCCTAACTTTTTTATCTCATTTTTCAATAATATTAGCCACCTTTTCTCTTGAAAATAAATTTTGTTTGTTTGGTATATCTAATCACAAAATTTTGTTTCTCTGTGATAACGTACGTAAAACTATCGACATATCTCAATCCATAAATCCTTTCTGAATTATTTCATAATAAAGAAGCATTGTTTCTTTTTTAGTTTTTTCAATATCTTCCTCATAACTAACACTTATTAACTCATTTGCATTTTTAATATATCTAAATATTTGCATCTTACTTAGTCCCCATTCATTAATTCAAAAATCAACTATCTCAAAACTTCTATATCACTGAAGAATCATTTTTTTAACTATATATATTCTTTTATTAACTAAGCTTTTATCTGATGGAGACTTAGGTGTGTTAGTTGGCTTTTTTCATCTAAAATGTTCTCATGTTGGCATTTAATATAATTAATAATTAAATTTTTATAAGTCTAACTTATTACAAGCATCTTGTATCTCATCAGCTGTTATTCACAAATATCTTTGAGTAACCGCCAATGAGCTATGATTTAGTTTATGTTGTATTATTTCCAATGGAATAGCATTTAGTCTAGCTTGATAACCCCAAGTTTTTCTTAATGTATGTCATCAAAAGTTTCATTTTAATCATACATTGTGGCACCAATCACTAACCATTTTCCATGCTTGCTTTCTATCTATATGTATTTCTCACTTCGGACTTCTCTTACTATGAAAAAACACATAAAAATCTGGCTTCTGAATTATATAAGGATATAAATTCCTGTATTGTTTTAATGTCTCTTGTACTTTGGGTGTTATTGTTATTCTATTACTCTTATTTGTCTTTTCTTCCTTTATATCAAAGAAACTATTAATGATTCCGTTTTCTTCAAATAAATCTCTTACTTTTATCTTTAATAAATCAGATATTCTCAATGCAGAATTAATTCATAATTCAAAAAGCAACAAATCTCTAATTTTTTTTTCTCCTCTCAATATATTCTTAATTTGAGCAACTTTTTTTATATCTCTTATAGGTTCTACAAACCTCATTTTTTAATAGACTTATTATCTAAATAACAGACTTATGTCTAGTATAAGGTTTTCTTATATAAAAATCAATAGCAAAAAGACCAGGTATTATGCCTAGTGATAAATTTTAGTAGACTTAATGTTATTATGTCTAATAAATTATATTCTCTCTAAATCAGGGATAATATTATAATTACCTAACACATTTTCTAACATTTCATAAAACAATACAGGAATTTCAAAAGACGGTTTGTGTGGAAGGATTATTAAATAATTTCAGTTCGGTACCACATTACTTTCAAAATAATGAGAAGAAAAATTAGTTATAACCAATGCATTGATTCCTAATAACTCTTTCTCGTATTTCTTATTAATAATTTGAGAAATATTCGTTTTTATGTGGTTTTGCCATTCATCTTGTGTAAAATTTGGTAGATTTAGGTCAACAAATACAATAAATCCATTTTTATTAGGATTTTGTGTAAGAGCATCTCCTATAAGACCAATAATATCTCACATAACATCTTTAGGTAGAACAAATAATCAATTCTGATGTAATACTCAATTTCTATGCTTACTTTTAGCTTCTACAGATATTGTCGTTCATAATTCTTTTGAACTTGCATTAAATTCACAATGTTTCTCTGATTGTTTTCATTTATCAAGAAATTCTATTTTAAATCATAAACGAGCAAATATTCAAGCAATTGCCACTTCATAACGTGTTCATTGAAACGAGATAAATTCTTTGAATTTTCTAATTAATTTACTACTCTCCAGATTAGATGTCTGAACTAAACTAACGATATCATAAGCTAATTGTGTAAGACATAATACATATCCATTGGGTTGCATAGCAATACGAGTTTCTGATGGATTTTTTCATACACCATCTATTTTCCATTTATTGTATTCTGAATAACATTTATATATAAAATGTTGTTTAGAAGATACTTCTTGTTCCGAAAACCATTTATTTCAGAGTCTTATGGCAAGTATGTACACAAGAAATTCATGAAAAGTCTCTGTTATAGGTCTTCTATAAACGACATTAGCTAACGCTCTCATCATTTCTCCATTAAATGCCACAGGCTTTACAAATTTATATCAGATATAAACTCATATCCTTTTTAATCACGCACTCACCATTCTTTGATTCAAAAAATATTCCTCTGCTTTTTTAAAAGCATCAGAGTCTTTTTCTAAACAACACTTTTTATGTTTTTTTCAACTTCAACAATAACAAGTTTCATTTCTACCAAGTTTCATTATTTAGACATCTTAACTATCTAAAGTATTCTTTCCCATTTCTACTATCTTAGGTGCTTTCTTGCTTATCAAATCAACAATATAAGACATTTTTCTTTTAAAATCTTGCGGTTTAGTTATTGACTCATTACTCCGTTCTAATAAAACAATTCTTACAGCTCCATTCAATAATTCAAGACAATCTTCTGGTGCAATAAAAATATAATTATGACTTTCTAGGTGTTTTTCTACATTTCTAGCTTCAATACTTGCTTCTTTAGGAATCAATCATATATTCTCAGATACCGAATAAAAATGAGTTAATGAATTTCTTAATATTTTGAAGTTGCCAGCTGTTATTTTTTTAAGTCTATCAATGTTTTTATTATAAAATTCATTATCTTTCGTTAAAATACATTTATCTATGTATTTATTAATATTATTATTACTTATCTCCATAATTTTACGTTCATCAGTAAGTTCAAAATCATATACTGTCAACAAACAGAAAATTGTTTCCATATAAGAAAACAAGCAAATCATTTGAGAACGAACAATTTGTTCAATACCAAAATCATCCACTATTGTCATAGTGTCTTTCGTACTTTTAAAGTGAAACTCTTTTTTTTCTTTCTCAATATCTTTTGCAAGTTCAGAGAAATCATCCAATATACAGCTGAATTTCTTTCTAATTAAAAGAATTTTCTCGTTATATCATATTAGATACTTAATTTCTTTTTCTATCTCCATTAAGAATTGAAAAACACCACTTAAGCTAGGTGAAATAACAACAGACTTTCCATCAAAAACGACATGCATGGGTTCATTTATGTAAATATAATAAATTATAAAGCTCTTATCAAAATATCAAACATTTTTATGATTTTTAATATAACGCATTTATGAAACTCTAAAAATCATCATTCCTGAAATTCCAATCTAGATTTACAGCCATTATATGTAGACTCAAATGACTCAATACTAAGATGGTCTGACAGACTTCTTAAGTCATAAAGCACATATAAAGGACATAAAATATTTAAAGAAGAATTTATATTTAATACCTTATTGGTAATAATCTCAAAAGTTTTTAATCATCATTTATCTTTTAAATCAAGGTCATTAGCAATCTTTTTTTCGAGAATAAATTTTTTAAGTTCTCAGACATTAATAGCTTCTATCAATAATTTACTTAGTTGCGAATAAGAATCAAATATCTGATGTTTTTCATCCAATATTGGCGATTTATATCATAATTTAAGTGAATTTATATTTATTCTAAAAAGATTAAGTCAGAACTTCTTTCTAAATATTTCATTAAAAGAATTATATAAATCAAATATTTTTCTTTCATTATCTGAATCAGTAAAAACTGCTTCTATTTGATTAAAATAATAATCTGAGACAACTTCATGGTCGGAATTTAAGTTAGAAGCTCTAAATCTATGAAGTTCTTTTTCATATTTTCCATCTTTAAAAAAATCATACAAATCTCATAATCGCATAAAAATTTTATTGTTTTTATTAATTCAAAATCACCAATCTAGAAAGTTTTCTCCTTTATAAGTAATACTTCAACTGGAGTAAGATGATAATATAACATTAAAATCAGGATGATTGTTGTAGTATAACAATAAATCTTTATCGAAAAAAACTGGAGTTAAGTGTCAATCTTTTGAAAAATCACGATATAATCAAGGAATTCAATAATAATCTAAAAAATCATATTTAAATCATAAGTGTTCATAGACTTCAACCCAATTAGGTTTAACTGGATAGTTAGTAATTCATGGTAAAATTTCATAAATATCATACTTTCTATAATCCAAATATTCTTTTTTACCACATTTTTTACAACTATATGTTGGCATTTTCACCTCAACAGCTCATCCTTTTACTTTAGAAATATCAATTGCAATAGACATATATTCTTTACAGTTCTGACAGATTAATGGATTTCTTAAATTGTCTTCAATTTTAGGCATATTATTATATTAAAATTTAAAATAGCAGAACATATTTTGTTATATATATTTTAATACTTATTTTTCATATGAATTTACTTTTTTCTAATATCAAATATCAATGATATTAAATACTTTTTAACAACCATATTTTAACGCATATCACAATTGGAATAAATATCACTTTCTATACAAATTAATACCTATTTTTGACATAAACTTATTTTTAATTATAATATATTTATATTTTATATGAATACAATCTAAACAAATGGATATTAGGGCTATTTGGAAAAGAATAAATATAGTAAACCGTTATAAAAATCTTAAAGAGAATAATTTTTCTGAATCCCAAGCTTTTACTATCCTAAGTTTTATGTTCGAACTTACACCAGAAGGTTTTGAACAATATGTTAGAGACTATTTCGCTGAAATCAATCATTATGATAAGATTATTGTTACTGGATGAATAAATGACAAAGGAATAGATATAAAAGGAAAGAAGGACAATCACTATATAGCAATTCAATGCAAAAAATTCATTACTTCACATGTTACTGAAAAAGATGTCTTAATGTTTATAGAACAAACAAAAGAAATCAAAAAAAGACTTTGAAATACGATATCCTTATACTTTATAACAACTAACTGGATAAATAGGCAAGCATGGGGAAGAGCAACAAGCAATTGAATACGTATGTTATATTCTAGGGACATATTAAAAATGAATGAAAAATTAGACATAGAAGATTTTCTCAAAAAACACGAAAACAATCCTAAAATAGTTACTGGAATTAATGTTTATAAAGTATTAGATATGTATCATTACAGGAAGGCCTTCTGAAAGATACTATGAGATATACTTTATCTTATAATGAAAACATTATCTAAAATAATTCCTTATAACATAGATTACGAAAAAGTTGAAAATGAATTTCCAGAAAAACAGGCTAATCAAAAATTATTAGAAACAACACCATTCTTTGATAAAAAATTATCTTATTAATATTTAATTGCAAAATTAGTATATAAACATATATTAACACAAAGATTTTTTATTCTATTCTCGTTTAATAATGAGCATTTTTAATAAAATAATCTATTTTATAGGTATCTTGGTTTATTTAGTATTTATAATTTTTTCTATATTATTTTTCGATAGTTCACGACGAATTGCTTGAATACTAATTTTTACAGCAATAATAGTAGCATACTACTTTATTTTCATTCATACTATCAAAAAAACAAAAGATAAACATAGAATAGCAACAAAAAGCATATTAGCAATAATTTCTTTAATATGAGTCGTAATATTATTCTTTTTAATTAAACGATGAATTTCTTCATGGCAAGAATATAGAGACAACATAAAACGAGAAGAAGAAATAAAAAAAGAAGCGAAAATAAATGAAGAATTAAATAAAGCAATAAAAGACCTTTCTTACAATCTTTTTAATGATAAAGAAGATTTAGCTACAACTAAAAAAGATTGGAATTGAAAGGAATACTATTTAATGAATTATATCCAAGATAGTTATGAATGATATGCTTCTACATATACCATAAAGAAGTGAAAAATTGCAGAACCTTATATAAAAGACACCTTAGATATTATAAAAAATATATTAATACAAAATTATTGAACCATAAATGAGAATTATATAACTGAACGAAACAATTATACAACAGAAGATAGATTGTATTGATATATATGAATTCTTCATATTATGTTACGTCTTATAAACAATCAACAGAATATCAAAGACTGATTAGATTATCAAAAAATCATAACAACTAAAGACAAAGCTTCTGATGAATATAAAATGAAAACCCAGTATGGAATATTAAATATATTAATAACATTAAGATGATGAATGAAAACTGCTGAGGAAAATAAGTGATATTGAGATGTTTTCAATAAGTTTCCTATGCCTTACTGGTCTGGAAATCCTGATGTTATATTATAGCAAGATATAGCTTTAATATGAATATTATTTTAGTTAATAATATATAAATATTTATCTTAAAAGAACAAATATGGGAAACAATGATTTGTGAGTACGAATTTTTATAGCTATAATATGTGGGGCTCTTTTCGTTAAGTGAACATATTTTTGAGAAAACAACAATATTATAAATAATATAGAAAACTGTCATGAAGTAAAAATTATAGAAGAGCAACGATATAATAAAATTTTAAAGACATATTCATGTTGATATCATACAAATAGTGATTGACAAATTTGATGATGAACTTGTGTATACGCAAAGTTTAAGGACTGAGTATGCTCAAAATTAATTATGTATAATAAAGCTGAATTATATCAAATAGATTGGTGAAATTTTTTAAAAACGTGAGAATCAATCTTAGTAAAAGAAACTAATCCATATGCATTACTATGGGATAAATATTACAACCTTAAAAAAATACAGGAATGATGCAACAGTAGTGGAGAATATATTGACGAAAATTGAAAATGTACACGGGATTTAGATAGGTTTTATGAGAGTATATGAATAAATACTACTTCTTGAGAAAATAAATATTATCTATGATTGGGATATTTTGAGAAAAAGGAATATGAAAAAGCTATTGAATCTTTTAATAAAGCTATTGAAATAAATCCTACATTTACAGATGCCTACTATAACAGAGGAATAACATATCTTATGTTAGATAATGATACATGAGCTCTAGAATCTTTTAATAAAGCTATTGAATTAGATTCTAATTATCTAATTGCGTATTATTATAGACAAATTGTTAAGTATTATCTAAATAATTTTACAGGTTCAATAGAAGATTGTAATAAAATTATAGAAACAAATTCTTGATACGTTTCAGAAGCTTATAAAAATAGAGGACACGCATATATTCAGTTAAGTAAATACAGGGAGGCATGTGAAGATTTTAAAGAGGCTAAAAGATTATGAAACAAAAATGTTGAAGATGACATTAAAACAATATGTAACAATAGTCTTTTATATTAAAATATATATATATTATAAATTATTTAATTTCACTCTTAAATTATCTTTATATTAATACATCCTATTTATAATTAATCATAAAAATGGATACACCACTACAAATGAAATTATTCTACTTTCAAAAATATTTTGAACCACTGCTAAAAAAGGGTGTAAAGTTATCTGAGCATCAGCATATGTGGTTTTATAATAAATGAGAAGAGGCTTCTGACATAAATATATCTAATAAAGATATAGACCACATCCAATTCATTGAAGAAATATGTAATGAACTCTTGAAACAAGATGATAAAAAAATCAAAAGCTTATTAGCTAGTTATTTTCAAGAATACTATATTCAAATAGAAAATATTAAACACATTTCTGCCTTTCAAAATATAAAAGAAAGCAATCTAGTAGAATATATAAATAACCTAAATAATCTTTATAAAGACCTATTTGAAAGTTCTTTTAGGCTTTATTCTTCCATCATTTACTTTTATATTATTTCTTTTTATCCGGCAGTAAGAACAATTCCTCTACCAGAGGAAATCATACCAATTTGGGCATCTGCTAAATATCAGATAATTAAACAAGCAGACAAACTACTATGCAGGAAACCCAACTTCTTTTATTTCTTAGAAGGGTTTGATAATAAATTAAGAAACTTAGGATGAGGACATAATCGCTATCACCTTGATGACGAATGAAATATTGTTTTTGTTGATATAAATAACGAAACGTGAAAAGAAAAAAGTAGAATAATTATGACTATTGAAGAATTTGAATCACAAATAAAATTAGCAGAAAAATCTTGTTTTTTAATCGATTTATGAATTGCTATATTTTATGCAAATAACTCTATAAAATTAGATATTATAAGAACAAAACCATTTCTCAAAAGAGAAATTGAGTCAATTATATGTAGCTCTTGTAAGGATAGTTACCGATTAGATACAAAAGCCAATATTGATAGTGAAAAACAACTAGTATCACTAGAGATAAAATATGCACCAATATATGGATGACTAGAAACTGGTAGACAAATGATGGTAGATGGTCAAGTATTTGATTTAATTCCCAATAAAGAAACATTACCTTGGAAAGAAAATATTCTTGCCATTATTGACAATACAGCTCGCTGTTTCCCTGAGGCAGATATGCACGACATTAACATCAAGGTATATGATGAAAAAAATAATGAAATTTCAACATTATGATTTTCAAAAGAAGAACTCATAATTCTATGTACTAAGACAGAGAGATATGACCCTAAACTCAAATATGGTAGTTTTCCAGATGGAGGGTATGAAGTTGAAATAGAGGCAAGAGTTCCAAGTCAAAATTGAGATAGGATGAAAGAATTTGCCCAAAGAATAAGAACAAAAATAGAAAAATGAACAATATGAGATTGAAAGAATATACGAGAAGACTAACTACTATAATAGTTCGCATTACTATCTCTTATTGTAAAACTATTTCTTTTGCCTCCTAAACTTACCATCTTTACCACGGATTACACAGTAATCAGATACAGGACTCCAAACTTTTCATTTATATTCCCCAAAATCCAAATACTCGAGATTAAGTAGTTGAGACAAATCATAGTCGGGAACTGTACTGAAAAAAGTTCGCAACTCCGTTGCTGTGCTCCGGTTCAAGGGATTCTGTGTTTTTTAATCATCAATAATCTATATGAAAAAAATAAATCGAAAAATCTTTTTTATATTGCTTACAATAAGCAGTTTATCTGTTGTTGCTATTATGCCATATATACTAACTCTACAAAAAGATGTATTAGAGGCAGCACCAATACCACTACCGTTAGTAATATTGATTTCAATACTTCAAAGCACGATACTTTTCGCTATTCTCATATTTTTTTGATTAAAACTATCCGATAAGTTAGGCTTTAAAACACCTATTTTAGAAAAAATTATATCCAAAGAAAAAGCAAATGTTGATATAAAATCAATTATTAAAACATCTATAATTTTAGGCTTTTTAGTGGGCATAATAATAGTTTTGTTAGATTTTTTATTTACCACATCAGGAACAACTATCTCTATATTTCAAAAATCTGTTCCTATTTGGCAAGGATTTTTAGCATCTTTTTATGGTTGAATTAGCGAAGAAATAGTAATGAGATTGTTTTTTATGACAACTATACTTTGGATAGCTAGTAAATTATTAAAAAACAACAACATTATCAAAAACAAAACAATTGTATGGTCAGCAATAATAATTGCTGCGCTTGTATTTTGAGTATGACATTTACCCATAACCGCATCGCTAACAACAGTAACACCATTAGTTATTTTTCGCGCTCTTTTATTAAATGGAATATGATGATTGGTCTTTGGTTGGCTTTATTGGAAAAAAGGATTGGAATCTGCTATTATTGCTCATTTTTCTACAGATATAATAATACAAGTAGTATTACCATTTAGTTTACTTCTATTTTCTTAAAAAAGAATTTTTTTAACAAAACAACATTGTTCAAATATACAATATTTTTTGTATAGAAATTTTTACATACCTCTTACACTTCATCCGTATACTACTCACGCAATAATAATTATTATGCGATTTTATTCTTTTATACTATCAACATGAAAAAATTAGTACTCGCATCATTAATCACAGCAGGGTGATTAGCAGCGGTTTCCACATTTGCTTTCCAAGGGACACCAGGAGTTCAAAATCCAAATCCTATAGATCCTGTAAGACACGAATCAATGCAAAAAGCATTGGAAACAAACAATTACACAGAATGGAAAAAACTTATGGAAGGTAAATGAGTTCTCAACAAAATTACAACTGAAGCTCAATTCAAATCATTTATCGCTATGAGAGATGCTTACGCAAAAGGTGATACAACAACTTACAACAAACTAAAGACAGAACTTTGACTTTGACAAAAAGACTGATCATGACAAAAAAAATGACTAGGAAACGGTCAAAGAAATGGAATGGGAAGAAATAACAAATAATCAAAAAACGACCCCTTAATAAGGGGTCGTTTAATCTAAGACACAAAAACAGAACAAATCTGTTTTTCTTTTGGTGTTTTTGCAAGTCTTATCATTTTATTTTGGACAAGAACCTTTAAATTACCCGCAGATAAACCATAAACTTCTCTACATAAATCAAAGTCTAAAAAATCCAAAAACAGATTTTTGTCCACAATTTCTTGATAAGCCACAAACAAAGAAAATTGACAGTTTTTAATATTTTCAAAATTTTCTTTGTTTGGATAATCCAAAAAAATTTTAATTCTTTCCATTTTTTTAGTTTTTTTAGTTTTTTTTAGTTTCAAAAAAAACTTAAATATTTAAATCCAAATCTCAACTAATTTTTCATCCAATCTTTCAATCTCCATCAAATTCCTCAACTAATCACAGTTATACAAATACCCAATGTCCACAAAATAGGCGCAGCGTAGACAGGATCGACAGCGAGTCTTTTGAGAATAATCCCTACAAAAGCCCAAACTATAACCAATGCATAGACAACATCATATTTTTTCCAAAGACTAATCAAAGCAAGAAGTGCTGCAACAATTATCACAACAATTGTCCAAAAAACATCTGTCATTCACCACATACTCCAGCCAAAATTAACCAAAAAAGTAGAAACGTTTGCTATAGTAGCGACAGAAATTCGTCACAAGTAGACAGAAAATGGAATTTGTAAAAACAGTTTATCTTTCCAATTTCCTAGTTTTTGACCGATGGAAACCTTTTGTGTTATCACAATTAATACAAGCAAAAACAACAACATAATTACTACAGAAAGCAATACTTGTTGATAATGCCATGCAAAAATCCATCCAATATTAGCCATACATGACAAAAGAAACCAGATTCCAATTTTCTTTGTAATCCCAAGACTATTTTTTCTAAATAAATCAACCAATTGCCAAATCACAAACCCCAAAACCAACAAATAAATCAACCCCCAGATAGAAAATGTCATACCAACTGGCACAAAAAGGTTTGGATACAAATCTGATAATTCTCATGTCGACAATCATCAAATAGGCAATGATGTTGCCAAATAATTTACAACAACCACAGCAACAAAAGCAACCAAATTAGAAATTCCCAAAAATGATAACCAAAAGTTTTTTTCTGATTTTGCTTTCATAGTTACAAAAAAGAAAGTAAAAAAACATACAACCAATGTACTTTGTTTTAAACAAAAATCAATTGTATTTTATACTATTTTACATATATACAAAAAATAAAATCTGAATTTAATTCTTATTTAAATGTTATGAAAAACTACATCATTATTTCCATATTTGGGTTATCTATCATTTTGGTTTGATGTACAAAAATCACAATAAGTCCTACTGAAGAAACTGAAATCAAAAAAGAAGTTATTGTAGAAGAACCAGAAACTCAAATAGACATGAGCAACAAACAACAAGTTATCGATTATACAATCAAAGCACTCAAAGAAAAAAATATAGATAATCTAGAAAAAGTTACTAGCAAGGAATGAATACGTTTTTCTCCTTATAGTTATATAGACAAAGATATTCATATTACCCTCCAAAAAGAAGAACTCAAAGATGCTTTCGAATCAGAAACACAATATGTACGATGATCAGAAGATTGAACCGGCGACCCTATTTTGATGACATTCAAAAATTATCTAAAAAGATATGTCTATGATGTAGATTTCCAACAGATGTCAGAAAGATTTTATGACAAAAACTTTCAAAGAGGAAATTCTATAAACAATATAGAAGATATTTATACATGAGCTTCAACTATAGAGTTCTTTGTACCAGGTATAAATCCAGAATATGAATGAATGGATCGAAGATGATTAACACTAGTTTTACAACAAGAAGATAGTGAACGAAAAATCAGAGCAATTATCCATAATGAATGGACTATATAAACAACAAATCTATTCAAGATGCAAGAAAAAAAATAAGATAAAATCCACAGCACCTACGCCACAGCTTCTGTGGTTTTTTTCTTTTTGTCGATAAATGTTTTGATAAATCCATAAATAAGTTTTGAAACATCTTCGACTTGAGAAACAAGATCATCACAAGTTGATTGATCGATTTCTTGGATATCTTTTGCTACCAAAAGCAAAGTACGAACCTCCGCTGATTTTGATTTAGCAAGATAAAGAAATTCTTTGAATTCACCTTGAGATCGTCTTTCAAAACCAGCAGCAATAGCAGAAGGCACACTAAGTGCAGCTTTGATAATTTCATATTTCAAGGTAATATCATCATTACTACCAAGCGTAGTAATAGCTGTCACAGCCAAAGCTTGAGCTTTTTGCCAAGCAAGAATATCAGTAAAATCTTTGATAAGCATGAGAAAAATATTTAATAAATAAAGATCTTGCATCTTGAATAGATAAGTTACTATACATTGTCATTCCCGCTTTGTTGCGAAGCTGGGGCGGGAATCCAAAAGCATTACTCCGAGTCCACAAAAAAAGTCCTATTTCTATACTGCAAAGACTCTGCCAAACACGGAATATCAACTTTTTCCTTTCCTTCCATATCAGCAATAGTCCTAGCAAGTTTAATAATTCTATGAATTACTCTTGGCGAAAGAGTAAGTTTATAAGCAGCTTCCTTGAGAAAATCCGTACACGCGGATTCCAACGGCACAAACTCAGATAAATGCTGCGATTTCATATGAGCGTTTGCTGTCAATCAAAGTCATTGAAATCTTTTTTGCTGATAACTTCGAGCAGACAAAACCTTTTTTCTAAGATTTGCCGAAGTTTCCTCCAAGTTATCGTCCAATAAATTATCAACTGGCGTTCTTGGTATTTCCAAAATCATATCAATTCTATCCAAAAGTGGTCCAGATATTTTACTTTGATATCTTTTGATATCCGCAAATGAACAAATACACTGTTTATCTTTGTCTTTATAATATCCACATTTACAAGGATTCATCGACGCTACAAACATAAAATTTGCAGGATATTGGATACTTCCCGACACTCTGGAAATATTGATAACACTATCTTCCAATGGCTGTCTAAGTACTTCCAAAACTTCTCTCGGAAACTCAGTCAATTCATCAAAAAACAAAATTCCCTTATGTGCCAAACTTACTTCTCCTGGCGTCAACGCAGCACCTCAACCGACAATAGAAATCTTAGAAGCCGTATGATGAATTTGCCTATACGGTCTTTGCAAAATCAATGGCTGATCTTTGTGTAATTTTCATACAACAGAATAAATCTGACTTACTTCCAATATTTCTTCAAATGACAAAGGTGGTAATATTCATTGGATTGCCTTACTCAACAATGTCTTTCCACTTCCTGGAGCTCCAACCAACAACAGGTTGTGAAATCCTGCTGCAGCAATAGCCAACGCTCTCTTGGCAAAAAGCAGTCCTTTGATATGCTGGAAATCAACCGTCCCAGAAGCTCCATAATCAAGATCTGGAAGTTGTTTTGGTTTATTTACCGCTTCGATCTCCTTGCCATACAAAAAAAATTCCAAAATTTGTTGGAAATGATTGAGCGGATATAATGTTATTCCAGGAATATATTCTAGCTCATATATATTTTCTGCTGGAATAAAAAATGTCGTATATCCACGTTTCACTGCATCTATCACGCAAGGCAAAAGTCAGCTAACCGGTTTCAAAAATCAATCAAGTCCAAGCTCTCCAAAAAACAAAGATTCTCCAAAAAATCTTGGGACAAAAACATTATCCTCGAATATAAGAAACAAAAGTGCTACTGCCATCGGCAGGTCAAAACTTGTCCCAACCTTTTTGATATCCGAAGGCGCCAAGTTCAAGATAAACTTTTTATTGGGAATCGTAATCCCGACATTTCTAAACGTCGCCCTAATCCTTTCTTTGGATTCTTTGATAGCCGCATCAGGCAGTCAAATAATTTCAATAGAAGGAATAGAATTATTTGCATCTGCTTCCACCACAATTTCATATCCTTGAAGCCCCAGATGCGTATAAGTTCTGATTTTTTGAATCATCAGAAAAGTATAATAAATTAAAGTTTATAATTTATAATTAAGTACTAAATTAGTTATCTCTTTGTCCCTGTGAGCCTGTCGAAAAGGATGTCTAAAAAAACAAAAAATCACAAGAATAAGCGAAAGAAACTGGGGAGGTAAACCTCCCCAAAACCCTATTACCGAGGAAGTAATTCCAAAAAATTATAATAACTATTGGAATTATTTTTCATGGCACAATAAAAATCCCAAAGATCCATATATTTTACATTTTTATCAAACGATCCTCGATCGGGATCCAATGAATCAGTAAAATAAATTTTGGAACCTACAACACCTTTTTTCCAATATATGCTATACACAGTTACATAATGAGTATATCTTCCAGACATAGCAATAGTCACAAAAGGAGCTCGATTCACATAAAGCAAAAGCATCATCTGTTTAAAAACAGCTAAACAATCAGTTGTACTCTTTTGCAAACTAATGGTTCTGGCTTTTACAATATTTCTATCAACAGTATTGGCATAATCTCTGAGTTTTGTGATAAGTTTTGAACCACCACATCCATTTTTGACAACATATACTTGGTTGACTGTCACAGGATATGTTCTACCACAAACCGCAGCAATATTTCCAGTACAAATTACATACGATGTCCAAGAACAACTATAACCATCTGGTTGTCGAACATGACGATACCCCCACTTATAATTGTCATAACATCGAAAAGCATAATTAGGTATAGACCAAACAGAAACAGCATTGCTAATCAAATTGTACATAGCATCGCCACTTTTTAAAATGTTTGTTTCAGGTCCGTTTTCATAATCCAACACATTTTCTTTGAAGAACTGATCATCTTCTGGCACATACTCTCCCAAAGGTTTGGGCCGATCTTCATCAGACAAAACATCATCAATAAGATTCTGATTTTCATCGATAATAATATCGTCTTTTTCACATCCTGCTACAAACATAGCAACAATTCCTACCACCAATAAAACAACAATTTTTGTTTTCATAAGCTTTAGTTTTTAAGTTAAACAATTTGTTTTCTTTTTATTTTTCGCTCTTTCATGAAAGCACTGGAATTTTACAAATCCAAAAAAAGAAAAAAACTGACAAAAGTAGGACAAAAAGTTTGACTAGATTCTAACTGGTTTTTTCTTGGGATATTTTCTACAAACCTTTAAAAAAATGATTTTGGATATGTTGCAAATCACCCCGCGCGAAATGTAATGTAGATGCGGGGCTGACAAAAGTAGGATAAAAAGTTTGATTAGATAATAACTGGGTTTTTGGTATTTTTTCTTGAGTTGTTTTTTAATCACATTTTTTCTGTCATTCTCATGAAGGTTGTCATTCCTGAAAGTTGTCATTCGCATAAACCTAGGGACGGGACGGAATTTACGATAATCCAGAATCCCACATTTTATCTTATCAACTCCTTAAAAATTAGTATTCCCATAAAGGTTGTCATTCCCATGAAAATGGGAATCTTAGCTAAAAACCCATACCACGCCACAAATCCACCAAAAAACAATCCAACCTATCTCCCAAAGCCCAAATTTTTGACAAAAAAGATGTTTTCCTGTATAATTGATTTGATAAAATTTATTTTTTACTCAATCACTATGAAAAAACTAACACGCTTATTTTCTCTAGTTACATCTTTTGTATTACTTTTTAGTAGTTTCTGATCAGCATGGCAAGCAACAATAGATACTTCTTTTTGAGATTGAGAAACAACTGATTTTTTCAATATTTGAAGTGGGTTTTTTAATAGAGTAAAGGCTCTTGCTGTTCAAGATGATGGAAAAATTATTGTTGGTTGAAGCTTTAGTCTTTATGATGGAGAAGAAATAAGACATATAACAAGATTAAATCCTGATGGATCTAGAGATGTTTTATTTATGACAGGTATTGGTTTTGAAGATCAATATTATGGGTACAATGTAGAAACTTTGGAGCTACAAGATGATGGAAAAATTATTGTTGGTTGAAGCTTTACTTCGTATAATTGACAAGAAGCAAACAATATTATTAGGTTAAATAATGATGGGTCTATAGACAATTCTTTTATAATATGAAGTGGTTTTAACTCATCAAATAATGGATCCGTTAGAAAAATAATACTACAAGATGATGGAAAAATTTTGGTTTGATGAAATTTTACTTCTTACAATGGAATTTCTGTAAATTGATTAGTTAGATTAAATTTTGATGGTTCTATAGATTCTTCTTTCAATGTTTGAGAAACATTTAATAATGTTTTCTGATATCCCGATTTAAATACAATTACAATACAAAATGACTGAAAAATTTTAATTGGTTGAAAATTTGAAACCCCTATTAATTATTATTATTGTATAAATAGGAATCAAGAAGAACAACCACAACATACAACAGAAGAAAGTTGTTTATCAGCAGGTTATTGTTATAACAAAGATTGATTTATTGAATGAGAAACAGAACAAAGTTGTATAGATAATTGAAACAAGCGAGAAAATTTAGGCTTTAATTGGGTGCAATCAGTAATAAATAATATAGCAAGATTAAATATTGATTGATCTATTGATGAATCATTCTTGCCAAAAAATAATTTATATAAAGTAAATGATATAAACATACAAAACAATGGGAAAATTATTGTTTGATGATTTAATGAAACAAATATGGCCGCGTTTAACCCATTTTCTGTTTTTGCAGATATAGCGCAGAATTCCAATATATTTAGATTAAACCAAGATTGATCGATAGACAATTCTTTTGTTACCTGAGAATGATTTCTCAAGTGATACAGCACAGCTATCATAAATAAAACAATAATTCAATTTGATTGAAAAATCATTGTCATATGAGATTTTTCTACATACAACTGACAATGAGCTAGTTCAATAGCAAGACTAAATTCTGATTGATCTTTTGACCCTTATTTCAATATTTGAAATTGATTTGTTAAAAGTAGTAGATGAAATTGAATAGCTTACGATATAAAACCAACAAATGATTGATGATTTATAGTTGGCGGTGAATTTGCTTTTTACGACAAAAACGAAGCAAACAATATCATCAAATTAAATCCTGATTGATCAAATAATACAAATTTAAACAACAATGACATAAAATGATTTAACAGTGCTGTATATGAAATAAAAACACAAGAAGATGGAAAAACGATCATTGGTTGAGGGTTTTCTTCTTACAATTGACAAACTGCAAATTGACTCATAAGACTAAATTCTAACTGATCTATAGACAATTCTTTTGATATTTGAGATGGCTTTGGTGGTTGAAAAAACACAGCTTCTATATCTACAATATGAATACAAAACGATAACAAAATTTTAGTTGGTGGGTTTTTCAACAATTACAACTGACAAAGCGCAAATTGACTCATAAGACTAAATTCTAACTGATCGATAGACAATTCTTTTGATATTTGAGATGGCTTTGATGATTGATATTGATATGCATATATAACAACCATAGAAATACAAGATGATGGAAAAATTTTGGTTGGTTGAGAATTTTCTTCTTACAATTGACAAAGCGCAAATTGACTAATAAGACTAAATTCTAACTGATCTATAGACAATTCTTTTGATATTTGAGATGGCTTTAATGATTGATTTTGAGATGCATATATAATGACAACAAACATACAAGATGATGGGAAAATTTTAGTTGGTGGATTTTTTAATAACTACAACTGACAAACTGCAAATTGACTCATAAGATTAAATCCTGATTGAACTATAGATTCTTCTTTTAATGTTTGACTTGGGTTTGATGACTCTGTCCAATCAATAGCAATACAAGATGATGGGAAATTTTTAGTTGGTGGGTTTTTTAATGATTACAACTGACAAACTGCAAATTGACTCATAAGACTAAATTCTAATTGAACTATAGATAATTCTTTTGATGTTTGAGTTGGTTTTGATGATTGATATTGAGATGGATATATAATGACAACAAACATACAAGATGATGGGAAAATTTTGGTTGGTTGACGATTTACTAGTTATAACAGATATTACACAAACAACATTTTAAGATTGAATCCTGATTGATCTATAGACAACTCTTTTGATGTTTGAAATGGATTTAATAATGAAGTATATAAAGTTGAAATATGAAAAGAATGATGAATTTTAATTTGATGATATTTCACTTTTTACAACAAAGAACCAACAAATTACATAGCATCATTGATCTGAAATATTCCTGTTTATTTACCAAACTCAAACGAATTATTAGATATAAAAGACGAATTCAGCAAAAAAGGTTATAAATATCAAAATATTGATTTTTGGGGAGATACATTTTTTTGAGATTCAAAAATATCTCTAAAAGAAACTAACTGAAAAATATTTAGAAGTTTGAACATAATTACAGATGCAGGACTGCTGTCTTTACCAGAAAATTTACAATTTAAAAAAGCTGATAATTCTAATTATATATGAAACATATATCCTCCTATTAGCCATTTAATTTCAACTGTAAACAATAAACCAGTCATATCAGCCATTTCTGTAGGAAACAAAAACGAATCTCTTTATTTAACAAATTGAACAGCTAATTTAGCAATACCTGTTTCTTGATACAATAGTTGAGACCGTGTTTCTATCTATTCATCTCAAGACAACATAAATTGGAATTTTGAAAAAAACTGAATAATTTCTGAACTAGAAGGACAAAATGTTGTTTCTTTTGCTACCAACCATTTTACTTATTTTGCTATAACAGAAAATGTAGAATGATCTTTTACTATAAATAATGATGCTTCTACAACAGCATCTACAGAAGTTACTTTAAATATTGATGCTCCTGGTGCTACGCAAATGAGATTCTCTAACAATTGAACTAACCGATCTGGTTGGGTTGCTTATTCAACAACATATCCTTGGACATTATCTGAGGGATATGAAAATAAAACAGTTTATGCTCAATTTGATATTGGCTGAGAAATATTTGATGTTTCTGACACAATTGAATATACCAACCTTCTTCCTTGACAAATGTGAGGTAATATAACCCTCACCATCACATGATGAATCACACAATGTGTCTACGGAACTTCTCTAAACCTTTGATCTCAAGATGGTAACCTAT
>CAYRHE010000005.1:0-46783 GCA_964424095.1 uncultured Candidatus Peribacteria bacterium | reverse complement strand
GCTTTGATTGCTTCGTCTAGTTGGGATTTAAGGTCTTTGAGGATTATTTCTTTTTCTTTTTTTGTCATACGTTTGAGTTTTTTCTTTTTGAACATATCGGCAGAAAATGTTTGGGTGAGATCTTCGTCGGTTTTTACGGATTCGAGTTCTTTGACATTTGATGTAGCTTTTTGTGGAGTGATTCCATGTTTTTGGTTGTGCTCGTCTTGGATTTTGCGACGACGATAAGTCTCTCGAAGAGATTTCACCATACTTTCAGTCATTTTATCGGCGTATAAGATAACTTCGCTGAGGGGGTTTCTGGCAGCACGTCAGATAATCTGGATCAACGACGTTGTAGATCTTAGAAACCCCTCTTTGTCTGCGTCTAGGATCGCGATAAGCGAGACTTCGGGGAGATCAATCCCTTCTCTTAGGAGGTTAACTCCTACGATAATATCTATTACTCCACTTTTGAGTTTCTTGATGATCTCCCAACGAGTAAAAGTATCAATCTCGCTATGCAGATAAAATGCTTTGTATCATTTGGAAACAAGAAAATTTGTCACTTCTTCAGAAGATTTTTTGGTCAAAGTAAGAAGCAATATTCTACCCTTATTTTTGATATGTTCATCCATTTTTTTGAGTAAATGCTCTAGAAAAGCTGGATATTGCTTATCTTCGTGTGGTTGGATATAATCTTTGAGATTTTGATACATTTTTACTAGTGTTAAGTTTTAAGTTTTAAATTAATTTTGTATTAAGTGTAAAGTTTGTAAAGAAAAAATCAATTCTATTTGTACTTTGATTTGACAAAACCAACCAAAAACACTATACTCAAACCATGAAAAAAATCAGAATTTTTATATATTCTATGGTTGCTTTTTTGTGAATAAGTGCAGGGACACAAACCCATGCACAACTTTCTGATTTTGGGAATCAACTTTTGAATATGAATATTCCTATTCACTCTATACTTTCTAGCACAGGAATAAACCGTTATGAGCTTACAAGATTATTAAATGCTGTGGAATGTAAGGATTGTGTTGTACCAAGCAACGAATATTTGTATAGATACACGAATTTGTTTTGGCAAAAATTCATAAAAGAACCCGGAAGAGATTTTGATGATATTTTGTACAGACAAGCTACGTACAACAAAAAAAGTTATTATTATTGTGTAGCTTATGTATGAGATAGAACATATATGAGATGATATCCAAAAGAGACAAGTCCAGTTTGTGCTGGACAATTTTGTGGAGAAAGATATACCACCAAAGCTGAATTTTTGCAAGTTATTATGAATATGATAGCAAAATATCTTTACCCCGTTTATGCTCTCAATCGAAATGAGGTAGAAAAACGAGTTGGTGGTTTGCGTAGCCGAAGTTATCAATATAAAACATTTACCAAAAATGATCTAGATACAATCAAGAAAAGATCCAAAGAATGCGGTAAAAACATATGTCCATTACAAGATTCAAACGAATTGAGTCTGTATCTCAAATACTGTATGTTCAACCTCAAAGAATGTGGTATGATTCCTTTTGAAAAAATCAAAGAATGATATCGGCCAGTAGCAGAACTTAATATTTTGTATAGACAACAAATAATAACACTAAATGATGCCATAAAATACAATATTAACGAGCGTGTTGATGGAAAACTTGCAATAGAAATACTTGGAAAAATAAATAGTCTGATTTGATGTTCTTTTGATAACGATTATGATTGTGATTGAATTCCAAATCACGAAGACAATTGCCCAAACACATATAATCCACAACAAAGAGATCTAGATTGAGATTTGATTGGAAATGTTTGTGATGATGATATTGATGGTGATGGGATTAAAAACCCAATATGAATTGTTGACGATAATGACAATATAAATATAGCTCTTTGGACAGCAGAAACAGACAACTGTTTGTTTGTTGTAAATAAGGATCAATCTGATACCAATAATAATTGAATTGGTGATGCTTGTGAGAAAACATCTTCAAAACTATCACTAAGTATCGCTATACAAAAAATGGAAGGAAGCTTACCAAAAACAGTTACTTTTGGTGCTTTAAGCAAGTGACCAGTTTCTAATTTAAGACGAGATTTTTGAGATTGAAGCATATGATCATGATCTCAAGTATCACATACTTATTTTACTCCAGGACTTTATACAGTTCGTTTATTTGCAAAATGAAACAATACAAATGATGCTTATGCAAAAACAACTGTAATTGTCGGTAGAGATCCCGAAGAAAAACAAGGATTGTATCCCATAAATAATTCACTTATTTGATCAATTTGATGAGAAGGTAGTTTTTCTTTGTCAGCTTTGGGTAAACACGACTCGTATCAACGAAAAATATGAGATATAGAAACAACTACACAAAACCCTGTCATAAAAAAGAAGTTTACCACAAATGGTACTTACCCAATAACAATAAAAGCTATAAGTAAATGAGAAATTGCTGCTGCTACTATGTTTTCTTTTGGTGTTGGTGATTACGCTTACTGAAGCATGCTTACACCATCAACAATTATTCCAGAAAAGTTTGAAACAATTCGTTTTGAAACCAAGTTATCAAATTTTTTACCATGATCTATCTCTCGTATTTTTCGAGATTTTGGTGATGGAAACAAACTAGAAACAACCGAAACAATAGTAAGCCACGACTACAAAACTGTTGGTAGAAAAGTTGTTTTACAAACAATATTTCTTCGCGATGGAACAAAATTACAAAATATGGTAACGTTGTTTGTTACGTCAACCAACTTATTTTCTTCTTACTGATTACAACTGCTTCCATCGTCTTTGGACTTGTGAACATTTCAATCGTTTAATTTTAAAGTACTACCTTTGGGAGACTCTTTTGCTGACCTTATTTTTGCAAATATTATTGCATGAGATTGAACGTCAAGTATATTTGACCTCAAAAGCCGTATAAATTTTCCACTTGAAAACAAACATATCTATCAAAACCCTGGAATTTACTATCCACAAACAAATATATCATTGGATCAATGTTCTCAGTTGTCTGCACAATCAACATTAGCAGTTGGATGACTTGATTTTTGTATGCAAGCAATGTTGGACTGATCTATAAAAAAATATACTTGTGATATGGACTGAGATGGTATTCCTGATATCTGTGACAGCGATATAGATGGAGATTGAATGCCAAATTTATTATGAATGATAAACCCTGACCAACCAAAAAACTGTAATTATCTTGAAACCCTAAAAGATCCAAACCAAAAACTAATAAACACAGACCTACTAAAAACACATTTTAAATGAATTTGTTCTTTAGATAACGCTCCATTTTCTGCAAACCCAAATCAACTTGATTTGAATAAAAACCAAATTGGAGATGCTATGGAAAATGATTTTGATAAAAATTCTATTAATCGATTAACTCCTATAATAGATACAGATTGAGATGGAATTCCTGATAAAGATGATCTTTGTCCTCTTATCCCAGAAACATGGAATGGTATTGCTGATTACGACTGATGTCCTGAAATATGATTAGAACTATATTGTGACAACAATTGGACTCCTGTGTGAACACCATCTCCATTTGATACTAGCACTATTTCTATAGGTGTTATAATTCCGCAAAACACAACAATAACCACAGACATTATTTTGCCAGATTGAACAACAATACCAGCTTGAACAACATTGATAAATAATATTATAATTCCTAGCAACACTACTCTACCAGCTGATACAACATTCCCTCCTGGAACAATACTTCCTGGTTGAGCTACTTTACCTGATTGAACAGTTTTACCACCAAATACTGTTTTGGATTGAAACACCACTCTGCCAAAAGACACATTTCTACCTTGAGACAATATAACAACAGATTATGAAAATATTATTGAAGATTTAATTATTTCATGATGAGCTAGCTGCTGAAATTGAGAACAAGATCCTTGAGAAAACTGTTTTAATTGTCCTCAAGATATGGAAAATTGTTTGTTTACATCTACTGCCCCATGCCTTCAATGCCCTTGTCCATTTGTAGATATAAATAGCGATCTTAGCAACAAAGATATTGTAAAAGCTGTATTACGAGATTATCAAAAAAAGTACCCGTGGGGATACTCTCTAAATTTTCCAATTTTTTATTAGAATAATTATTCTTTTATTGCGGCAACAGGACACGCTGCTATTGCATCTTTTGTAGAAGATATTTCTTCTTCTGTTTCTGGTTGTTTAATAATATGAGACATCCCATCTTCTACTTTAAAAATAGATCAAGCAACGCTTTCACAAACTCAACAACCAATACAATTTTCATCTACAAGAACCATTTTGATAAATTATAAAGTAAAATTATTCTTCATCACTATCGTCATCAAACAAACCTTTTAATGATTTTCTATTACTAATTTCCTTTAAAGTTTTTTCATCAACAACATTGATTATTTTGGTTTTTCCTGCATTTTCTTTTGCTTTTTTAATTATAGTGACTAACATAAAAACCAATCAAGCCAATAAATATAACCAAGTAAAGTAATATATTTTTGACAATCATATTGTTGCAGTAACATTATTTACTACTCAAATAGTATTACCTATAGAAAAGTATATGGTTGTAATAACAGCCAAAAAAGCAAAATTAATAAGCGAATCATTGTCTCTAAATCACAAAGAATTGATTACTTTTGTTTTAAATCTAAAACTCATATTCCAACTCAACAAAAATCACAAACTAATAAGTAAAATAACCATAGTAGTAAAGAAAGATCAATGAAGAATCCAGATTCCATATCATTGTCAAGCAACAGGAGAAACTTTAATAATTGGAAAAAATATCAATAAAAAAGCAAGACCAAACAAATACAAAACAAAAGATTTTTGTTGCTTGGTAAACCTGGTAAATTTCTGTAAAATAGTCATTACCTGATGTTTAAGATCTTTTTTATACATAAATACACAATAAAGTATAAAACATTTTTTTTGTATATAGTGTTTTCTTTCTTTATTTCAACTCCTAACAACAAACAAAAAAACCTTCTTTTATTTAGAAGGCTCGTTTTGTATGCTATAAGTCATAGGATCATGGAGATGAAGACTGACTATTGATTTCATAAAATGGGTTTCAACGAAATTCATTTTCCATTTGTCATTCTTTTACTATTTTTCATACCTCAAATATTTTTTTAAATAATTCGCCAGCTTTATTAAAGACTTTTTTTGTTGAATATTCTTCGGATAATTCGACATTCATTGATTTTATAACATAAGGGAAACTAACCAACAATCAAATACAAAGAATTATACCAATCACCATAAATCTAATAGAATTCCATCATTTTTTCTTTTGATCCTCTTTTCATCAACTAAATATAAAAAAGAATATAGCGCGAAAAAATGAGTATAAACATCAAATAAGTACTACAATCACAATTATAGCAAAAACAGTAAGTAATATATCTTCCAAAGAAACTTGTTTATAAATATCTGGCATAATTATTGGTTAATAGTAAAAATTATAAACTATTAATCACAACTATTTTTCCTCTTTTTTAGTTTTTGCTGTTCTTGTTCTTTCTGTGTAAAATTTTTGGAAAAGAGCATCTTTTGTTTCTGCGTACAAAATTTTAGCTACTCTTTCTGAAAGTTGAGCTCCTTTTGAAATCCAAGACTTGATTGCCTCTACATTTACTTCAACTTTGTGAGCCAAAGGGTCAAACCAACCAAAAACTTCCATAAATGAAGATTTTACTGGTTTTGTGTGTTCTGTAAGAACAACTCTATAGAAAGGCCTACCCTTTCTTCCTTGTCTTGATAATCTAATTTTTAACATAAGATAAATTTAAATATTAAAGATAAATCGTTTATTATTAAAACAGCTATATAAATCTAAATTTCAATCAGATTATATTTCTATTTGTGTCTCTATAAAAAACTATTTCAATTTTTCTCTAGATGTGTGTGTTGTGTGTTTTTTGTCTTTTTTACAATATTTTTTAAGCTCTAATTTTGGAGTAACTGTTTTGTTGATCATCGTTTGGTAGTTAGTAGCTCCACAATCTTTACATTGCATAGCCACGATGATTCTTCCTCCTTTTTTCTTTGCTGCCATAATTTCACAAATTAAAATAAATAAAATATATTGAATGACGAGATGAACAAATAATTAGCACCGGGCAGATTTGAACCGCCGACCTCGCCCTTATGAGAGGCGCGCTCTAACCAACTGAGCTACGGTGCCATAATTTTAGAAGTTCGGTGAGGGCGGGATTCGAACCCGCGAGACGATCTCTCGTCTGACTCGTTAGCAGTGAGTTGATTTCGACCACTCATCCACCTCACCTTGTGATTTTTTTGCAACAAAAAAATCGCAGTGTTTTATCATATAGTTAATTGGTGTTGAATTTCAAGCCAATTTAAGTATTGCTTGTGTATATTTATTTTGTAGTATGAAAATATGGCAAATGAATTTTGAAACATTTGAGAATGATTGGATGTTTGATGATCACCAAGACAGAATATAAACCAAATAACTGAAGAAGCTGTCAAAAGAATCCAAGAAGAATCAAAACAAGCAAAACAAGCCCACCAACAAATACAACAAGACAAAAAAGCAAACAATAAATTAGCAATATTCCTTACATTTTTACTAAATACAATCAAAGAAGAAAAACTAATAACACTTCTTTATGAATTATTTTTCAAAACAAAACATCATTCAACATGAACAACATATATTAGGAAAAAAATAAATACAATTGTTGTAATCTGATTTTTCTTTCCTTTTTATATAAAAGAAGCAAACAAAGCTTGAATAGACGCTCTATTTGAAGAATTGCTTTCAAAAGAACCAATGAATTTAACATGATACATAAACTATATAAAGAAACTATCAAACAAATATCATGACAATATACCTTTGGATTCTGAAATACTTATTAAGTTTTTAATCAAAATAATTGAATATTACAAACTTCACGACGTTAATTCACTAGACAAAGAACAATTTGATAACTTTGTATTGCATGTAAAAAACGAATTATATAATTAAACATATTTTTTATTTTTTGTCAAATCCATTTTAAATAAAAAGTGGATTTTTTTTGATTGAAAAGCTTTTTGGGTTATAATCAAATTGAATATTTTATTTATCATAAAACGATGAGTAATATCGAAATAAAAGATATTAAGATACAAAAGGAGTCTAAAAAACCAAATGTTGATGTTGTCGATAATTTTGATACGTTTGAAAACGAATTATCTTTAAACAATATATCAGACCCCGTAACCCAAGCAGAAATTCGCAATTACTGAACTTCTTTTATTTTTTATAATAAACAAAATAAAGCACTTTTTTCTATAAGATGAGAACGCAATTTAATAGTATTTCTAAATCAGTTTTATGACAAATTAGAATCAGAAGAAAAAAAAACTTTTATTGATCTAAACAATTTAAAACTTGAAATATTTTCGTGAAATCCAGATATAATTGATAAAAAAGAACAAGAAAAAATAGATATGATGTCAAAACACATAGATATAAATTCTGTTAGATTGACTACAGAAAAAATGAGAGAAACACTAGAAGATCAATTAAAATATACAAGCGGACAATGAATCAGATTTAGTTTTAAATGAATAAAGAATCCAAAAGAAGAAAGAGAATTTCGAAAACAATATCAAAAACAAATAAAATCACGCCTAAATGATATTAAAAAAATTGAAAGAGATATAGAAAAAATAGAAAAATGATGAACTGATTTTGAAGTTATAAACCAATATAGGTGAGAAAACAAATTGGTTTATTTGTCAAACATGCTAGATAAACTAACATCAGAGGTTTTGTATATAGATGATGCTTTAATTTCACTAAATTACTGAAATTTACCAAACACTCCTTATTTTGATTATAAAATCAGAGGAAGAAGAGAAGCAAAAAAACTAGCAGAATCTATGAGCAAACACAATTCAGAACTTATAAAAATAACAAGCTTAACTCAAGTTGCTGCTGGAGAAAGACTTCGCCAAGAAGATTTAGATTCTCTAAACAACTATCTTAAATGAGTAATTGATGGCAAAATAAACCCAGCAACACAAGCTTTTACACCAGAACAAGAACGTGCATATAAATATTTACAAACAGTAGATCCGACTTTACAAAGCACTTTTGGAACATTACCAGCAAGCTGAAACATATCTAGTAGAAATATTTGAAATATTAACGCATGAGTCACTACCTGAGTCGCAAATGCAAATAACACATGAAATATAAATACCCCTGGATGAATTACTTGAGGGATTGATTCTCCTGAAGCTCAACAAACATCAGAACAACAAGAATATAAAGATCGAAATGAAGCTTTGGCAAACTGATGAGCTTACTGATTGTTGGACCACACAACAAAATGATTTCAAGATCAATCTCCAAGAGCACAGCAATTTTATAGAAGTTTTGGTAATGTAGCTATAGCTGCATGAACTATTTTTGTATGAGCAAAAGTTCTCAAATCTCTTTGGAGAATTGTAACAGGTAAAGCTGACTGAACCAAAAACGAACGAGCTTGGGTTCTTTGAACAGCTTGAGTACTTTTGGCAACAGCTGGTAGACCACAAGATCTTTTTAGAGGTGGATATCCGTCAGAAATGTTGGCTAATTTTTTCAATCGAGTTGGTATTGGGAAAAAAACTAACTCTCTTGAAACCACTCCACAAGCTGTAGTAGCTGCTATGGCATTATTTAATGGGAAAAATTATGGACAAATAAGAGATATGCTAACTCAAGAAAACTGAAAAATGAAAATAGACTCAAACAAATATGATCAAATGATTGTTGAATTAAATACAATTATTGCAGAACCTAACTCTACTACAGAACAAAAAGAAAGAGCAAAACTACAATTACAATTTTTACAAAGTGTTGGTAAAGAAGATAAAAATGGTTTTGTAGATCACGCATTGACAAGCGTTGGACTTACTTGGGAAGAAATCAGCAACACAAGCAATAGAGAAAAATCTTTTGATAAAGATATAAGTAAAGTAATGGAACGTATTGTTTTTATTAATCAAAAAATGTGAAATCCAAACAACCCTTACCAATCTACAAATCCTGAAGTGGATGAAAAAATTAAAAGCTATATAAGTAGCTGAACACCTAGTTTGGAAGACCTAGAAGCTATGGGAGCATTTGAAAAAGCTGTAAATATTCCAGATGATGAACAAACAAGACTTAGAACAATGGTTGATTGATTAAACATAACAGACGAAAATAAAAAAAATCAGATTTTACAAGGATTATATCAATTCTATATTGATCGACCTACAGACGAGACAACAAAAAAACAATTAGAAATAGAAAATGATTGAGGTCGCATTAGTTTGTCAACATATGGACAAAAAACTAGGATAAATTTGGAAAATAAAGCTATTTTAGCAGAAGGTTGATCTATTAATTTTGCCTCTACAAAAGAACTTTTGAAAGCTGCAAGTTTAACTAATAGACTAAAAGAAATCACAAAAGATAAGAACATCTGAGATAAAGAGAATCCTTTTAAAATAAATAGAGGAAACATAAAGTTTGATGATACAGAACGATTTGAGCCACGAAAATTAGACACAAAAATGGTAAAAGAAAATAGTTTAAGAAACATTTCCCCAACATTATCTGATAAAAAAGATCAATATATTTCATATCTCAATGATCGATGGAAACATAGAGAAAATCCAAACTATCTTCCAGTAGTTACTGCTACTGCTGTTGTAACAGCCACCGCAACAGAAATTGAAACCAACCCAATTAGCTGATCAGCTAACGAAAATCCAGAAGAAAAGATCGAAGAAGAAGTTGAAGATGATATCGAAGAAGAAATTGAAGATGATCTTGGACAAAATATTGAAGATACTGTTGAAGAAGAGGTTCAACAAGATAAAAGACTAGAAAAAGTTGATAGTAAATATATAAAACAAATAAGAGATGATATCTTTGAAATACTTTGATCTAAAGATGTTGTAACAATGTCTGATGAAACAAACCCTATTGTAAAAATATATCAGGGAGAATCAAAACCTAGTATTTATATAAATATAAATGACGTTATTGACTTCAATGATAATGGCTTTTCTATAAACAAAGATAGGTTGAAAAAAGCTGTTGAAACAGAAAGCAAAAAAGAAGCATTAGCCACAAAAATAAAATATAAATCATACCCATTAGATGAACTTTTCCCTGAAGAAAAAAATAATATAATTTATAAAACTTATTTTAAAAACTTTAGACTAAATAAATTAATTTTTGATAGAACAGATACTAAACTTTCTCAAGAAAAAAAAGATACTATTTTATTAACAATAGATAATTTATGGTCAAATGAAGAATACCACAAAGACATAGAAATAAAAATCAATGATGTATCAGAATGATATATATTAAACGAAGAAAAATTCAAAAATAAACTTAGAGAAATTGTAAAATATATTATTGAAACATATTATTAACAAAAAAATCAATTGAATATAATTTCCAAACTACTAGTATAATGCTGGTAGTTTTTTCTTAAACAATAAATTATGCAAATAAACAAAAATCTGAATATATATTGAACAAACGTATTGATAATCGGCAATCGATCCTATAGAAATTTGGGAGACGAGTTGATTTTGGCGTGAACTATCAAACTTTTGCAACAACAAGGCAAAAAAGTTTTTGTGCAAGCATATGACCACAAGTGGCTGAGGGGATTTCTGGAGGGATTCGTAGATGTCTCGGATATCACCTTTCTCACAGAAATCCCCAAAGGTATCAGATCAATTTTCTGGTATATTTTTGGTGCAAAACGGCAAGAACTCTGGGAATACAGGAAAATTGATAGCGTAATTGTTGGTGGCGGAGAAATTTTTACCGAGGAAAACCCCAATTCCTATCGATACCGACTCGTCTCCCTGTTACCAATCTTGACGAAGAAAATGATCGTGAAAACCAAAATCTATCTGATGGGAGGAATCCAAATCCCACAAAAAAATCTGAATACAAAACTATTCAAAGAATTTCTGAAACACGTAACTCATATCTACGCAAGAGACTTGGAAACGGTCGACAACCTCAAATCTTTTGGCTACAAAAATGTGGAATTTTTTATGGATACAGCTTATTTTACTTGGAATTGGCCTACTCACGTACAATGACGTGCAAAATATATAGTAGTCAATGTAAACAAAAACGGAGAAAAATTTTTGGATAAAATAGTTCAAGATATAGAAAGTTATGCAAAAAAATGATATCATATTTACTATGTCCCTGTCAGCAAAGGCAAAAACTTGGAATATAGCGATATCAAATATTATGACATACTAAAGAAACATTTCAAAATGGAAATTTTAGATCGAGAACATGATTTTGCTAGTTTTGTAGATGTTGTAAAAGGTGCAGAAATTGTGATTAGCACAAGATTACATCTTTTCTTGATCGCATCATTTTTGGGCACAAAAACTAAAGTTTATCCTTATCAAAAGAAAATTTTGAAGATGCAAAAAGTTTTGAAAGAAATAAAGTTATAAAGTCAGTTTTTTTGTTTCTTGTAGTTTTTTTCAACAAAAATAAACAAATATATCATAAGTGAAGCCTTTATATTTTAGGCGTAAAAAACACAGAGCCAAGTATTTGTTTGTGTTTTTCGCCGTTAAGAAATATAAATAGCGAACAATGATATGTTTTATCTATTTAAAAATTTAAAAAAACTTTGGATTACTCCAAAGATCTTAATTTGCTGGAGAAGGGACTCGAACCCTCAAGCCGTAAGGCATACGAACCTCAATCGTACATGTATACCAATTCCATCACCCCAGCATGTTTATGTGCCACAAAATTTATTGAATTGATAGAAATATTCAAGAGATAATTCTCCTTGCAATTCTACTACCATTTTTTATAGTTTTCAATGTTTAATTTATAACAAATCAAATGACAATCAACGAACAAATTACCGAAGACCGAAAACAAGCAATGAGAGACAAAAACGACCTCAAAAAAACTATTCTAAACTACGTTATTGCTCAAATAAAAAATAAAAAAATAGAGCTACAAAAAGATCCTGAAGATTCTGATGTTGTACAAATAATCAAAAAAGAAGTCAAAGCTTTGGCTGAAAGCATAGGTTTTTTGGAGAAAGCAAACAAACCACAAGAATTGGAAGAAGAAAAACAAAAAAAAGCTATTTTGGAGGCTTATCTTCCTGCAACTATGCCTAGAGAACAAACCGAAGAAATAATCAAAAAAATGATTGCTGAGCTTGGTATAACCGATATCAGAACACAAAGATGACAACTTATGAAAGAACTTATGGCAAAACACAAATGAGAAATCGATGGTAGTTTGGTAAATGAAATAATTAATACTTTATAATCTATAATTTATAATGTATAATTTTGGAAAAAAAATAGTCTGATTTTTTTGAATTTTATTTTTGATATTCGGATCCTTTGGCTTTTGACAAACAGAATGCGATACAGATTGAGAAATAAAAAATAGTGTATGAATATGTGTATGCAAACCATGAACAAAGAAAATAGATGGTAAATGTGTTTCTTGTGATACCCCATGAGTTTGCTGCGGTATAGAGCTAAATACAAACATACCATTTATTGGAAACTGCATAGAATTTGGAAAAAAATGAGGAACATCAGAAACAGCAAACAACGAAACAACAGTAACACAAGAGAAAGCTTTCCCACTTCTTATGTGATGATTGGTTAAAATATTGGTTACTATTATAATTTTGGCAGGTTTTATTGGAATATTGGCTGGTGGGGTTATGATCTCTGCCGCTTGATCTGACGATCAAAAAGCAGCAAAGTGAAGAAAACTTATTATAAATGTAGCTATTGCTATTGCTCTTTTGTGAGCTTCTTGAGTTATCCTTCGTCTTATCAATCCAAACTTCTTTTGATAATTTATCTACTAGAAAAACTTATGGAAAAAATAAAACATATTAAATGATACTTATTGTTATTAATAGCTTTGTTTTTATTTTGAATAGCAATAGCACAAGAAGAATCGTTAACACCAATAACCTCGATTCAACCAACAATTTCCGCTCCTCAAATACAAAAACCATCCGTAAGCCAAATGAGAGCACATATTCTTTGTCTTAGCTGATCAACACCATGAACTTGGTTTGAATCAACAAATGTATGTGAATGCCCAGAGGCAACAAAAAATATTGATTGAGTTTGTAGATCTTGCGCAGAAAAAGATGTTTGCTGTGGAATCAAACTCAATACCAAAGTACCATTTATAGGAAACTGTATTGAATTTGCAAAAAACTGTAAAGATGACAAATGCCCAAATAGCGGATACCAATGCGTAAATTGAAAATGTAGAGTTGTAAAAAACGATCCAAGCCAAACTGTTGTTGACCAAGAAGAAGCTTTCCCTATACTTATGTGATGATTGGTTAAAATATTGGTTACTATTATAATTTTGGCAGGTTTTATTGGAATATTGGCTGGTGGGGTTATGATCTCTGCCGCTTGATCTGACGACCAAAAAGCAGCAAAGTGAAGAAAACTTATTATAAATGTAGCTATTGCTATTGCTATTTTGTGAGCTTCTTGAGTAATACTTCGTCTTATCAATCCAAACTTCTTTTGATAATTTATTTACAATAAAAGTTGATGTTTAATAGCAAATTATTATATACTTTAGTTTCTTTGTGCTTACTATTTTTTGTGTTATGTTGAACAAGCTTTTGAATGTTTGCAAAACCAACAGCAAATACTGCTTGCCATCAACAAAACAACGCACTGGAAACAATTAGAAGGTGATATACAACATTGGCATGACAAGAGATTCCTTTTAAATCAGCCAACTTATGACATCGATATACTTGTAATCGATACCCAAACGAGATAGAAAGATTGGATAGCTATTGTGACAAAGAAAGCAATTCAATAAGTGATCGAAATCAGAATATAAGTTGTTGAATGCCATGATTAAAATGCCATATTTGTAAGTGTCCAACATGAATGAAAACAGATATAGAATGAAAATGTTGTAGAGATGGTAATACCGATAAGAATTGAAAATGCTGTCCAACATGAGAAACGCCAAACGAGAATTGAGAATGTGGAAAAGATCCTTTATTAAGCCCACTTACTGCATTATGACCTGGTCAAGTATGATCAGCAACAAGCCAAACATCACAACAAACTACATGAGATAATAATCAAACAACCTGTCTCAGAGACTCTAAATGAAATTGCTGTAAAAAAATATATTATGATATTGAATTGGGTAAAGAAGTTTGTTGCGAAGGTATATTACTAAATACTAGTGTGCCTTTTATTGGACAATGTATTGTTTTTAGAAGAAGTAATGAGAAACAACCAGAAGCGTGATTGGTTGTAGATGAAGAAACAGCCTTTCCTATTCTTATGTGAGGTTTAAGCAAAATACTTGTTTCTATTATTCTTTTAGTCGGATTTATTGGAATGCTGGTTGGTGGAGTTATGATTTCTGCTTCTGGAGGAACCGACGACTGAGCAAAAAAAGGAAAAAAAATAATATGAAATATAATATCTGCTTTGGCTCTTTTATGAGCATCTTGAGTTATTCTTCGTCTTATAAATCCAAACTTCTTTTGATAAAATTTTTATTCTTTTTATTATTGTATTATGACAACTATTACTGCTATCAACGATTGATTTTTATTGGATAACAAACTTTTATTTGGTTCAAGCCAACCAGAAAACAAATACATAAATCTTGCCAAAACTATTGGAGAAGATATGCGTTATCAAAAACTTGAATATGAACTTGTTGATTATCCAGGTGAGTATGACATACAAAACATTACTATACAAGTTTTTTTGGGTAAAAACGATCTTCTGAACTATCTTATAGTTTATAAAAACAAGAGAATTGCTCTTTTACAATCTCCGGATATTTTGGAAAGTACAGCTGATTTTGCTGTAGCTCAAGAATGGATTTATACAGATGATACTGTTTTGGCAAAATTGGAACAATTGGAAGTTGAGTGAGAAAAAATTAAATTAGAACAATTAGCGGTTGAAGAAGGAAAAGTTGATGTAACTGAAAATGAAAAAGTTAATTTAGAAAATTAATAAAAATATTTGATATTGTTTTATTCCCGCCTATCAATAATCAAACATTGCAAGATAGATCGGGAATCTAAACCAATTATCTAAAATTGCAACTCCAAATAACAAAATTGGAATAACAAAAATATTGTAATACTAGTTATCAACCAATCAACATAACCCCATCCCCCTCCTCCATCGACAGAATTTGATAATTAATTTGCTTTTTTGAAATATATTCGTATAATGAATCTAACTTATTATGAAATTTGATGACATCATCAATAATAATCAGACTATTTTCTTCTTTTATATTTTCTATTTCATGTAAATACACTCAATACTGACTTTTTTGTCAATCAACAAAGAAAAAATCTCATTTTTTTGGTACAAATTTTCTTACATCGCTAGTGACAATATCAAATGGATATAATGTAATATTGCAAAGGTTCGCCTCTTTGATATGCATTAACGCTTCCAAATAAGCTGGATAGGCTACTTCAAATGAAGTTACTTGACCATTCCAGTCTTGCATTAGGGATGCAACAAAGATTGTACTATATCATATAGCACTTCCTATTTCTATACAATGACGAGGTTTGTATTTCAAAAGCTGTTCTTTCAAAAATTCTTCTGTTTGTATGCTAATAATTGGGATATTCCTTTTTTCTGCATTATATCTAAGCTTCTTTAAAAAACTATTCATTGAAAATAGAAAACAAATAAAACCTTATTTTATATTTTATGTATTTAAGAAAACATGAATCAAATTATGCAATGAAATCTTAGTATTGATTTCAACAAAAAAAACAATCCAAAACAAAATGTATGACGCGGAACTTCATACCAAAGAAAACCAGCAACAAGAAACACATCCCCTAGAAAGAACTATGAACCAAAATTAAATTCTAGAGCCTTTTTATCTCATTTGGACAACAAACAATCTGAAATTGAAAATCCAAAAGCTCTCATCAAAAAATGAGAAACACCTGTTAAAATATGAAGTTTAATGTGACTAGAGCAAGTATGACAATGTATGTATATCGAATATGACAAAGATATTGTACTTATCGATGCAGGAATGGAATTTGCAGCAAATGAACAATTATGAGCAGATTATATTATTCCAGACATTTCTTATATCAAAAAAAATAAACACAAATTAAGATGAATTGTAATTACTCACTGACATCTAGATCACGTTTGAGGGCTTAGACATATTTTACCAGATCTTGGATTTCCTACAATATATACTACCCCGCTTACTTTGGGAATAATCAAAAAAACTTTCGATGATCCAAAAGAAGCTGCAAAAATAAAATACAAAATTGTTGACCCAAATATGGATATTGTAAAACTTGGGGTTTTCACTTTTGAGTTTGTTTCTGTAAACCACAACATCCCAGAATCTATGGCATTATCTATTCATACTCCAAAAGGATTAATATTCAACTCTGGAGATTTCAAAGTTGACCATACACCAGCTATCGATAAACCAGCTGATCTAAATAAGATAGCTAGAATATGAATGGAATGAGTAAAACTTTATATTTGAGATAGTCTTTGAACAAAAAAAGCTGGATGGTCTGTTTCAGAAAAAACAATAGCAAAAAATCTAGATGATCTTATCAGAAGTACTAAATGAAGAATTTTTATGGCAACATTTGCTTCAAATATTTGAAGAATTATTCAAGTAATCAATAGTGCTATAAAAAACAATAAAGTTGTTTTTCTATCTTGAAGATCTATGGTAAACAACGTAGAAATCTGTCAAGAACTATGATATATAACAGTTCCTAAATGATATATACGCAAATTAGATGATCAAATAAATACGCTTCCTGATGAAAGAGTTTTGGTATTAAGTACATGAGCTCAAGGAGAAGAATTTGCATCGCTTACTAGAATTGCAAAAAACGAACATCCAATAGTAAAACTCAAAAAAGGAGATACGATACTGATGTCCGCAACAGCTATTCCAGGAAACGAAACTTCTGTAAAACATATGATAGATGATCTAGTTACCAAAGAAATAAACCTAATAACAAATGATGATATGGATATTCATGCGTCTTGACATGGAAATATTGAAGATCATAAGTTATTTATAAGTTTATTGAAACCAGATTTTTTTCTTCCGTACTATATGGCTGCCGCAGAAAGATATGATCACAAGAAAATAGGACTTGACATGTGAATTGCTGAGACAAGAATACTTATGCCACATCAAAATGGGCATATTATAGAAATGTACGATAATGTTGTTATGATATCCAATTCTAAAATTAAATTAGATACTATATTGGTTGATGGTAAATGACAATGACATTTATCTGGTGAATACGTTATCAAAGCACGTGGAATTATGTCAGAAAGCTGAGTTGTTTCTCTGATTTTCAAAATTGATACAAAAACAAGAGAACTCATCTGAAATATCCAAATAGAATCAAGATGATTTGTTTATTCTTCTGAAGTAAAAAATATTCATACCCAAATAGTAGATTTTGCTAGAGCAAAATATAATGAAAACACAAAAAAACGCATGGATATCAAAGACAATCTTAAAATAATAAAAGAAGATCTAGGATGATTTATTACCAAAATTATCGGTAGAGTTCCTATGATTATGCCAATGTATGTATATATCAATAGAGACCCTAAAACCGGTGCAGACATAGCTCCAGAAGAAGCTATTGTTGGAATGACTTTGGATGAACAAGGATATGACGATTAGTTTAATCCGCTTTGCGGATTGTAATTCATAGTAATTTACTCGCTATCGCTCGTGTAATTGGCAGTAATTTCCAACTGGCATCCGTAATTTATTGTAATTAGTAGTAATTATAATTAGTTACAGCGAAGCGAAATTACAATTTAATTGCTAATTTAAAATAATGAAAAATAATAAAAAATTAAAAATCTGAAGATGGATTTTATTGGGAATATTAGTTTTCTTATGATATAAAATATTATTTGCAAACAATTTTTCTTATCAGAAAACTATAACTATCAAAGAATGAGATACATTTCAAACATTTCTTACAGACTTTTCTTGGAAGCAAAAAACACAGATCAAATGGCACGTAAAACGTAACGATATAGATTTTTCTAAACTTCAAATGGGAAGCTATATTTTTAGCTGATTGTATTCTCCAAAAACTTTTGTAGAAACTATTTTGGAAGGTCCTCGTGTTTCGTATCATACAGTAAGAATTCTAGAATGACGGTCTGTTTACGATATTGACAACTCTTTATCTAAAAAAGGAGTTATTGAGACATGAGAATATATTTCATTTGTCACTGATCAAAAAATAATAAATAAATATCAACAAAGATATAGTTTTCTCAAAAATGCATGATCAATCAAAACCTTGGAAGGATTTTTATATCCTGATACATACAAAGTTGATATAGAAAAAAATATCATTGACCAACTTGTTTATCTTCAGCTTGAGACATTTAAAAAAAGAGTTTGGGATAAGTCAAAAGAAATTAATCCACAAGTTTGAATGGATTGGTATAAAACTATAATTATGGCAAGTATCGTAGAAAAAGAAGAAAGAGTAGAAAAGAATAGACCAGTTGTTGCTTGAATATTGATCAAAAGATTGCAAATAGGAATGCTGATTGGGGCGGATATTAGTTTATGTTACTTTTTTAAGATTCCTTATGCGGACTGTACCCCAAGTTTTATTGCGCGTAATGTTTTTGATACAAAAAATCCATATAATACAAGAACTGTTGCCGGACTACCACCTACGCCAGTAGGAAATCCCACTTTGAATAGTATTATGGCTAGTTTACAGCCAACCTATACTGATTATCTTTATTATTTGCATGACAACAAAGGTCAGATTTATTATGGGAAAACGTTGGAAGAACATAATGCGAATAAAAGAAATTATTTGAGATAAAAATTATATATTGAGAATCAATTTGAAATATTTCAATATTTTATCTCTCGCAATAAAAGACGATAAAATTCATTTCTCATTAAGGCAATATTATTGTTAATTTTCGAGTTCCTATTAGTATTAAATTCCTGCTTTGTCTACAAATAATATTGCTCATTCTTTATAGAAGACATAACCGTTCGCAATTAAATTTCTTTACGGTAAAATTTTATCTATCACAATAAAAGACAAAAAAAAATCATGAATCATCAAGGCAGTATCTAATTGTTAATTGAAGATCACAAAATCTTTTCATTGCTGCTTTTTGGCTACAGATTATGTTGATTTAGTGATGATTTCTTTTTTTGTTTCTTTTATTGTTCAGTTTTTATGACAAAACCGAAGCCCTTGAATATTGGGCTTTTTTTATTACAATCATTTACATACAATAAGAATCTGAATTTATTTTTATATTATAATTACAAACATCATGTCAGGATTATGGCTTATTATTATTGTGATTGCATATCTTTTTTCATGAATTAGAATAGTGAAACAATACGAAAGAAGAGTTGTTTTTACTCGATGAAAATATGTATGAACTTTGAAACCAGGTTTTAAATTTGTTTGGCCTATTATTCAAACATCTCAACAAGTTGATATTAGAGAAAAAGCTGTTGATGTGCCAAGTCAAGAAGCTATGACAAAAGACAATGTTTCTTGTATAATCAACGCAGTAATTTATTATAAAATCAAAGAAGATCAAGTAGATAGAGCTGTTATAAATGTAAGATATCTTGATTATGCAATGACACAATTTGCTCAAACAACTATGAGAAATATTGTATGACAGTTTGAACTTGACGAACTCTTGGCAAAAAGAGAAGAAGCTAGCCAAAAAATAAAAGAAATTGTAGATGAAAAATCTGATTCTTGGGGAGTTGATGTATTGTCTGTAGAGCTCAAAGACATCAATATCCCAGATGATCTCAAAAGAATGATCGGTAAACAAGCTGAAGCAGAAAGAGAAAAAAGAGCAAAAATTATTACTTCTGAATGAGAAGTTGCTGCATCTGAGAATCTAAAAACAGCGGCTGAAATGTTGGCAAAAGCACCTGGAGCATTACATTTGAGAACACTTCAATCTATCAATGATATTAGTTCTGATCAATCCAACACTACAGTTTGGATGATGCCAATTGAAATTATGAGAGCTATCGAAGGAATCAAAGATGTGGTGAAGAAATAGATATTGATTTTTATAAGAAAAAACCTCTTACGATAAAGTGAGAGGTTTTTTTATAGATTCTTTGGTTAATTCTTTTATAATCCAAAAGCTATTTTTATTTTCTCGTCTAAATCTCAGTGGAATTTTTCTTCCAATATTCCCAAGGATTTGACAATTCTTTTCTGGTCTATTGTTCTGACTTGGAGAAGATCTATTCTGCTTTTTTGTAATAATCAGTTTGATCTTGAAGGATCTACTATCAACATATGAGGATAATCTTTGATAATTGAAGAAATTATGGCGACAACAAATGTTGTTGAATATTTATTTATCGTATTGTTTTGGATAACTATACAAGGTCTAATACTAGATTGCTCTGATCCAACAACAGGATTAAGATCAACCAAAACTATTTCATACTTTTTCATATTTTTACAAGTAAGATAAATAATTCTCTGCATTTTGAGATAATTCATTTGTATATTCCACGTCTTTTGCCATCTTGGAATATTGATTATCCAGGTATTCTTCCTTTTGTTGTTTCATATACAAATCAAGCGCTTTCTCTATAATTGTCCTTTGGGTTATATGGTGTTTATCTGAATAAGCCCTCAAAAAATTAATATAACGAGAATCTATTGTTGTCATAAATTTTGTAGTCATAGAAAGTAATTAGGAATAAAATCATCTATATGATTGTATGGTTGATTATATGGTTAATTTTTGAAAAAGCAAGAAAAAAACCCGGGAAATTTCTCGGGTTTCTTTTATTATTTAAAATCGAATTTATTTTTCTAACATCCACGGATGTCTTTTTTCAATTTCTTTGACGAGGTTTTCGGGGCGGATGACGCCGAACTGTGTAATGATTCATGTGATACATTTTGCGGGAACTAAGTCGAATGCGTAATTGAGAATATCTAGTCATTCTGGAGCATCAGCCCAGAGTTCTTTACCTGATCTTGTCTCGATACCGATTGTATTTGTTGTATCAACTTTGAGCAAACTACCTACAATATACAAAGGAACACCAGAATGCCAAGCCGAAAGTCATATCGAAAAAGATCAGACTTTGTTTATTGTATCCCCATTTGTTCTAATACAATCAGAACCAATAAAAACTTTGTGAGTATGTACATGATTATCGTATTGGTTATCTACGAAAAACGGAGCCGCACTATCAGTTACCATTGTATTTAGCACACCAGCTTCAACGAGATCTTTTGAAGTTTTTCTTCATTGATAAAGAGGTCTTGTTTCTGTGTTGTAGACGTGAATTTTTTTGCCTTGATTTCGAGCTGTTTTGAGAACATTTACAACCGAACTCGAATGACAGTGAGTCACAATATTTTCTCAATCATCAATCAATTCAGCTCAAATTTCTGGGCGAATTTTATCTTCTTCAGCAATCCAACCAAGATATTCTTCGAAAGCATCTATAAGTTCTGCCTGTGATGCTCATTGATAAAGTTTTGATCTTGCGTATTTCATACCATTGCGGAGCAATGGTTCTGTTTCTCTGGCATCAATGAGCATCTGACTTGCCGTATCAAAAAACTCCTTCAATTCTTCTTGTGTGGAAAAAGATTGGTTACTTAGTTCTTGCTCCATAATTTTACAAGCTTCTTTGGCGATATTTGTCGCTCATTGGATAGTTATAGTTTTGATATCATCTGCAATACGTTGGATGTTGGTGAGATTCATGAATTTAATAAATAGATAGATAAATATTGAAATAGACAAACTTTGATTCTATATTTCTATTGTACTATATTTCTTACTTACTACAGACTGATTTCAAAAACAACTCATACAACTCTGTTTGGTCTTCTTGAAAATCTATAGAGATTGGTTTTTCATCCGATTTCATAAAAATTTTTGCTCTAATAAATGTCTGATGTTCGTTTATTTGAATATATTTAATCTGATTATCAAACAAAATAATTGTCTTGGTATGAATATCTGGATTATCAACCGTTTTAAAAACAATATTTGTACAATGAGTGTTTGGATTAACGATTTTTTCCAAAATAAAACCATCGAAATCAAAAGCCATTTTTTACAATCTATAATATAAAATTTATAATACACAATAAGTATAACCAGAATTGTGTTTTTTGCAAATTTTTGACTAAAAAAAGATGATCCGAAGACCATCTTTCCTATTTATTTATGCAAATATTAAGAAGCAATTTTACATCAAATTTTACCTGTAGGATCTATTCCTGTGATAGTAACTTTGATTTCTGTACCTATTTTGAAATGATTGCTTAATGGTGGTGTAAATTTTTGACCAAGCTGCGAAACATGACAAAGTCACATTTTTTTCTTTGGAAGCTGAACAAAAACTCAATATTCCTCTACTCTCGTGATTTTTGCATCAAAAGTTTGACCAACTTCAAGATCTGTTATTATTTCTGTGATCATTTCAATCGCTTTGTCTATAACTTTTTGATCTTGATGAGTAAGGAAACAAGAACCATCTTCTTCCAAATCTATTTTTACTCAACCAGATTCTTCGATAATTTTGTTTATTACATCTCATCATTTTCCGATAACTTCTTTTATTTTGTCTGGATTGATTTTCATTATATGGATTTTTGGAGCATACTGAGCTACTGATGTTCTTGAAGTTGGAATAGTTTCAAGCATTACATCCATGATTTCTTTGTATCATTTGCAAGCTCTATCTATAGTCTCGTGAACTATATCCATTGTGATTCCTTTGAGCTTGGTATCAAGTTGGATAGCTGTTACTCATTCTTTTGTACCAGCAACTTTGAAATCCATATCTCACATAAAATCTTCTGTAGCCATCAAATCATCCAAAACCATATGTTTTGTAATAGTTCAATCTTCTTGATGTTCTGTCATTAATCCCATAGCAATTCCTGCAACAGGTTTTTTGATTGGAACTCATGCATCCATAAGTGCAAGTGTCGATCCACAAACCGATCCCATTGATGTAGAACCACCTGATCATAAACAATCAGAAACAATTCTAATTATATAAGGAAACTGTTCTTTTGCTGGCAACATTGGTTCAATAGCTTTCTCTGCCAATCTTCCATGTCCAATTTCTCTTCTTCATTTTCATCTAATTGCTTTTGCTTCACCCACAGAAAATGGAGGGAAATTGTAATGATGCATATATCTTTGTTTTACATAATCATTTTCCATATCATCTACAATCAAATAATCTCATGGGGATCACAAAGTAAGCGTACTCATTACTTGAGTATCTCATCTTCGGAAAAGACCTGTACCATGAACTCTTGGCAACAAACCAACTTCACAATAAATAGATCTAATTTCTTGCATATCTCTATCATCAACTCTTTTACCTGTTTCCAAAGTGCGATGACGAAGGAAGTTTTTTATTACATTAAAAACCGCCATTTTAATTTTGGATTCTGTAAAATCTTCTAAAGAGTTGTCTTCTATCTTCTCTTTTGCTATTTCGATAACATCTTTTTGGTATTGATTAAACAAAGTATTAAAAGGCACTTTTGAATTTCCTGTCAAAGCATTAAGTTTGTCAGAAGTCAAAACATTTGAAACGTATGCGATTACATCTTCTGATGGTTTGTTAAATGTGATTTCTTGTGGTGTGATAGATAATAATTGTAGATAATTGTTTTGTACATCACAAGATTCATCAATAGCTTTTTGTCCTAGAACAAATGCTTGTTTGAGAATATCTTCTGGTACTTCGTTGGATTCGCATTCTATCATATTTATTGATCACTTTTTACCAGCTACAATTAGATTTAATAAAGATTTTTGCAATTGTTCTTTGTTTGGATTTATAATAAATTGACCATCAATATATCCTATTTGTGCAGCTCCTACAGGTCAATCAAAAGGTATTCCAGAAGCTAAAACAGACAATGAAGATCAGATAATACACATCACACCAAGATCTGCAGATTGATCCAAAGCAAGTGGTGAAATAGTAACAATAACATCATTTATCATTCCTTTTGGAAACATTGGTCTAAGTGCTCTATCTACAAGTCTAGAATAAAGTACAGCTTGATCTGATGGTCTTCATTCTCTTCTAATATAAGCAGCTCAACCTATTCTACCGGCAGCGGAATAACTGTCTCTAAAATCGATCATCAATGGCAAGAAATCCATTCCTTCTCTAGGATTTTTTTCCATAACTGTTGAACAAAGCAAAACATTTTCGTCCATTTGAATTTTGAGAGAACAATCAGCTTGGACTGCTAATTTCCCTGTTTCAAAAGAAAGTGATTTTCCGGCTCGATCAAAAGATTGAGCAATCACTTTTACGTCTTTTTTCTTAATTGACATAATTTTGTATAAAAAAACATAAAATTGCCTCTTGGCAAAAGAAATTTTTGGAGAAGAAACTAGTAACTTAGAAAAATAAGGAATTGGTTAACTACCTACTTTACTAAGTCTCTAAGTCCTTCTTCCAAAAAGAATTTCTCGACTAGAATTATATGATTTTTATATTGGAATGCAAAACAAAAGTCAGATTTTTAATAATTTTAGATAGACTTGATTTTTGTGTCTAAATACATAAATACTATTTACATTTCAAACAAAATATCAACTAAAAATAAAAATATTATGAACACAGAAAAAAATGTAGCTACTCAGCTATTAAAATGCAAAGCTGTAAAACTACAACCAGAAAATCCATTTACTTGGGCATCTGGCTGGAAGTCACCTATTTATTGTGACAACAGAAGAACTTTGTCGTATCCGGCACTTCGTTCTATTATAACAGAGTATCTGATAGCAAACATCAGACTCCGCTTTGGTGAATTTGACGTAATAGCCTCTGTTGCAACTGGTGCGATTCCACAAGGAGCAATTGTTTCTGATTGTCTAGAAAAACCTTTTTGCTATATCCGACCCGAACCAAAAGGGCATGGGTTAGGAAATCAAATCGAAGGAGTTTTGGAACCTGGGCAAAGAGTTGTTATTATTGAGGATCTGATTTCTACTGGTGGAAGTAGTTTAAAAGCTATTAAAGCGGTAAGAGATGCCGGCGCTGAAGTTGTTGGAATGATTGCCATATTTACATACGGATTTCAAAAAGCTATTTCAGCTTTTGAAGAAGCAAATGTTGCTCTTGTTACATTGAGCGACTATGAAACCCTTGTAAAAGTAGCTATTAAAAATGGTTACATAAAACCAAACCAACTCGAACTTCTCAACGAATGGCGATTATCGCCTGATACATGGGGAAAATAAAAACCTAAAAAAAATATTATGAATTACCAAAAATTATTAGAACAAATTCACAAGAAAAAAAGTTTCTTGTGTGTCGGTTTGGATTCCGATATAAACAAAATTCCTCAGTTTCTTAGGGAAAATATCAATCCAATACTTGATTTCAACAAAGCTATTATTGATGCTACGGCTCCATATGTAGTAGCATATAAACTCAATACCGCTTTTTATGAGGTATTGGGATATGAGGGTTGGTTGCAACTGCAATCAACAATTAATTATATAAAGTTCAACCATCCTGATATTTTAGTTATAGCCGACGCAAAACGTGGCGATATTGGAAACACCTCTTATCAATACGCCAAAGCGTTTTTTGAAATAATGGATGCTGATGCGGTAACCGTAGCCCCATACATGGGCAAAGATTCTGTGGAACCATTTTTGAAATACAAAGATAAATGGATTATTATTCTGAATCTTACCAGTAATGAAAGTGCGTCAGACCTTCAGACTCTTCATATTGAAGAGAACGGAGATCTGGTTTACGAGCATATGCTTAAGAAAGCATTAGAATGGGGAGCTACTTGCAATAAATCAATGTTTGTTGTAGGAGCAACAAAAGCTGAATCTCTTATGTTTGTAAGGAAAATAGTTCCTGACCATTTCTTACTAATCCCAGGCATTGGCGCTCAAAGTGGAAGCCTAGAAGAAGTTGCAAAATACGGATTTAATGAGTATTGTGGCTTAATCGTCAATAACTCGCGTGGAATTATCTTTGCCAGCAATGAAAAAGATTTTCCCAAAGTTGCAAGAGAAAAAGCACTTGAGATGCAACAAAAAATGGAGGAAATCCTCCGCAAAAATTTTATAATATAATATTTAGAAAAGCTGCCGAATCGGCAGCTTTTTACTTTTTTGAAACTTATATCCACTTTTTCTTTTTGACAAAAAAGAATACTAATCAACTAACCAAAAGCATAATTCCCAATATCATAAAAAACATTGCTGGGCTACCTTCTCATGGAAGACGAACATTCATACCATAAAGACCTGAAATCATCGTCATCATTCAAATAACAATGGTCAAAACCGTCAATAAAGATATTATAGAGTTGGTTTTAATATTTGCTAGTGTATTGTATACCATGGAAAGAGATTCTGTGTTTTCCATTGTAATATTGATAGTAGACAGAATTTTATCTGTTTTATATTGAAGATCTTCAAAATAGACATCCAAATCTCATCAATAGAAATTAATTGTTGCTTTTTGTAGTTCTTCAACAATTTCTACCTGAGGCAAAATAACATGTTTGAGAAATACTATATTACGTTTTTTGAGCAACATTTTTTCCAAAAGTTCTTTACTCGAATAATTTTCATCAAAAACAGCCTCTTCTAATTCATTTAAATCTTGATTAAACCTTTGCAAAGCCAAAAGAACTTTGTCATACATTACATCTATAATTTTATATAATATATAATAAGGAGAAATTTTAAATTTATGTTCGTCCCTATCCTCATCTTCGTGCAAATCCTGATTATATTCTTTTCTAATACTTTCTATATGATTAGTGTGATATTTTGTCACGGAAACTATAAATTCTTTTCCCAAAATAATATTAAATTCATTGGACATATATCTTCAACTCTTATTGTCATATTTTGGAAAATGAAGCACCAAAAAAATTGCATCATCATACACATCTATTTTATCTTGAGTATTTTTGTCAGTAATATCCTCTTCTATAAGTTCATGAACATCGTAAGTTTCGACTATTTCTTGTATTTCTTCTTTTGATGGATGATGAAAATGCATCCAAGTCATACCATCAATTGATACGATTTTACTCATAATATATCTATTTCTAAAATAAAATTATCTTTCGTATGGAAATACAATCCAATCATTGGAAGAAATTTCTTCAATAAAGAAATCTGGTTTAAAACTGGCCTCTTCTTTGCAGAAAATTGTTGCTATTTTGGTTTCCAATGGGTTGAACGTATATTGATTGAGAATATATTTCATGGTTTTTCCGCTATCAACCAAGTCATCTACAATCAATGCTTTAAAATCTGTAAAATCTTTGGGGATTTTGGTAGCATCTCTAACTTCTCATGATTCAAATCAATCGCGAGTAATTATATTTATAGTTTCAATACTTTTGATTCACAACAAATCCGCCAAAAAATACGCAGAAAGCAATCATCACCTAGTTACAGAAACAATCATATTGGAAGAAAATCAGCTTTTTTCTATTTTTTCTGCCAATAAAATACATTTTTTTTGTAATTCTTCATAGCTTACATAGCGCTTTTGTGGGGTTTTGTTTTCCATAGACGTTTTGTTATCTAGTAAAACTTTTGTAAAATATAAGTAGTTCACTTGAAATTGCAACTTTAAATAGCTATATAGTTGATAGTGAATAATATTTGTTTTGAAAATTATTTTGCTCTATAATGTTACTTTTTGCTCCCAGGTCAAAAAGTAACCAACCACCGCTAAAGCGGGGTTATTTATAAAGTATTCAAAAATAAAAACCCCTCGTGAGCTGTTATATTTTCTTAACGGTAGAAAACACAAACAAATTCGACTCCATGTGTTTTCTTTACCTAAAAATGTAAGCGCTCACCTATTTTATTAGCATAATTTCATCAATATTCTGTCTTCAAATAATCGTTCGTTAAAAAATATTTATCATTTACTATTTATCCATGAAAATATTGGTTTGTGCTGCTACTTGAGGGGAAATGAAAATTATAAAAAACAATATAAAGAATCTGAATATAGTTTGACTTTCGGTTAGTTTTTTGACGACGGGAATGTGAAATTACGAAACGATATTTTGATTGACGAATTATATTTTGACTCATAAAGAAGAAACCCCAGATTTAATTTTGAATATTTGAGTGTGTGGCTATGTTGGAGAGAAAAAAAATCTAGTGCAAGTTGCACGTATAATAAACGCTAGTACAAACAAAGAAAGCATCGTTCCAATTCCCCAACTCCTCGCTCCTGTAAGCGGTTGCTTTTGTAGTGAGACGCCAGTTTTTGAAAAAATATTGAACGAAGAAAACTATGTTGTCGACATGGAAAGCCGGGCGATCGACTATGTTGCTCAGAAATTTCAGATTCCGAGAGTTATTCTAAAAATTCCTGTTGATCTTGTTGGTGAAGAAACCAAGAATTTCGATAGAGAAAAAGCTTTGAAAATTTTGGATGAGAATATTGATTGGAAAAAGATGATAGAAATGATTACGGGTGATAACTAAAAAGCAACCAGACTTGACTTTTTGTTTTTAAAATATATAAATTAACATAGAAAATAAAAATATTAACTAAAAACAAAAAAATATGCTAAGGCTACCAACAATTAATTACAACGGAGGGCATCGAAAATACTACGATGTCGAAGCAAAAGTGAATGAAATCACGTATGAGCGACATTGGAAAAACCTTTGGATAAAAAAAACAATGAAAATTAATCTTGAGGTGCTTTCCATTCCTGCAAATTCATTTGAAAATAATATTGGTGAGAAAATAAACTTTTCTAAACAAATCATAATCCATGATTTTGACAAAAGCTTCTCAGACCTCACTACTGAAGAGACACTTTGTGTAAGAATAGGTTATGCTGATTCAGATCAACAGTATTGGCATCGTGTGAATGCGTTTTCAATATCTATTCTAAAAAATGAGAAAGTATTTCAACTCATTTAAGAATAGATCTAATATTAAATTAGGGGGGTTAAAAACTCCCTTTTTCTAAAATCAAAAAAACTCACAAACCCCTACCCTACAAATTCATTGAAAATTTGATATACCAAAAGTATAAACATAAAAATAACTATAGAAACTATAACAATATTGATCAGAATTGATTGTGTTTTTTTCATAGCTTTTTCATCACCCCCAGAGAAAAACATTTGATAACCAGCATAAAATAGACCCAATACAAATGCAATACCAAGTATCCAACCAAGTATCTTTGCTACATCCAAAACTAGAGTTGATGCTCTTTGTGCAAAATCCGCTGCTTGAGCAATATAAAATAAATAATCTATAATTTTAATAAATACCAATGCTATAATAACATTTATGGCTCACTGTTTTCCAGCTTTTACTTTATCTTCTTTATCCATTGCTGCCATCATTTTAAATCAAGAAACAACCATCATTACTATAGCCAGAAAGAAGGCCAAAACTTTGAAGAAAGTAAGGATCTGTAAAAACAAGTTATTTTGCAAATTGTTTACCAAATCTGTTGTTCATTTTACACTTTCTATATTGAGAACATATCATAATATCCATATCGCTCAAAAAACCAAAAATGCTCAATAAGCTATATAAACCATACTCATGGCTGATTTTTTTGCTTCATCTCAAGATGTTCAGTTCATAAGAAGTTTAACACCTGCCATAATGATAAATAGAAAAATCAAAGCAAAAGTTATGACTCTAAGCATATCTCGCAATATTCATCAAGTAGCAATTCAACAATTTGCTTTATATGTACTTGGGTAAAAAAGATTTCTTACGTTTTCCATAATGCTCTGATTTCTATCTATACAATTTGAAAAACTAAACACGGTTTCAACTCTTCCATATTGATCAGGCGTTTTATCTGTAAGGTAGTTAGCAAAATTGTTGTCAAATGACGGAGCTATGGCATTCATAGAACCCATTCCAATAGTAAGAAATGTAGCTATAATTAATACAAACTTAGAAATCCTTTTAAACATCTTTATAGTGTATAAATAAAATTGTTTTTAAAAACCTGTATCTCATCCAGGACCTGTTCCAAATATAGAATTTATAAGTCAAACCACTAATTTGATTATTGCATAAAATCACGTAAGCAACAATACTCAAATCACAATATATCAAATTCTTTTTTTTACTTTTTCGAAATCTCATTCTTTGTTTATAGTATGAGTAACCATCAAGAATCAATTATAAACAATCAAAATAACAGCAACAACAAGACCAATATATACTGCCCATTGAAGATATGGAGCAATATTTACTCTCAAATAATCCAATGTATTTGATATTTTATACTGTACCTGAAAAGATCACTCTTTATCTGTTATATCATCCAAAGCTGTTTCTTGAAACGAAACTTTTTTATTCGCCTCTCAAACAACTTTATCCAAGACCTCCAATGGATCATCTCAATATCATCATCGACTTCATTGTTGAGCAAAAACAAAGAGATTACTCAATCACATAGCACAAAAAAAGATGATTGCAATTATTTTTTTCATTATTTTTCTATACAAATAAAATTTTCTTTGCTTAATTATATTTAAAAACAAGTTTTTTGTCAAATTTTTGATTTGATTTTTTGTTTTATATTCCTATATTTTTTTTGTTTTATTATAGTTCATTATTGACAATGAGAATCACAAAAAGATTCTTTCGCAATATAAATATTTTTTTATTGGCAGGAATATTTTCTTTGGCAATACTTTTTCTGATTAAACACCCTGACTTACTGCAAGCTAGCGTATTAAATAGTTCGGAAATTTCTTTGATTCAAAAAAACAAATGGGAAATCGCATACAAACAGAATAATAACACATTGGATATTTTTTATGATTGATCTTATTGAAAAAAACCAATAACACTAATATTGGCTCATAATGATTGATTCTTTTTGGATATATCAAACATTTCATGACAATGCAATTTCACAGTTATTGACACAAAAATAGATTCAACAAAAATAACTCTTGAATGTTTTGATATAGACAAGAACGAAAGTGCTATAATAATCCCTTTTCAATGACTACCTCAGGATGTTTTAATTGAAGAAGCTTATTATACTTCAGAAAAAAATAAAAACAATCTTTCTATTTGAAACATTTCATCAATAACTGAACATAGAAATTAATTCTATTTATATGATATCTAAAATATCTTATGTTAAAAATATATAAAAAAATTATATTTGGGGTTGTAGCAATTCTTGCTATTGGCTTTTCATTCGCACAACAACAACCAGCAGCATTTATTGTACAAGTGGAACCTAGTTCTTTTGATATTAATGTTTGAGTTGATGTAACAATAAAAGCCGTAATGTCAAATTGAGATATCATCAAAGATTATGAATGAGATGTATTTATAGATGTAGAATGAAATTTGGATATGGCAGATTATACGGTGCCTAGTCAAGGTCTTTATACGTTCCTACCGCAAGATCAATGAGTAAAAACTTTTTCTAAATGACTTATTATAAAAAAATCTTGAACTTTTACCGTAATAGCATCTGATATAACAGATGATTCTATAAAATGAGAAAAAACTATTATAGTATGATCTAGCACATCTGTTTCAACAAAAAAAATAACAATAAATTCTCCTCTAAAAGATTGAATCGAAAAAACGGAAGTTTTAGAAGTTATTTGATGAAGTTCTGATTTGCCTAACTCACCATTTGAAGTATATTTAAACAACCAACTAGTATATAATTGAATGACTAGTTCTGTTTGATGATTTACAGCATATGTAACATGACTAACTCAATGACAAAACTCTTTGTTGGTGAAAATTTTGGATATAAACAATGTTGTCTTAGGAGAATCTGATAGTATTTCTTTTAGTTACTTACCTGTTACTGATTGAACTTTCAATAGCATACAAGTTGTGCCATGAAATACCATAAAAGCTGGTACAAAAGTTACTTTCAGAGTTTCAGCCAGCGATACAGTAACCTCGGCAACAATAAGGCTAAGCAACTGAAGATCTGCACCTATGGATCTTATTTCTGCTTGAACATTTAGCAAAGAAATGTTGATAGATACAGAATGAAAAATCGATGTGTCTCTTGATTTATTGGTCGCATGAGAAAAAAAAGAATACAACAACGTATCTAGATTGTTGGTAGAAAAAGGCACTAGCATAGGTAGGGTTAGAGTTTTTTGAGATTCTGTCTATAAAAATAAACTAACTCTTACGCGAGAAGTTGATTGAACAGAACCATCAAAATACAACGTAACATTTTGAACAGAACAAACAAATTTAAACGAATCAGCTGTTGTAACAAAAAAAGAAATAATACTAGAAGATCTAACGATATGACAAACCTACTATTTTAGAATTATTCCTCTTGATATAAATTGAGAAGCGCTTGGATCTGCATCAGAAATTGTACAAGCCACTGTTTGAGACACCTCTGAGAGTCTATGTACTGTTCAGTGAATAACTGTAAATGATACAACAATTTGAGATCGTCACTATCTCACATGGAATGAAATTCAAAACGTAGAAAAATATATTATTTATAGATCCGAACGAGCGACATCAGATATTTCCAAAATGCAAAAAGTAACAGAAGTAACAGAAAACAGATTTGAATACCCTTTCAACAAATCCGCAAAACAAGAAAAATATGCATATTATGCAGTACAAGCTATTTGTAAAGACTGAAAAGCTTTAGTTATTGAAGATGTAAAAAAAGTTCAAACCTGACCAGTTGAAAACTTCTTACTATTTGTTTTTATTGCATTGTTTTTATATGGTAGCTATAGATTAGCTTTTATACAAAAATAATTTTATATTTATAATTGTGTTTTCTAGCTTATGCGTGACTTTCCAAAAAAATATAAACAAATAAAATCTGATTTCTATCAACAAAATAACAAAAAAGAACATCCTTTTTTCTTCCTTCCCGAACAATATACAGATAACCTTGATATTGAACAAATATTTAGATTGTTTGTTTTAGATACATTACATTTTATTCATTATTGAGAACATCTTTTAGAAGTTGATTTTTTGACTAACCCAATTTTAAAACAAAAAGAAGAATCAGAAAAAATAAGAAAATCTCTAAAAAAACAACTAAAATCTTTTTGACTTCCTTATCTAAAAGGTAATTTTGATAGAGACAAAGATATTTCTTTCTCTTTTTTCCTTCAAGATTTTTTTGCAGAAAATTATCGTAAATGAATATTCTTTGAAGACCGCTTCTTGGTATATCGAAGTCCAAAGAATCAAACACCAATCGACTTTGATTTAGTTGAACAAATTCCTAGCAAAAAAAATCGCTATACTATTAAATATTTTGTAAGCACAAAGAACCACTCTTTGGATGTGATAACAGAAAATCCTGAAACAATTTTTTGAGATGTTGCAATTGCGATACATCCTCAACACAAAAAAGCGAAACAATTAAAATGACAAGAAGCAATTATTCCAATAATAAACAAAACAATTCCTATTATTATAGATGAAAGGGCTGATTTTACTAGATATTGATGAGTTTATAGAGTTACTCCTGGACATGATAAATTATGACTTGCTATAGCAAAAGATCACGACCTTCCAATTGATACATATGCAATAGATAAAGATGGATTTTTTACTGATAACGGATGACTGTTTGCAAAAAAACCAGCAGAAGAATTTTTTTCCAACATTATTCAAAGTTTATCTGATATTTGAAATCTCACAAAAACCGAAAAAATCGATTGAACTACTCCCATATGCAAACAAAATAAAGAACATTTAATATTTCGCAGCTGGAAATGATTTTTTGCAAAGATACCTGATGATTTTGTTTTAGATTTCTTCAAAAAAGAACAAATTATTTCTTTATCTATAGATAGCGACTATATAAACAACTCATACTGGATCGCATCATCTCATCAGAAAAAATGAATTCCTATTCCTTTACGAACAAACTGAAATGACACTTTCCTTTTAGATTCTCAATGGTTACAAGAAATTTATGAAAAGTCTGATATAAAAAATGGTTTTGCTTTTTGACTATTTATTCTTCATTGTGTTTCTACAAAACTAATTTCTACTACATTTTCTGCAGAAGATCTTGTAAGCACAATATTTGACCACAAAAAAGAAGCTTTTGAAAAACTATTCTTAGCTATACAAAAGAAATACCCAAAAACAAAAAAAGAATTTGACTGAATACTTAAAATTATAGATAGTTTAGAACAAGAAAAGTCTATTGATAAAAATGTATGACAATTAATAGAAATTTTGGATGACTCTTTTTGTTTAGAAAAATGAGAACATGGAAAATATAAATTTGCTTTTGAAAAACTAGATCCAAACACAAAAAACATAAAGCACTACAATCAAGTTGTTAATTATGACTTTTTAATAACAGCTATTTTTCTAAAAAAAATAGAGAACAACAACATTATTGATTGATGAGTCTTCTGTACAAATGAAAATACATTAAAAACAATAATTAAAATTATTTTGTTTCTCGAATACTATACATGAAAACAAATAATAGATAAAATAAGCACAATTCCTTCTTTAAAAAACAAAAAAGAAGCTATTACATTTCCTATTGCAGACATTGAGATAACAAAAAAACATCACCCTGATTGTGTTAAAATAGGTTTTTTATCGTTATCTGATTGAAAAAATAACTATTGAAATAGCACATTTGAAAATCGAGATTTTTCTATCTCAAAATTTTGGAATTCTTGTAGATATATAAAAACAACCTTTTTTCCGTGACCTCTATCAAAAGAAACTTCTTTCAAAAAAATTCAAAAGACACTAGAAGATAATGTTTCTGAATTTAGCGCATTTGATTCATGGATTATTTCAAAAACAAACAGTCTTATAGAAGAACAACAACAAATAAGCTCGCCTGAGCAAATATGAATATTTATAAAAAATATTTTTGATTTTATACATAATGATTTTTCATCAAAATATTTAGAACTTATAAAAACTGCCCCATCTTCATATTCTGATAAAATTTCTTTGTGTATAGCTCACGCTATAATACTCCTTCTTCGTCCATACCTTCCAATAATTACAGATGAACTATTAAAAATATTTTGACTCGAAGATGATGCAGATATTTTATGATTTCTCAAACACTTCTCAAATATTCAGAAAAATTATTCTATATCACTATTTATGGAAATAATAGATAAATTTTCTGCTATGAAAAACTGATTGTGTCTAAAAAAGCATGATTCAGTGTCTATATTTATTAGATCAAATCCAGATTTTATAAAGTTTGCAAAAGATAATGAGTATTTATTCAATAAAACATTAAACGCTCAAGAAGTATTATACCTTGTTCATCATGAAAAAATCCCTTGTGGTTACCAAAAAGAAGACATAATAGATATTTCTATATGACTAAAAACTAACGGGAAAAAAACTATTTCTGGTTTGGCTTTTTTACAAAAACAACTAAAAGAAAAGGAAGAGTATTTACAATATCTAAAGAATCTTGTACAACAAATGAGTTCTAGTAATACTGAAAACATTATTGTACAACAAAAAAAAGAAGAAATTTCTAAAATTAAAGAATCGATTGAAGAATTAAATTTTGAAATTAGTAAATGTAAAATGAAGGAATAAGAAAAAACCTGCTAATGCAGGTTTTTTTATCTACTCTACAAATCATCCACTCTGGATGTCTCGTAATTTTTTGTAGATTCAATCTTTTTTGTTGATAAGTTCACCATGACTTCACTCTTCAATAATTTTTCATGTATCCATTACAACTATTCTATCCATTTTCATGATTGTTGATAGTCTATGCGCGATTACGATAACTGTCTTGTTTTTCATAACTTCGTCCATTGCTTCTTGAATAAGTTTTTCTGATTGAGAATCAAGCGCAGAAGTAGCTTCATCTAATGCAAGAATTGATTTGTTTTCCAAAATTGCTCTTGCGATAGCGACTCTTTGTCTTTCTCAACCAGATAGTTTGATTCACCTTTCTCCTACCAAAGTATCATATCAATCGTTGAGTTTCATTATAAAATCATGACATCTAGCCATTTTGGATGCTGCTATAATTTGTTCATCAGTTGCTTGAGGATTTCCATAAGCAATATTTTCTTTGATTGATCTATGAAACAAAATTGGATCTTGAGGTACAAGAGATATAGAGTTTCTCAAACTTTCTTGGGTTATTGTACTAATATCTTGATCATCAATTAGGATCTTTCAATTTTGGATATCAAAGAATCTAAACAATAATTTGATAATACTTGTCTTACCGGCTCAGGATTCTCCGACGAAGGCAACTTTTTCTCCTGACTTAACTCTAAAACTCAAATCTGAAAACACTTCAGACTCTCCTTCATATGCAAAACTCACTTTATCAAAAGTTATTGTTCATTGTTTAACTTTGAGTTGTTTTGCGTTTGGAGAATCCTGCACTTCATGCTGTTCATCCAAAATTTCTAGCATTTCTGCTGATTCACTAAATCATCTATAAAGATGTCTAAAAACATTTCCTATTCACCATAATTGATCCATCAATCTCAACAAATACATTTGTAACAAAACAAAAAATCAAATTGTTATTGTATCATGAGACCAGAATTTCAATGCCATATAAAAAACAACAAATTCTATAAATCACATCATTAATCATGTTATCGATCGTATAAGCATAGCTCTATATCGTCTTTTTTTCTGTAACTTTGACCAAAATGTGATTTGAGATTCAAAATCATTATATTCTCTTTTGAGTGTTGAAAACACTTTGATATTAAAATTATTGGTAATTGTATCCGACAAAACTCATGATATTTTAGAATCCTGTTCATTTGCTTTTATTTCATAAGGATAATTTCGCTTATATAAGAAATATTGTATAACAGCATAAACAACAAACCAAACAAACATTATCAAAGAAAGTCTTCGGTCTTGAAAACCAATAATAATCAAAATAAAAATCAGATTTAATATAATTGGACTAAGTTCAAATGTTATTGTATCTGTTATCATATCGTAAGATCCAACAAACTTATTTATTTTTTTTATAAGAGATCCAGTAAAATTATTTGCAAAAAACCTAAACGAATGTTTGTGTACATAATCAAAACATTCTAAATAAATTTTCTTCATTATATTTACAGACATATTGATCATCATAAAGTCTCATGATCTATATATCGCTACATTTGTAAGCTTAATCCAAAGAATAGTAAGCAAAAGTCATATTGCTACTGCAAAAATTTGGCTCTTATCTCATCAAATAGATCAGGATAAAGCATTAATTATTTCTTTGAAATATATTGCTGGTAACAATCATATAAATGTCAAAGAAATTCTTAAAATAATCAAAGGGAAGAAAAACTTTTTTTCTGTCATATATTTTTTCCAAAAATATTTTAAGACTCTTTTTGGGCTGATCTGCTTGTTTTTCTGCATAATTCTTTTAAAAATAATAAAAATGCTACGGTTTTTTTATATTCCGTAGCACTTATTTTTATATAATCGCTCTTATTGCAGGGTGGTTATATATTTGAGTCGTGCTACGAGAAAATTATTGCCAAACATTGGAATAATGGCTGAATATTCTTTTCTGAGATTACAATGTTTCATAAAGAATACTGACTCAAATAAAAAATAATTCTACTTTTATATACGAATTAATTTGACTTCTGTGACAAAAATTATTTTTTGTCTTACTTTTTATTATATTGTAAATCAACTTCGCTATATATTTTTCTAGAAACATCAGTAATTATATTTTCCAACATTTCCCAATCCCAACCTCTAGTCATGACACACAAAATATATGGATGATTTGGATAATACACAATTCAACAATCATGTAGTTGCTTCTCTCAACCAATAACTCTTTCTCAAAATTTATGGCTTACTACAATATTATTTGGAACACCCTTGTTTAATCATCTAACAAATGTTGTATTACTAAGCAAATCTAATATATATTCAGAATTTGATCTATTTAGATAAGAAGCATTGTAAAGAACTCTAAAAAAAGAAGCATATTCAACTATATTTATATTGTTTTCAAACATACCATTTTTAAATTCTGGAAAACTAATTCCTATATCTGTAAAAGATTTTTTATATAACTCAAAATCAATAGTATTTTCCAATAAAACAGAAGATTTATTATCAGAATATAATATCATACGATCCAAAAGATCTTTTATTGTATATTCTTGATATGGTTTTAGTGTTTTCTCTGGTTTAACATTTTGCGTAATTTCTTGTTCTATTGGATCTGGAATATAAAGTAATTTTTCTTTTAATAAATTAGGATATTCTTGAGATAATTTATAATAAGATATAAGCAATGGCAACTTCATTAAACTAGCTGGTGAAAATTCTTCTTTTTCATTGATTCCAAACCGATTTCAATTATTTAGATTTCTAAAATACACTGATATATGGGTTGTTTTGTTTTTTCATTTTTTGGCTTCCAAATATTCTTGTAAGTCTTGTTCAAGATTTAGGTTTTTATTATCCATAATAGAACTTGAAACATCATAATCAAGAACTGGATTCGTATACAAGAATCACGATATTATTTGTTTTGTTGATGATTTACCAAAGAAAAATCATACAGATACTCAAAAAACAACTCACAACAAGACAAACAAGTAAAAAAGATTTTGCTTTTTAGGAGATTGAATTGTTTCTTTGCTCGATGGCATTTTTTTTGGTTGTAGATGTTAAATCAAAGATTTACCTGTCATTTCTTTTGGAACCGGTATGTTCATTATATCCAACACTGTTGGTGCAATATCTGATAATCATCATTTCGCTTTGGTTTTTTGAATTTTGGAATCTTTAATATACCAAAAAGGAACTAAGTTTGTTGTATGTGCTGTTTTGGGGTTTTCATCATTTCACATCTCTTCACAATTTCCATGATCTGCAGTAATCAAAAGATGTATATTATTTTTCTTACAAAAATCTAGTAAATTCTTTGTGATTTTATCAAGCTTTTTAATCGATTGTTTTGCCGCTTCAATAATTCAGGTATGTCAAACCATATCACCATTTGCAAAATTTACCACAGTAAAATCATAAGAATTTATGTTTCAAACTAATTCATCATATATTTCTTGTGCAGACATTTCTGGGTCCAAATCATATGTTGTTACTTTATGAGATGGAACTAAAATATCTTTCTCTCAATTATAAACAATTTGCTTATCTCAATTAAAAAATTTGGTAACGTGAGCAAACTTTTCTGTTTCTGCTATATGAAGTTGTTTTTTTTCGTTTTTAGAAATCACTTCTCAAAGAGTGTTTTTGATATCGAAAGGTTTGATTAAAATGTTTCATTCATAATCTTTGTAATATTTTGTCATAGTAGCCAAATAAATATTTCTAAGTGATTTTGTCATAAATCTAGAATTACGATCAATATAATTTTTGGTTTTTTCTGGATTCATAGAAGCAACTAATGCTTGAGTCATTTGTCTTGCCCTATCTGATCTAAAATTTAAAAACAATATAGAATCACCATCCTCTATTTGTTCTCCATCCATAAAACTTACTGGAACCAGAAATTCATCAGTTAATTCTTTTTCATATGATTTTAAAATATATTCACTTGGTGTATCATTTGTTTGTAATTGTCAAAACATTATCTCATCATAGGCTTTCTGGACTCTTTCTCGATTATTGTCTCTATCCATAGCATAATACCTACCTGCCAACGAAGCAATTACTACGTTTGGAAATTGTTGTAAATAATTCTCAAATTCTTGCATATATTCCGCTGCAGATCTTGGTCACAAATCTCTACCATCGCCAAAAAGATGAAGATAAACATTTATATCTTCTGGTATAAGTGGCAATATTTTTTTGAGATGAGAATCCATTGCATGTACTCATCCTGGACCAAAAAGTTGAAGAATATGAAGGTTTGATTTATTCTTTTGACAATGTTCAATACCGAGTTGAAACTCAGATAATTTTGCAAAACTACCATCATCAAGCATATCATCTATAGCAACCAGGTTTTGTTTGATTACTCTACCTGTCCCAATAGTCATATGACCTACTTCAGAATTACCCATTTGTCCATCAGGCAACCCAACGGCCTTACCTGAAGCATCAAGCTTTGTATGTAAATCAGAGAATAATTCTTTGAATGTAGTCGTATTTGCTTTTAAAATTGCGTTTTCTTCTGGTGTTTTTGCATTTATACCAAATCCATCAAGAATGACTAAAAGTACTTTTTCCATAAGTTTTTAAGGTAAAATAAAATCTTGACCTATTGTCTTGTTTATAGGGATTTAGGTTGGAATTGCAATTAGATTGTTTTATCCTCTAAATCAGTCAAAAGTTCACTTCCAAATATTTTTGATAATTGAGATTTTATTTGGTACTTTGTAAAATAAGACTTTGAGAGTTAGTCGTAGGGGTTGGCCCAGGAATCATAGGAGGAAAAACTGGAATAACTGGCGTCAAGTTGCAAACTTGCGGACAAATAGCATTCTATGTTTGGCTTTCTTGTACGCTTGCGTAGGATTTCCAACCCATGCCTGTTCAAGTTTTGTTTTGTCTCTTTCCATGTGATAAATTTTGATATGTTTTGTGACGATTATCGGATAATTGATGCTGTGGAGGTATTGGGTATAAGCCAAATCCTCATAGACAAAATCAAAACGTTGATCCATAGCGTTTTCTTGGAAGATGTAGGCTGGGGCAAACAAGGAATTTCAGGAGTACATCTGGATCCTCGCGTACTCTCTTTGCCCCAGTACGCATCCGATAGGTCTGGACAACCAATAACTAAAATGGGAAAATCATTGATTTTGAATTTCTCCAGTATGTCTATACATTAAAGTAGGTGCAATAACGAAATCTTTTCATATTTTTCTTTTTAACTTTTTCCAATATTCTAGGTTTTTTGTAAGATAATCTGAATGAATATCTTCATCGTCATCCATAAACAAAATATATTCTCATTTAGCTTGTTTTGAGCCAAAATTTCTCATTGCAGATACGTTTTTGTGCATAAACTTAGAATTTAAGTTAGAAAAAATACGAATATTTTCGTGAGTTTTTGAATCAAAAATATCATTTAACCAATCCTGATAAGAAACCTCTGTAAAAATTTGATCTATAATCAGAATTAATTCTTTTTCTTTGTGTGTTTGTTTGAGAAAACAGGAAACACTGCGTCTCATATTAATCAAATCTGATCACCTTGATTGAATTATTACACTTATTTTGGTCATTTATAATTAATCGTAAATTTATAAAGTTATTTCGCAATAAAAAACAAATCAAATAACTAAAAACCAAATCTATCTAACTCATCTAATCTATCTAATAAGAGTTGATTTTCAATGCATTTTAAATATCTTTTGAAGCGTAATTATTTTATAATAACTAGTGATGCTCTTAATTCTTCGTGGATTTTTAGTTGTATTTTTCCTCTATCATATTTTTGTCACTATTTTGTGATATGGGTTTTTTGGCGGAAATTCGCAGCAGATTTTTGCGTTATTGAGAGATTGTTTGTGGATTTTATTGTTGGTTGTTTATTTCTTTGTAGATATCAAATCTTTTGGTTCCTATTGGAAAAAATGGAAAAATTTGCGATATCTTTTCTTTACATTATTAGCAACTTCTTTATTTTTTTCTTATATCCAAGATAAAGCTCTTTATGATATGTTTGTAGGCTTTAAATATGGGTTTTATTATCTTTTTATTTTTTTGAGCGCAACTTTCTTGGGTCATGGACTTGTTCAACAATGAACCAAAAAAGAAATTTCTAAACAAGATGATAAGATCAAAAAGTTTATAACATTTTTTGTGTGGACGTTGGTAGGTGTTGTGATTTTCTGATTTCTTTGGCAATGAGCAAAATTAATTTTTCCAAATTTTTTCTTTGAAATCGGCTATGGCCCATTAAATGATTTTCAATTTTGAACAAATCCGCCACTCTATTATCTTACTGGATTTGAAGGTACACTAAGATGGCAAGGAATATTTGCAGGACCAAATAATTATGGATATTTCTTGGTTGTGTTTTTACCTTTGATTATACACTATTTTAGATTTTCAATAAATTCGTTGAAGGAAATTTTTACAAAAAAACAGAATCTGATTTCTTTGTTTGTTTATATAGTTTGGTTTGGAGCAATTATTATGACGTTGTCTAGATCTGCTATTTTGGGAACTATTGCTGTTTTGTTTTTAATAAATATTGAACGATGGAAACGCAACTGGAAAATAGGGATTTTAGTTTGAATCGCTGTAATTTTGGGAATTTTGGGACTTAGTTTTCTCAAGGAAACTTCGACCCTAGCTCATATAAAAGCAAAATTTTCTAGTATATGATATGTTTTAAAACAACCATTTTGATACTGACTTGGTAGTTCTTGACCAGCAATTCACCACAATGGGAAAATTTTACCAGAAAATTATTTTATTCAACTTTTGATAGACATTGGTATATTGGGCTTTTCTCTTTTTGTTGGTCGATATATTTTGCTTTCCAAAAAAATTAAAAAACTTATTTATTGCGAATATTGGTGAAAATATATAAACGCTTTGAGTATATGACGAATTGCCTTATTGATAATATGATTCTTTTTGCATGTATTTGAAGATAGTATGGTAAACTATATTTTCTTTATGATATTTGGATTGGTTTGTGGCTACAACACAAACAAAAAAGGAACCTAGACAAACTAGATTCCTTTTTAATTTATTGAGGAAATACCTTTTGTTTTATATTCAAGTATCTCCTAAGATTTTTGGCAAAAGCTTCTTTTTCCCATGATGAAAATTGAAGCTTAAATAATCTTTCAAATGCACCAACCAATTCATAAGCACCCTCTTTTCCTGCAATGTTATACAAATATAACAACGACAAGAAACATTCTGATGCAGAAGTAAAAGTAACTTTTTCAAGCCTGTTTATATCTACCCCTCTAAATAGGTATAACCATTCTTGATTATACCATCTTTGAAGAACAGCCTGGGCTAAGCTCAAATCTGGCCACGCATTTAAAGAAATTGAAAACAAATTGCTTATCTGACCTTTACTACACTCTCCCGCTTCAAAACAAGCTGCCAACATATCAGCATATTCTTTTCTCATAGAAAGAAACTGTTTTTCATAATTCTTAAATGCTTTCTTTGTTGATAATAAACTTCGATTTTGGTAATAGAAAACCATCAATTCAAGGTTTTTACTCATAAATACAAAGTTTGAATCTGCTTTTGCTTTTGCAAAAGAACTAATTATCAAGTCTAACCTTTGCATTTCATAAGCTGACCTCCTAGTTTTTTTTCTCTTTTTCCCAGAAGAACTTATTTGTTCTAAATTTGGAAAACTTTTAACCATCTTAATTCTCATAATCAGATCAATCTCCTCTTTTGTTATATTTTTGTTTCTTTCATTGGCCAACAAAGCCGTATCCAGAGGAAAATCTAATTGAAGATAATTAGCAATTTCTCGATGAACAGATACTGTTGTATCCATCCATTCCAAATAAAATTCTGCAGAACTAGGTACAGGTTTAAATGGTTCAAGTTCGCTTACCAAAAGCGAATAATTTTCTAAAAGAGCAAAGTTTTTGAACTGCCCCTTACTTGAGATGCTTACAACAATAAGCAAAACCAAGATTAATATCAATTTTCTCATTTTTTGGATTTTTTTAGTTTTTTGTTTGTTTTTTATCATAAACATTATCAATCAAAAGTCAATTCAAAATAGCTTTTATTGATGTATTAACTTGTTTTTACCTTTTAAATTTATATTTTGAGTGGTAGTCTATTTTATATTTTATTGTGTATTATCATGGTAGTTAAAAAAACCGTAAAAAAAACTCCTGCAAAGGCTGTTACTAAAAAACCTGCTGTTACAGTAGAAACAAAAAAGATTTCTAAGTCAGACTCTTGTTGTTCTACAGAAACTTCTTGTTGTACTTCTTTCAAAAACCTATTTATTACCATCTTTTTGATAGTAAATACTGTTTTACTAGCAATTATTCTAGTTAATCAAACAAAAATGGAAACTTTAAGAGCTGGTTGAAAAGAAAACTATAGCTTATTGAAACAAGTATTCGAAACAGAAGGATACAAAATGCAACAAAAAGAACAATTAGAACAAGCTCTTCAAATACTATCACAACCAGAACAATTTGCACCTTCTGCAGAAGACATGCAATTCTATCCTGAAGAACAATGACAATCTGAAGAACTTTAATTTCTTAACAAGAATAACAAATGAAAAACATTAAAAATATTGATATAATTTTGATAGCAATTCTTTCTTTAAGTTCTATACTTTTGTTGTATATAGCATTTTTCAAAAAAGATGCTATAGATCTAGAAATAATTAAGTCATGATGAAAAGAAAACTTCACATTGGTTAAAGAATTATATCAAAATCCGTCTTACATTTCCCAACAAAGAGATGCAATAAAAGAATGATTGAATTCTTTATGAGTTCAATAAAAATTTATTTCTTATAAAAAACATTTATGAAAAAACAAACAAAATCCAATAAGATGGATTACTTAAAAATAGCAATAATTGTTCTTGTTTGAATAAACTTGATTTTGGCTGCGTATATAGCATTTTTCAAAAAAGATGCTCTATGGTTGGAACAATTAAAAGCTGGTTGAAAAGAAAATTTCACTTTGGTAGAACAACTTTACAAAAATGAAAACTTCAAAAACCAACAAGCTCAGTCACTATATCAAGTTCTTGAATCAATGGGAGAGTCTACAACAGAAAATAACACAGACCAACCATCAAATCCAAGCATATTGGACCAAGAAAAGATAACTTCTATTATGGATGGATCGTTTATAAAATGAGATAAAAATGCTAGATTTATAATATTTGAATATTCTGACTTTCTTTGTCCGTTCTGTCAAAGACATCACAACGATAGAACATTACAAAAAGTTCAAGAAAAATATCCAAATGAAGTAGCTTTGGTATTCAAAAATATGCCTTTGGTACAACTTCATCCTACAGCTCCTATGTGAGCTGAAGCTGCCGAATGTGCTGGAAAACTGTGATGAAGTGATGCTTTTTACAAATTTATAGATAGTGCTTTCAAGCAATCTACGTTTAATAACGATATTATAGTCGATATGGCAAAAGAAGCTGGCGTAAATTCAAATAGACTTGTTTCTTGTGTAAACGATTGAGAATTTACTTCGAAAGTTGATGGAATCATAGAGGAAGCTCGTACACTATTTGGAATAAATGGGACTCCTTGAAATGTAATTCTTGATAGAGAAACGGGTAAATACGTTATCGTTAATGGTGCATATCCTTTTGAAAAATTTGACACAGAAGTTCAAAATCTTATGCAATAATAAACTAACAAAGACAAACAAAAACACATATAAAGAAAACCCTGCATTGTGCAGGGTTTTTTTGTTTTTTATATCTTAACTATATAGGTTTCTTTTGACTGGGATCTGCAGGCTTTGGGTTTGAATATTTTGATATGATTTCATCAAAAATGAGATTTCAGATCAGCTACAAATTCCTGAAATCACGGTCACATAAAAACTTTAATTACGAATTTTCCTTCAGGTTTAAGTATTTCTTTGTACATCCATAGCGTGTCCTGGATTAATCACATAGATCTCATTGCATCTAAGTCTTTAATTCATGTAGTGTTGGGGGCCATGTCTGATTGAATAAGATCCACTTGCTTTATCCCCTGCTCCCCCAAAAGTTTTTTAACTTTTACATGATCTGTAATGTCTTGGACATATGTAAACAATCCTGGAACATTAATTGTAACAGGCTTGATATCAAATCAGATTATTTTGTAATCTTTTATATTGTTTTTTTGCGATTGAGAAACAGCATACTGTAACCAACTTCATGGCGCACAGCCAATATCAATTATATGCTTGGTAGTTTTATCAAACAAGTGAAATTTCTCTTGGATTTCGTCCAATTTGAATGCACTACGTGCCTTATATCAATCTTTCTTTGCTTTTTTAAAATAAAAATCATAGGGATTATACATTTTTCAAAGTTTAATTGTTAAATTTTCTATTTTAATACATAATTTCTTAATTCCTTTCTAAGTAGTTTATAGTTTGGGCAGTAGATTTCAACTAGATTTCGGAAACGTGGACTATGGTTTTTGATTTTTAGATGACAAGCTTCGTGAATTATTACATATATAATCAATCTGGTTGGTAAATGTACAAGATTTGTATTCAACATAATTCTTTGATCACTAGTACAACTCCCCCATTTTGCTGTTACTTTTTTTATTTTTAGTTCGTTATAAGGAATTTTTAGTTTTTCGCTATATTCGTCAAACAGCGGTTTTGCATAGTCATACAAAATATTCTTAAGTTCTGTGGCGAGCTTCTTTGGTGAAGATGTTACATCTTGTAAAGGAACCTGCTCACCAAACAATAACACATATTCATCCGTAACTGATTGGATATGATTTTTTTTGTTATAACGAATCAAAAGTTTTTGTCATTTATCCAATAATTGATCTATAAATTTTTGATTATCACGTAAACGAGAAGGAATACATAGTTGTAAATTCCCTTCTTTGGTTATTTTGGCATAGCCATGTCTGATAGATTTATAGATAATTTCTGCTTGCATAAAATAGAGTATAAGAATTTATTCAAAAAAAAGGAGTGAAAATTTGC
>CAYRHE010000004.1:42911-47195 GCA_964424095.1 uncultured Candidatus Peribacteria bacterium | reverse complement strand
CCTATTGATGAGACTGTTGTTGAACCTAAACCTATTGATGAGACTGTTGTTGAGCCTAAATCGATTATTGAACCTAAACCGACTATTGAAAATATCAAAACCAAACCCACTATTAAAAAAACTTCAGAAAATCTTCCACCTGAAGAGAAGGTTAAATTTGACCAAGCTCCTGATTTTCAACGAGAAGAAATTTCCTGATGAGCTAAAGGATTTAAATATGCGAAAATAGATAATCAACTTTTTGCTAGATACGATTCAACAGATTGAAACATACAGTTTAATAAACTAAACATGAATACAGGCAAATGGGAAATAATAGATAAAAATCCACTGCCTGTAACAGTAAACATAACTGAAAAAAATCTAGGAAACTGATGAAAACAAAAAGAAATAACTATAAACCTTGAACAAAACAACTGATGATTAACAAAAATTTATGCAAATAAGATATCTAATCCCAACAATGAAGACGAACAAATATCAATAAAATTCGAAGGCGATAAAAAAATTATAGACACTGTTAAAACAGCAAATTTAAACAATAAGAAGATTTTAGCGCAAACAGAAAATTCAATCACACTTGAAGCAGACCAAACTGATGAAGAAATTAAACAATTCTTTGAGTCTGATGAATCAAAAATAGCTCTTTTTGCTTCTACAACCAATAACATGTTGGTTAACGGACTTGATTCATTTATTAATAATCCACCAATGACGGAGTGGACTCAGATTGATAGATGAAATATATCTTATAAATTTGAAAACATAGAAACCAATTTAACATATAAAGATCAATCTAAATGATTTTCTTTGGATAATATTAATTGAACATGAACAGTAGTTGTTACAGAAAAAAACAGTCAAAAAGAGCCATTAAAAATTCAAATAAATAATTGAAAAATAATTAACAATCAAATAGAAGATAACAAAAATAATATAAACAACCCCTATGATCATACTGATAAAGTTGATTATTTTGCTGAAACAAAACAAGAAGATGGTCCAACTAACAAAGTTTCTGAAATAAATAAAACTATTGATAATAATTTAGAAAACAAAAACATAAAGGAAGCCTTAGAAAATGGATTAAAAAGTAAATGATATGAAATAAAATATAATAATTATTGAGATATTATTTTTACTAATAAAAATCCGAATAAAAACAGCATTTCATCTTCATCAGAAGATATGAGTTTCGCTAAAAACAAAGCAAATTCAGAATTAATAGAGCAAGTTAAACAACTTACATGAAACAACAATATTGTAGAACAATTTAAACATCATGTAATTCTAAACGAATGACAGATGTATCGTGATAAAAATGAACAATATACATATGTTGTTAATTCATGAAGAATTGGTAAATTCCTATTAGATAAATTAAATAAAACAGCCTAAACAAAAAAATCTTCCCAAAGCAGGAAGATTTTTTTATATTTTATAATTTATTTTTATTAGATTGCCACGCTTTGCTCGCAATGACTTAGAACTAAACAGTTTCTCCTGTCTCTGTATTCACTATAACTTCATCTCATTCATTTTTATGTAATGGCACCATGATTTCCAAACCAGTTTCCAAAGTTGCTGGTTTTTTACCAGCTTGAGCTCTGTCACCCTTTACTCCTGGAACTGTAGAAGCGATGGTATAAGTTACTGTTGTAGGAAGGATTACGTTCAATACATTGCCTTGGTATACCATCAAGTACAAATCCATATTTTCTTTTAGGTAAAGAACCACATCTTCGATAGAATCTTTGCTCAAGTCATGCATCTCTCAACTATCGTTTTCCATAAACGAATAACTATCTCCAGAATTGTATAAATAAACTGCATTTTTTGTTATAACATCAGCTTTATCCAATGTTGTTCCTGATCTAAATGGAGTGTTTTGTACTCATCAAGTTACCAAGTTTTTCATTTTGAGTGTATAGTTTCATTGTCTTTGCTGACATTGCATAAATGAAATATCAACTACTCTAAATAAGTCTCAATTAATTTCCAATATTGCTCATTTTTTTATTTCAGATACGTCTAATTTTGTAGCCATTTTTTAACTTAAAATTTAAAGCTTGTCATTCCGACATTGTTGTTTTGGAGTCGGAATCTTAGATTTTTAGATTAGATTTCCGCCGCAACTGACAAAGCGGAAATGACATAAGAGACCAAATTAATCTTTTTTTCTATTGTAAAAAACGTGAAGAAGAGATTGAATCAAAGGAACATTGATAAGCAAAGTCAAAGCAATAGTTACCAACATCATAAATCAGAATCCTTTGAACATGTTTGTACCAACAGTAAATAACAAGAATGCAATCAAACCTGTACTTAATTGTCAATCTCTAATAGCTGACCGACTTTTTTCTCTTGCGCTATCAATTGCTCATCAAACAGATTTTCATGCTTTAAGTTCTTCTTTGAGTCTTTCGTAAATCAAAATATTTGCATCAACTGCCATACCAATAGCCAATATAATAGCTGCTATTCAACTAAGTGAAAGAGCATAATCAGTTATTTTTACAAAACCTGCAAGTATAGTAAGGAAAACTAAAAGTGTTAACATTGTTAAAAGCATTTTTTTGAATCCATATAGTATGAATATCATAACTGCAATTGCTGCCAAACCAACAAGTCAAGCTATCATAGCTCATGTAAGTGCATTTGTTCACAAACTAGGATTGATTTTTTCTTCTTGCATCAAAATAAGTGGTGCAGGCATCGCTCAATCATTAAGAGCTGTTGCAAGTTCTCTAGCTGATTCACTTGTGAAAGATCAATCAATTTGAGCTGTACCTCAACATATTTTTGTTTGAATAACTGGAGATGTTAACAGTTCTCAACCAATAAAAATAGCCATAGGATTACCAATATTTTTATCAGTAAGATTACAGAATATTTCTTTTCATTTTTCGTCGAAATTAATAGCAACAACTGGTTCTCAAATTTGAGATGTTGTAGTATTTGCAAATCTAAAATAAGCACCATTTAACACATCTCAATTATCATCAACAGCTTGTATCCAATTTTGTTTATCTTGGACAAAAACATCCAAAATCTGATATGTTTTCTCCTCTTGTCATGAAATTGTTGTAGTTCATCTGTCAATTAATTGAAAGAATGTAAATCCTTTTAAATCAACTCATGTTTCGTTACCAAGAGCATCTTGTGTAGTTACTGTTGTATAAACACCTTCCAAAATAGGAGAAAAATCGTCTTTTTTTATTGCATCCAACCTTTTTTGATTAGATTTGTAAATATCTGGAAGCTGATCAATTGTTCAAGAGTAAAATCCCATATAAATATTTTCTGAAGCTCTTCATTCCAACATTTGAGGCATTAAATCTGGATTTACTTTACTGTCATCCAATATTTTTTGAGCAATTGCTTTTCTAGCAGCAACTTTTGCTGGGGTTGTTTCTTCTTTGTTTTCCAACTTAAATTCTAACTCCAAAGTTTTACCAATAATTTCTTTTGCTTGATCAAGATCAGCAATTCAACCTATTTCTACTACAATATAATTTTGTTCATCAAGTCTTTGAATATATGCTTTGTAATCACTAACTCAAAGTTTTGAAATTCTTTTGTCTATATTTTTGATAATAATATCTTCAATAACTTTTTTAACCGCATTTAGTTCTGCTACGTCTGTATAAATTTGTTCGTATTTTTCGTATCCAATTTTATATACAAGTCTTGTTCCTCATGAAACATCCAAACCTTTTCTAAAATATTGAACTCCATTTTGAGTAATAGATAATTGTCTTTTTCCTGTCAATGGATCTGTTGTTCTACCTACGAAAAACACCAAAAACAAAGAGATAAGGAACAATCCCAAAAATATCCATTTCTTGTTAATATTCATCTTCAACACATACAAATATAAAATTCTGACCTTTTAAGGTCATTCGTATAGACTTTTATTGTTTTCCTTGTTTAATTCAAGAGAAACTAAATTTCACAACCTGTTTTTTCTGCTAGCGTTTCCAAAGATTGTAATCACATAAGATCTTCTCAGTTTATTTTTCGATTTGGTACTCATTGAATACCTGCTTGACTACAAACAATAGGGCTAGCATTACAATCAATATCTTTGATATATTGTCGACTATCACCAAACATTGCTTTTTGTTTTTGACAATATCCACAAGTTTGAGTTGTGTAAATCATTGCCCCTTTTTCTGTAAGACATTGAGCAAATGTATCTAAATCTACTTCTGGAGTTTTTTGAGTACAACCTGTAAGGATTATAGCACTGATAGCCAATGTAGAGATAATAATTTTTTTCAT
>CAYRHE010000004.1:26748-42811 GCA_964424095.1 uncultured Candidatus Peribacteria bacterium | reverse complement strand
TTTTTACCTTTGCGGAGGAGGAGGATTCCGTTGACGAAGTCGGTGTCTGTAAAGGTTTTTTGCGTATCCTCCGCTTTGGTTTCGTTTACATACAAGGATCATTGTTGTATCATTTTCTTGGCTTCTCCATTGGAAGCAGTAAGACCTGATTGCGTAAAGAGATCAAGAACCTTGAGTTCTGCCGGAGCTGGAATTGATCCTACTTCTTGAATTAAAGCATCGATATCTTCTTGTGTCATTGATTTAATTATTTCTATTTTATCATCAGTACCGAACAAAACCTCAGAAATCTTTTCTGCCTGAGACACTGCATCTTTACCAAAGATAACAGCAACAACTTCTGCTGCCAAACGTTTTTGTCCATATCTAATTCATAGGTTTTCTTGGTGTTTAGCAACAATTTCTGCTATAGTATCAAAGTCTAACAATGTCAGAACTTTGAGATATTTTTCTACATCTTGATCAGTTGTGTTCATAAAGTATTGATATACAAAATATGGACTATTCTTGGATGGGTCAAGCCAAATAGCATTTCATTCAGATTTACCAAATTTCTTTCCTGTAGCATCAGTAATCAATGGAATAGTCAAACCATAAGCTTCTTGGTCATATTTTTTTCTAATTATTTCAATACCCGTTGTCACATTTCATCGCTGATCAGAACCTCCAAGTTGCAACTTGATACCATGATTTTTGTAAAGATAAGCAAAATCATATCACTGAATAAGCATATAACTAAATTCTGCGTAAGAGATAGATAATTCAGGATCAACCAATCTTTTTTTTACAGATTCTTTGGCAGCCATATAATTTACGGTGATATATTTCCCGACTTCACCAAGGAATTTGAGGTAATTCATATCTTTGTAAAAATCATAGTTATTGACCATTTCAAATTCAAAATTTATCCCAAATTCATCTTTGAGACGAGCTAAGAATGTTTTGAATTGTCAGTAAATTTTGGCTTCGTTTGAGCGGAGTTTTTCTTCTGTTAGGAAATTTCTCTCGGCATCTTTTCCGCTGGGGTCACCGATCATACCAGTTGCGCCACCAACCAAGAAATAACATTTATTCCCGTATTTCATCAAATGAACCGCTGCCATAATTCCGCACATATTTCCAAGTTGCAAAGAATCCGCAGATGGATCAAATCCGATATAAAAAGATTGTCCTCCTTTGGTATAGAGATCAAAGAGTTTTTCATCAGTGAATTGGTTGAGAAACCCACGGGTTTCTAAGTCTTCGCGTAAGTTCATAGAGAGATTTTTAATTATAAATATTTATTCAAAATTTCTTTTTTCTTACTTGGAATTTGTTCTAATTCATTTTTTAATTTTTCTATTTCTTTTTCAATTTTTTCTATTTGTGCGACAATTTGTTTTTGGATTTCTAAAGGAGGAAGTTGGATTTTAAGATTTTGAATTCTATCAATAGATGCTCTTTTAGACCTAGAAAATCAATATTTTTCTCACTCTTTTCTAAGAAAGTATTCAACAAATCTTTCACAGACCATTCCATCTTTAATTCTTAAAAATCAACAATGATCTGTTGGATAAAATTCAATATTTTCATTTATATGATTTACCATCCAATCACCATCAATTCACCAAATAATAGATTTTCTCGAAAAATCATTTAATAAATTTTCATTTACATAACCAAATGGTTCAAAAACATTTGCACTATAAACAGGGATTTTTCATTTTTCTAAAATTTCATTTTTTAATAATCTTTTTCAAATTCAAAGTTCAAAGATTGTATTATCACTTAGTCTATAAATCTGAAATTCTTTATCTATTTCATTTTCAAATAAAGATTCAATTTCTTTCTCTAATTTTCAAATTTTGCCCAAACTATTCTCTTCAATATTTTCCAATTCTCAAATTTCATCAACTATTTTTTGTTGAATATCTTTTGGTGGAAGTGGAATTGAAATATCAAGTAAATTTGTTCTATTTAATCATCATTGAGCTTGTCAAGTAATGCTTGATTTTAGAAGTTCCTGTCATTGAGGCAAAAACAAATAATTAAACAAGTATTTTTGAATATTGTTTTGTTTTACTCTCAATAAAAATACGTGCTCATTTATCATCAAATTTGGAAAATCAAAATTTGATTTATCAAACAAAGCAACTTTTCAAGTTAATGCTCAATCTTTGCAAATCAAAATATCATTATCTTTGACTATTCATTTTTCTGTATTTTCAAAAAAATCATTAGGAACAAATTTTATATTTTCTTGATGTAAATTTACTTTTCAATTCAATCAAATATGTTCTCAACCCAAACTTGGTATTCATTCTTTATAACTTCAGACTCATCATTGTGGCCTATTTCAAGATTCTAATACCTCTAATATATCATTTAACTTTACCAAATTCCACTTACTTTCAATTCTTAAATTTTTTTTAACATTCAAAGAAATAGTCTTCTCAAAATCAACTCTATCAAAAGTCAGTAAATCAACCAATAAAACTCTATAAATATGATTTTCTAGTTCTTCTGATATTTCTCTATCAAAATTATTTTGGAAACCATCATAAATATATGTACTAGCTTTGTTTGGATTGTCTAAATTATTTGGATCAAAAAGTTTTGTACATTCGTCTATAAGTTTTCATCTTTGGATTGGATGAATTCATTCACTTCATTTTCTAGTACTAAACTCATATCCCAAAAAATCTTTTTCTATGTTTTTTTCTCCAGATTTTATCAACACTAAATTTTGAGGATATGTCAGAATAAAATAAAATAATTTTTCTTTTTCTAGTTCTATAACTTTATCAAAAAACTCTTTTTGCCTATCTTCTTCTGATTTTTTTATGAGTTTTATCTTAGTTGTATATTCTTTAAATATTTCATGGTTTTTGATATTTTCGTTTGGTGTTTTTTGTATCATAGAAATATAATCTTCCAATTTTATTCACTCCCAAACGTCATTTACATATTTTGAGATAGCTTTTTCAACTCAGTTTAGTGTAATATCTTGTAAATTTACAAAAAATTTATCTGTAGATGATTTCAAATTCTTGGCAAAAAATTTATTTCTTTTTCTCAAAAATAATACTACTGTGTTTGTGCCAGTAGCCATAAAAGTACCAGATCACAATTCTGTGATAGCAACGATATCAAAATCTTTGAGAATTATTTCTCTAGCTCTACCATAAATTCCAGTATTACTCAAAATTGAACTTGGCAAGATTATACCAGCTATTCATCATTCTTTGAGAAGTTGAGAAGTTCTTTCTATAAATAAAGCTTCTATTTCAGAAGAATTGTCTGTCAAAAAATTATACAAATTAAAATCTTTCTCTGCTTCTTCTTTTTTGAGATTACCTTTGAAGGCAGATACAGAATATGGAGGGTTAGATAAGACCAAATCAAACCTTCAATTATACTGTTCATCTTCTTTGTCATATTCTTTGAGATCTCACTTGTAAACTTCTGAAGTTTTGAAGCTATCTAATCAATCTCAATGTATAACAGTAGCTATTCAATCTCAATTGAGATAACAACCAACTTTAGATGTTCTCACCAGTCTATAATCCTTTTCTATTCAATAAACATTATTTCAAGCCCAATCATAAGGATGTTCTATATATCTTTTGAAAATATCCTTTATCTTGAATCATTGATTTGATACATCTTTTTTATTTATTATTTTTTGAATTTCTTCCATAGATTCAATAAGAAAATGACCACTTCATGCAGCATAATCAATTACCTTTGGTAAAATATCATTTGTTCAGTCTAAAATTTTTTTATCAATAATTTTTTCAATAGGAATTGATCTACATATAAATCTTGTAATAGGAACTGGCGTAAAAAATTGTCCAGCTTCTTGTTTGAGTCATGTAGTCAAAAGAAGTTCAAAAAAATCTCACAAAAATGGTTGTTTTTTGGAATATCTAAATCTATAATTTTGTAATAGTTCAACAACTTCTTTGAGAACAATAGCATTCTCTTCAAAAGACGATTCATCATTTACTTCTTTGATAGCAAATTCATTACTTTTTTGAAGTCTTATTTTGGTAAATCTTTCCAAAATTTTGGATCTTATATTTTCATCTAAATCTCAAAATTCATTATTGAATTCTTCATCTGAAAAATCAGTAATTTGTTTGCTCAAAAATTCAAGCATTCATTTTTTGTATGTATCAGATAACCTTTTTTGAAAACTAATATTGTCATCAATTCATTCTTTCCACTGAAAATCTAATTCTTTATTTGTTCATTTTTTATCTAATTCATCATAAATCTTACAGAGAAAAAGCGTAAACATTTTGTTGAAAGCATTTGGCTTGTCAGAAACAGTATTATGCCTAAGTATTTCCAAAAATCTATTGAAAATAAAAGACGCATCACTTTCTTTGATATCTTCTAATTGTTCATAAGTCAAAGCTCTAGATTCAAAATTATATGAATTAATCCATTCTTCAAAGATTCAATTTTGTTTTGTAAATTTGTTCCATCTAGTATATAAATCCGAAACATTTGATGTTTCTTTGTAGCTTTCTTCAATTTTTATTATTTCATTTCTATATTCTAGATCTTTATTGGAAGCGTAAAGCATCAAATATTGTGTATCTCTATCTTGTTGAAAATATGTAAAAAGCTGTCATCAATCTTTTTGCATTTTTTTATATTCTTTTTCGAATTCTCATCACCGAGTTTTACATTCTATCATAAGAAAAGATTTTCAATCTTTTTTGACTAAAATATCCAACCTTCAACTAGTTCAATGTCATGTAGGAAAAATCTTTTCCAAAATAATGTCCGCTGGATTGTATCATTTTTCAAGCAATCTGTTTACACATTCAAGTACAACCCGATTCTCCTCTTGTGAAAAATTTTGTGTTGTTTTTGAATCAGATTTTATTTTATCTCAATAATTTATCTTTTCTTTTTTGAAATCAACTTCAATAATATAATTATCAGCTATTGAATAGCTTTTAGAAAAAATTCAATCTGTATTATCTTTGGGAAGAAATCCTATTTTTTTTAGCAATTCTTTCATATAAAGTTTTCAAAAAAACATAAAACGCGCTTATTATAGAATTCTGCCGATAATATTCAACCAAAATAACTAGTCAAAAAGAATTATAAAAATTCAGGCTTATTTGTCAAACCAATTTTTGACTGTTTTATATAAGACAATTTAAATGCTTACCAATACTATGGAAACGAGTCCCAATATCAATCAAATAAATCTATTCTCACAATATAAATTTTCTAATTTTATCCTCTTGGTTTACAAAAACCAAGCTGTCCATATCTTCTGGTTCTCGCTCTTTGCCAAAAGAATTTAGTGAATTTGAATGATGGAAAGGAACTATATAATTGTTACTCATTTTTCTATATTCTTTATTGAATGTTTCGATGAAATGTTCGTTTTTGGTGATCGGAGAAATAACAATAATATCCATTCATCAAAGATTTTTTTCGAATAATCGTTTGCAAAAAAGCTGTGAATAAAATTCCAGAGTCTCTACTACCAGTTCTTTTGCAAGAGGATTTGCTTCAATTGCTTGATATTCTTTGTATCGGTATTGCACCACTCAATTGTCTTTGTACATTTGTTTGAGCGATCCTAATCAAAGGTTTAATACGTCTATTCCATCATAAAAACCATCTTTTACCGTAATTGCTTTTGCGTAGCTCTCGGTAATATAAAGCAATACAAAATTTTCTTTCTTGAGGTTGTTTCTCAAAAATAGCAAGGTATATAACGATTGAGGAATCAGATTTATATTTTTTTTATCCAATGTTTTACCATAGACAGAATCAAATATATTTAGACTCGTTTTTGCCAAAAATACAATATATAATCTAAAGAAAATCTGACCCTTTTGACCAATAAGAAATTTCTTTTCTTGTCAATCTACAAATATAGTGTCTACATGACTCATTACAACTTCTCATCAAATCTGATGATTGTTTTTTGTTTCTCTTATTTTTTCTTTTAAAAGTTCATTTAAGGTATGAATTGTTATCTCTTCTTCAAAAACCTGATTTACATCACATCTAAAAAAAGAAAACCTGCTTTCATCCAATAAGAAAAAATGTTCGTATCTTGGATATTCTGATGATTGTCTAACAATACTAAAAAGATCTTCATGTATCGTGTAATGCAAGAGTTCCTTGTTATCACGAATTTTGAAGACATTGCATCTTGGAAAACTTTCTGATAAATACTCGTATCGAAGGTAGAACATTATTTTTTCTTTTTAGGTGAAGCTTTTTTTGCTGGTGATTTTTTCTTTGGCTTTGTTGCTTTTGTTGGGGTTTCTGAGCCAAGCGCTTTTGGACCTATGATAGCTATACAATCTTGAAGTGTAAGATCTGTTGCATCTTTACCACCTTTTGGGATTTTAAAATTATTTTTATTGTATTTTATATATGGGCCATATTGTCATCTAAGTACTTCAATTTGTTTTCATTCATAATCAAAAACATTTATATTTCTGTTTTTAATCTGTTCAACTTTGGCTTTTACCAAATTCTCAGCTTGCTCAGAAGTTATTGTAAAAACATCATATTCTGCATCACGAGGAATAGATGCATAAGTAGAACCCCATTTGATATATGGTCAGAATTTACCTATTGCTGAAGTCATTTCTTGACCGTCATAATTACCTACAACTCTAGGTAATGCAAACATTTTTAGTGCATCTTCCAGAGTTACTGTTTCTATATTTTTACCTGCAGGAAGTGACGAAAATTTTGGTTTTTCTTCGTCATCTTGATGACCAATTTGTACCATAGGACCAAATCTTCAAATTCTCGCAATAACTTTTCTTCCACTTACAGGATCGATTCAAAGCTCTCTTTCACCGCTTTGTCTTTCTGCTGTTCAAAGAGTATCAACAACTGAGGCATGGAAAGATCCATAAAAATTTAGCATCATATCTTGCCGTTGTAATTGATTTTCTGCGATTTTATCAAAATCTTCTTCAACTGTTGCAGTAAAACTATAATCCATAATATCTCAAAAATGTTCTACAAGAAAATCTGTAACAACCATTCCAATATCGGTTGGGAACAGCTTTTGTTTCTCAGTACCTGTTATTTGGGTTTTTGTTTCTGTGGTGATTTCACCGTTTTTTAGGGTCATTTCAATAAAAGATCTCTGTTCCCCTGGTCTGTCTTCTTTCACCACATAACCTCTTTTTTGGATAGTCGAGATTGTCGGTGCGTAAGTAGATGGACGTCAAATTCAAAGCTCTTCTAATTTTTTAACCAGACTTGCTTCTGTATATCTTGGCGGGTGTTTTTTAAATTTTTCTCAAGCTAAAATAGATTCTGAAATTAGATTTTCTCACTCTTTCAAAATTGGTAACATACCTTCTTGATTTTGTTCATCCTCATCATCACGTCATTCGAAATATACTTTGAGAAATCATTCGAACTTTATAACTTCTCCTGTAGCAATAAATTTTAATTTACTTGTGGATATATCTATCGTTGCTTTGGTTTTCTCAACCACTGCTGGAGCCATTTGAGATGCCAAAGTTCTTTTCCAAATAAGATCATAAAGTTTTTTTTGTTGAGGATCTAATCATGCAGTATGATTTTCCATATGCGTAGGTCTGATACATTCGTGAGCTTCCTGTGAACCTTTTGATTTTGTTTTATAATAAGTTGGGTTTGAATATTCTTTACCATACAACTTTGTAATTTCTTGCTGACAAGCATTTACTGCTGACTCAGAAAGGTTTACAGAATCAGTTCTCATATACGTAATCAACCCTGCTTCGTACAATTTCTGAGCAACTTGCATTGTTCTAGCAACAGGAAATCCCATTTTACGACTAGCTTCTTGTTGGAGTGTTGAAGTAGTAAATGGAGCTGAAGGCGATTTTTTGCCTGGTTTTACCTCAATATCTGAAATACTATATAATGCTGATTTTATTTCTTGCAAAAAGCTTTGGGCTTCTTCTTGGGTTTTGAATTCTTTTGAAAGCTCAGCTTTAAACGAATGTTTTTCATCTCCTATAAAAAATCCAACTACTTTAAAGCTTGATTCTGACTGAAATTTCTGAATTTCTCTTTCTCTTTCTACAATCAATCTTACTGCAACTGACTGCACTCTTCAGGCGCTGAGACCTGCTTTAATCTTTCTTCGAAGAACCGGAGATAATTCAAATCACACAAGTCTATCGAGTACTCTTCTAGCTTGTTGAGCATCAACAAGATGCATATCCAAAGTTCTTGGGTTTTCTACTGCATGTTGTATAGCATTTTTGGTAATTTCATGAAAAACTATTCTTGCTGTTTTTGAAATATCTAGTCAAAGTTGATTTGCTACATGTCGTCCAATAGCTTCTCCTTCGCGGTCTTCATCGGTAGCGATCCAGACTTTTTTGGCGTTTTTTGCCAAAGATTTTAGTTCTGAAATAACTTTTTTCTTGTCTGGAGAGACTTCGTATTGTGGCAAAAAATTATTTTCTATATCGATTCAAAGAGATTTTGCTGGCAAATCTACTACATGTCCAAATGATGCTTTTACTTCAAAATCTGGTCAAAGAAATTTTTTAATCGTTTGTGATTTCGCAGGAGACTCCACGATAACTAGATTATCTGCCATCAATATTCAAAATATAGAATAAAAACCTGATTTGTTTTATTTTATTTACTTGTTTTTTCAAGCTAAAAGAAAAACCCCTCATTAAGAGGGGGTTTATTACCTTATAGAACCTTCAATACTAATTTTTTCTTCATCAACAGATATTTCTCAATACAATATTTTGTCTTTCATCTGATCTAAAGCTGACTGTTGAGACTCATTTAATAGTCATGGATTTGCTCAAATATTTGCGAATTGTTTATATAGTCACAGAATTTGGTTCATATCTACATGTAAAACTACTAATGTGTTTTTTGAATATTTTGGAAATTTTTTCTTTTTACCTTCTATTATTGGATTTCATATAGATAATTTTGTTTGATTATCTAACTTTTCCAAATAAATTCAAACTTTTTGAATTCCTTGAATCATAACATCATAACCAATTTTATCTGGTTGTTGAAAACTTGTTATTTGATCTTCTGTTATACCAAAAGCCTGTTGTATTCGCAATCAAACAAACGGGAACATAGATTCCAACTCATTAAACAATGATTCGTCCTTTGATAAAACAGTTATCCCCAAATTCATTATGTTTGATCACTTACTAATAACAATAGCCAAATTATTTGAAAGAACTTTTTTTAATAACTCTGTATATATTGAAGTTCATCAATTTTGAGTGGAAAAATCTATTCATGCCAATATTTTACCGATTTCCAAATATGCAATTGTTGATTCTGTCAAACTCGATTTAAACTGTGGTTTAAATGATGTCTGTAATCATGTTTGTGATTGAGAAAACAATACGTATGAAGAAAAATCAAATTTATTTTTGTCTGAAGAAATATGCATCAACAAATATTCAGCCGAATCTAATAAAGACGAATAATCTTTTTGCATACTTAGCAATTCATTGTTATGAGAAACAATACTTAGTCAGTTTTTTCTAATTTTTGAAAGATATTTTTTGAGTTGTGGCTGATGAAACAAAGCATTTTCTTTGTCAGGTTTGGCGTATGATTGAATATATTTTTGAGGAGCAAAAATATATTGTCCATCAGCCAAACGAAGATATGTAGACACAATATCGTCTTCCGGATTTATTGTCTGGAGAAAGTCTTGTGGAGAGAAATCTGATTTTGTTTGTAAAAACAATAATTGTTCTCAGTCCAAGGATTCGTCTTGTGCTATTATCATTACTTTGATTTGTTGAAATTGCTGTTGGACGGCTTGTGGAATTTCTACAAGCATATTTGTATTGTTTTGTATGTTTTTCTCTGCTCGATTTATCATAACCTGATCCATACCTGTTGGAATGTAATCAAAAATTTCTGGAAGTTTATTTTTTTGTGTAAAATAAACACCTCAAAAAAGCAATCAAACAAATATAGCAATAACAATAGAAATAAAGAATTTTCTAGATTTGAACATGGATTAAATTAAGAATTAATAATTAAAAACTATACTCTTCAGTTTAAGAAAATTTGTTGCTTTTTCCAGCAAAAAGAATAATAATGATTCAAACCAAAAAAAACAGCCATGGAAACCATAACAAAAAAAACCACACCTACTTCAATTAGAGGAAGACGAGAAACAACAAATGGATATTTCGTATCCACCAACGAAGAAACAACCAAACAGCTAGCTAAATTAGCTAGAGAAATAAATGAAAACGCTCATAAAAAAGAGATGATGTTGGTATTAAAATAAATTTAAAAAACCAGGAGTTTTATTTCTCCTGGTTTTTCTGTTGCCAATAATTAAATGACTTTTTAATGTCTTCAACGGTTTCTTCTAATGTTTTATTTGTGGAATCATAAACTAAATCGTAATTTTTGTGGTCACTATAATCAACTCAATATAACTTTTGATATCTTTGGACATCTTCTTTGTCTCTTATTTTTGTTTTTTTCAAAACCTCTTCCCAAGAAGTATAATTATCTGTAGATCTTTTATCTTTAAATATTCTTTTTGCTGCTGATTCTTCATCAACCGTTAAAAAGATTTTAAAAGATTTTGGCTGGCAAAAAAATCACAATCTACTTTCCAAAACAATTTTGTATTTTGGGTCTAAGCTTTTTTGATATTCTTCGTATTTGAGGTCAAATTCTTTTTGATTTTCTGGACGTTCTCAAAGTTCGTTAAATTCCAAAATACTGATTCACATTTGCTCTGCAACAATTCTTTTCATACTTCAAATAGAAATATATTCGTATCAAAGCTTTTCTGCAAGAGCTTTGGCTGCAGTAGATTTTCCACTTCAAGCTTTTCAAGTTATTGTTATGAGCATAAGATAATTATGAAAATAAAAGTTAACTTAGATATTTCGCAATAAAAAATAAATAAAATTCATTAAGCATCAAGGCAATATGTTTTAGTATTAATTAATATGTCATTTCCGCTTTGTCGGTTGGGGCGGAAATCCAGATTAATTAGCTAGATTCCCGCCGCAAATTCTTTAAGCGGGAATGACAGATAAGATATTTTACTATTATAATATTCTAAATCGACGCCAGTTCTTTCCATAATTTTTCTTCTTCTTTGCTTAATTTTTTTGGGATTTCTACTTTTGGGATAAGATATAGATCCCCTTTTTTACCAAAAATACCCGACTTTCAAAAACCCTTTCCAGATATTTTGACCATATCGCCAACCTGGGTAGCTTTTGGGATTTTGACTTTGAGTTTTCCTTCTGGATGGGTAATTTGTTTTTCTGCTCAAAGAACAAGATCAAAAATCGTAACTGGAATTTTGATATATAAATTATCTCACTTTCTTTGATAAATATTAGAAGTCTGAATATTTATTCTAATATACAGATCTCAATCATATCAATTCAATCACTGATGTCATTTTCCTGCAAACTTAACATATACACCATCATTAATTCATTCTGGAATTTTTACCTCAATTGTTTCTTTTTTATTTTCAAAAGGCGTTTCTACATCTTTTCAATTTTTAGTATATTGATGTCAAACTCATCAACAATCTGGACAAACTGTTTGGCTTTGCATCATACCAAATGGAGTTTGAACAGTCCTTGAAACTCTACCTTGTCATTTACAAGTAGAACATTGTTTTTCATCGATGCCTGACATTTTAACCTTTCTATTATATGCCACTTTTTTGGTAACTCACAAAAAAGCTTCTTCAAAAGTAATTTCTATAGAAACTTTAATATCTTCACCACTAAAGCTTTCTGATCTTCATTGTCATCAACCGAATCATCCGCCAAAAACACTACCAAAAATATCTCAAAGATCTACTCATCCGAAATCAAAACCTCCTTGTCATCATCAAAATCATCCGAAATCAAAACCTCCTTGACCGCCGCCAAATCATCAAAATCCTCAACTACGATAAGCATCATACTGAGATTTCTTTTTTTCGTCTCAAAGGGTTTGAAAGGCTTCATTGATTTCTTGAAATTTTGCTTTATCTCATCCGCGGTCTGGGTGATGTTTCACTGCAAGCTTTTTGAAAGCTTTCTTTGCTTCTTCCGCGGTGGCTGTTTCTGGGATTCCTAATATTTTGTAATAATCTTTTTTTACATCAAAATCCATATGTGTATATTAAAACTAAATAGCACTTTTTTTGTCGAGGTGATAATATAGTAAAATTTTCAAAAAAATCAATCTGATTTGTTTGTTGTTTTATATGTTTTATCTTTATTATTGTATTGACTTTTTTTATTAAATAATTACACATATTATGATGGCTGTATAGTTTATTTTTTGCTATATATAGCTAGGTAATTAACAAACAAATGAAACTAAAATCAAAAATAAAAACCAAACTAAATCACTCGACTATGAAACATTTTGTTTTTACTCTTGTGCTTTTATTTTTGAGGATATCAGTTTTTTCACAAATTGATGTTACTCAAAATATTAGCTGCCATAATGTAAGCGATGGCGAATTAACCGTCAACGCAACATTTGGAACATCTCCTTATTCATATGTATGGAGCAATGGTTCTACACAGAAAACGATTTCAGGACTTAGTTCTGGTATATATTCTGTTGTTGTAACTGATGCTTTGGCTGCTAGTCAAACATTTACTTATGAATTAGAGAATCCTCCTGCAATTACTGCGGCATATGCGATAGTCCCAAATTCCAATTGGCCAGCGCCAAATGGGAGGGTTACTATCAATGCTAGTGGTGGAAGTGGGTGGTTTACCTATGAGATCACTGACAGTACAACTACTGTTGAAACAACTCAAACGGTCAATGTTTTCGACAACCTTTTTTCAGGAACGTATTTTATTACAATTACTGATGTAAATGGTTGTCAAAGACAAGATACGGTTGTAGTTAATGAATTAGCTGGAATTACTACGACTTACGACATTGATTACACTGCTTGCTATGATGCAACAGCGCCAATCAGTGATGTAAGACCAGTTTTGGTTCCTGCTAATTTACCTGCACAAGTACAGTTCCCGGAAGATACGGTTACTATTGTTGAAATTCTTCCTGGTCCACTGTATGTAACAAGTGTAGCAGATACTGTAACTAGCTTTTCTTCTGATGTGTATCCAGGAAGAAATATCTTTAAAGTCGTAACAAACGACAATAAGGGTTTTCGATATTCTTGGGTAGTGTTAGAACCAAACAACCCTATTACACTGTCTCATACTCAAAGAAACATCTTGTGTTACGGTGATAATACTGGTAGGATCAATGCTTTGGCAGAAGGAAGTTATAGTGACTTTGATTATACTATTACTGGTCCAAATGGATTTTCTAGCAATAATGCATCAGTTACTGACTTATTTGCTGGGAGATACACTATCCATGTAGAAGATTCTACGGGATGCTCTTTGGATCAAAGTGTAATTATAAAAGAACCTGATGCCCCTCTTCAAGGATCATTGATCGAAAGCGATCTAACTTGTTTTCAAAGCGCTGATGGGGAAATTACTGCCAATTTTAGTGGAGGAACTGGTCAATTAACCTATTCTTGGGACAGCGGTCAAACAACAGCTTCTCTTAGTGGACTTGCTGCTGGAACTTATACACTTACCGTTACTGATGAAAACGGATGTACACTTATTCCGCCATCGGTAACAATAAATGAACCAGCTCGACTTCATGTAGCAGATATTGTTGTTCCTGTAAGTTGTTATAATTACACCAACGGAAGTATCACGACAACAGTTATTGGCGGCAATGGAGGAAACTCTTTTGTTTGGAAAAAAGATGGAGTAGTTATGAATTACAACACCAATGCTATAACAAATCTTGGTAGTGGAATTTATGACTTACATCTCAAAGATAGTGTTGGCTGTGTCTTTGACACAACTTGGACACTAACTAATCCTGCAAATTTCCAATTTGAATTTGTAAACACCCCTATCTCGTGTAATGACGAGCTGGGAATAATACGAGTTCACAATTTGGAAGCATTTAATCTAGATGTAACTATTAGTGGAATCACTCAAACTGTTTCATTTGATGATACAACTAGTTTTGTTGATTTACCTATTGGTGACCATCTGGTAAGTATTACTAATGGTGTTTGCAACTTTGATACAACAATTGTCTTTTCTCAGCCATTACCACTTACTCTTTATACCCATCTTTTCCACAACAAATGTTTTGGAGATAGAAATGGACGTATAGGAATAACTGTAAATGGTGGTACGTCTGGCCCAAATAGCACATTTGTACTTAGCGGTGAAGACTACTTAGGACAAGATACTGTTGTAACTATATCACAACCATCAGAAAGTTTTTCAGTAACTAGACTTAGAGCTGGAACATATTCTATTCTTATTACTGATGACAATGGCTGTACAGCAAACCAAAGTCATGTAATTATACAACCCGATGAAGCACTTAGAATTCATTTTGGAATGGAACCAACATATTGTCCAGAATCTGAGGATGGTATAGCTTGGGTAAGATATGTCGAAAACAGCCTTAACCCAATAACATATTTTTGGAATACTGGAAGTAACAATGTTGAAATAAATTCTTTGATGAGTGGTTGGTATGAAGTTAGAGTTGAAGATTTCAATGGGTGTGTTGCAATTGATTCTGTTGAAGTAACTAATAGAAGTAATGTTTGTGTTCCAAATCTTATCACACCAAACAATGATGGTAAAAATGATTTTTGGGATATTAGCAGTTTATGTAATTATTCCGATATTGAGATTATCATTATGGATAAATCTGGTAAGATAATATTCCAAACTCTTGATTGTTCAGTACTTTGGGATGGAACAGATAAATCTGGAAATTTACTTCCATCTGGCACTTTAGTATTTGCTTACATAAAACAAACAAAACCAGATGGTAAGATAAACACATTTAAAGAAACAATAACAGTATTGTACTAATAAACCAACAAAAAACAAAATCTATGAAAACAAAAATCAGAATTTGCTCTTTGTTGGTATTAGTATCAACTGGAGTTTTTGCACAACAGTTCTCTAATCATGATCCATATCTTTCTAATCCATCTCTTGGTGGCTATGAAGAAATGGTAAAAATTGGTGGACTATATCAAACTACAATGACTGTATATGATTATCACCCAACATCTTTTATTTTGTGGGGAAGTTCCCCCTTTAACAATCAACGGGTTGCAGGAGGATTTAAAATTGCTTCGCAAGAAGGTGGCGTGATACAAAACCTTTCTGCAGAGGCTACTTTTATTTACCATGTGCCTGTTGGTGGATCAAAGCTTTCATTTGGACTTAGTGGAGGATTTAATCAGTTACAGCTGATGAGGGATCGTGTTCATGTACATAATATTGATGATCCAATCCTTCAAGGATCCGAAGCTGGAAATTGGTTTAATGCAAATTTTGGCTTGGCTTTTTCCAAAGTTAACAATTATTACTTTGGATTGGCAGCATATAATTTGTTGCCAAAACAAACAAATTGGATGGTTTCATCTTTTGAAAACAGGGCAAAAATAACTTATATTCTTTCTGGGATGTATTCTTTTGCTTTGTTGGATGGTGATATAATTTGGGAGTTTTCTGGAAATGCTTATACAAACAATCCTACAGATATAAATTGGATTCACTATAATGTGGATACAAAATTATTATTCTGGAAAGATTTTTGGGTAGGTACTGGCTATTCTGACAATATAACAATAAAAGGACAGGCTGGATTCAATGTACAAAATCTATCTTTTGGTTATATTGGGTTTTATTCTTTTGGGAATGCTGGAAATTATGGTTATTCATTTCCCAAACATGAAATTATTTTGATGTTAAAACTTCCTTATTCGAAACCCTCTAAATAGTGGCGCATGAAAAAGCTACTCATAACAATGTATATTGTTTCTTGTTTTTCTTTTGGGTTTGCTCAGCAACCGGACTCTACCTGGGTTATTAAAAACCTAGAAATAAATTCAGTTGCTGACGATTATTCACCATTTCTTGTAGATTCTATGTTGCTATTTACTTCTAAACGAAGAAATAATCGAGAAGACAAACTACTGGAATATACAGAGAAGGTGTATTACACTTTG
>CAYRHE010000004.1:19132-26648 GCA_964424095.1 uncultured Candidatus Peribacteria bacterium | reverse complement strand
GAAAAACCGATTCCTGTAGAAATACTAAATTCACCTTTTGATGAAATAAGCGTGTGGCTTTCTCCTTCTGGTAAAGAATTATATTTTAGTTCCAACCGTGAAGGGAGGTTTAATATCTACAAATCGATCTTCCTTAATGGGAAATGGCAAGAACAAAAAAAGCTTCCATTTCCTATTAATATGCCTGATTGGGATGATGTCGATTTTAGAAAATACAATGATTCGATGATTTATTTTGCATCTGATCGTCCTGGTGGATTGGGTGGATATGATATTTATAGGTTGACCAAACCTGTGTTTGTTGCTCCTCTTGATTCAATACAACAGGATAGTATTCCAAATGTAGAAATCCCAAAACTGGATACGATTCCAAATATTTCGCGGAAAATTGTTCCAGAAACACCATTTGACTCTCTACCACCAAGAGAGCAAATTATAATAAAAATACATGAATTAGTTGGTGATAGCCTAAAAGCTGAAGTCCAACTTGGTGCATATGAGAAATATTTAACGGATATTGTTCTTTTCAAGAGACGATTCTTTTGTGTGAAGGATGAAAAAATCCGTATGGATATTTTTGAACAAGAAAACAGACCACCGCTGAGAAAGTTTATCATAGATAATGTGTTTGAAAACATTGACGAAGCTATCGATAAACAAGTATCTATTGTAGAGTCTGGCTGTTTCCCTATTGAGCCCCAAGGCTCAATTCCATTTATTGCTCTTTTAAGAGAAGGTAATAGATATGCTATTTTTTGGAGCAAAAAAACCTCATCAAAAAAAGAGGAATTTTGGATCTTAAAAGACGGTGAAGAAATCTGGCGAAGTAAATAACTATCGCTAGAAGGCACAATAAATTAGAGAGTTCCAGTTTTTTACTGGAACTCTTTTTTTGTTATTCAATTTTTGTGGTATATTTGATTTTTTGAGAAAAAAGCTTATAATTACCTAAATTATTTACTATTTATAAAAAAACAAATGAATGAAAATATAGGTTTGGAATGAAAAACTCAAGATATAGCAGAAACTATCGCAAAAAAGAACCAGAGTTTGATTTCTCTTGGAGTAAGTGAATTAATGAAAGCTATGGGTATTTCATCAAAAAAAGACAACAAAAAAAATAAATCCAAAAATGATTTCCAAATTTCTGAATCACAAGAATTATATGAAAAAAAACGAAACAAAAAAAGACCGCCGATAATAATTGATTAGTTTTCCAAGAAAAGTTTATAAATTCACAGAGTGATAATTGTTAAAAACAATCAAGATACTGTTTTTCTTCTGCGTGCATTACAATAAGATTGGTAAGATTTTTTTAGACTTTTTGCAAAACTATCCGAAGTTAAAAGACTAGCTTTTTCCAAAAACATATCATAGGATTCTTCATAGGATCCTTTTTTTATTATTTCTTTTATCCAATTAATGTCTTCGTTGTTTTTTGAATATGTTAACTGAAATTCGTACAAAATTTTGTCACAAGCTAAAAAGTAATTTGCCTTTTGTTTTTTAGTGGAAGAAACAAAAAAACGATATATTTTGTGAAGAATATAAACTGCAATAATATAAAGAATTCAAAGAACAATAACATATTCAACTATCCAAGGAGTTCGACCAGTTTTAGCTCATAGGGTGTATATAATGTATCATCGTGTTGATGCTATTTGATCAATAGTTGATTTTATATAGTCTAGCATTGAATTGTTTTTAATGTTAAAATTTAATATATAGTTGCTTCTTTTCGTGTTTTTTTATTCCAAGAAATAATTTTGTTTCATTGAGCAACTACTGGAATAAAATTTCTCCAAAATAAAGGTATTTTTTCTGTAATACAATATTTGTTTCGAGTTTTTCATTTGTATTTATCATTTTTTTGTGGATATCTTTCGACAAGTCATTCTTTATTTATTTTTTTGGATTTATCAACGGTTTTTTCTCGAAATCTAGGTTTTGCTTCAAAAAAATAAACTTTTTCATGAGCTATCATAATAATGGTTTTATTGATTTGTTTTCGTCATTTTTTGGAAAGCTGAATAAATTTTAGAAATTCATCAATGGTTTTTTTGGTTAGTCATCAACTACTATGTAATTTTTTCAAAATATCTTTGAGAATATCTCAAGTCATTTCTTTTCTTGGGATACACAATACATATGCTGATTTTGCGCATCGAAATTTACTTTTGGTTATTGGGGAGATGCTATTTTGGATTGGTTTGCTATCATATTTTTGATATCGTTGACGAAACATTATTTCAAAATTTGGATCTTCATATAATTTGGGAAGAATCTGATTTCTTATATAATTTCTTTTGCTAACATCAGAATCGAAGTTTGTTTTATCCTCAACATAAGGAATTTTTTGGAGTTTGGATTCTTTGATAATATCGTTTTTACGAATATCAAGCAACGGCCTAATTACAATTTTTCATCATAAAAGATGATGTTTTTCTTTTGGTTTAATTCACATAAAACCGTCTATTCCACACCCACGTTTAACGTTTAATAAACTGGTTTCTACACGATCATCAAAATGATGTCATAGAAAAATAACTTTGGCTTTATGTTTTTTCATGACGTAATTGAAAATTTCATATCTTCGATTTCTAAGATCATTTTCCTTTTCTTTAGATGTGTCTTCTCTAACAATATATTCTAAATTACAAGAAGAGAACCATTTTTGAATTTTTTTTGCTTCATCAAAACTATCTTTTCTCACATTGTGATTAAGGTGAATAAAAATTAAATTTTGTAATGAATATCATTTTTGAAGAAAAAAATGATAAAGAAAAAAACTAAGTATCATACTATCTACTCCCCCAGAAACTCAAACAACAACAACATCCTTTGATGATATTTCAGAAGTTATTTTATTCACAAAAAAACCAAAAAGATTTGATTCTTTTATTTTACTTGTTTTTATGTTTCGTTTTTTTTGCATAGATATTGAAAACTAAAAGCAAAAATATAGTTTATAGTTGATAATTTATATTTAATAATTATATAGCTAAAGCTATTTTATATTTTTTTAGCAAAAATGAAAGATAAAAGTTTTGTAATCAAAGTTGGAGATTTATTGCAAGAATGAGGAAAGTCAGACTCTATTGAATTTGAATGAAAAATCACAAAAGAACTAACTGGGCTTGATAAAAAAGGAATATCATGAACTGTTGTTTTGAAATCATTAAACCAAGACTCTTTGTATGTAAGTTTGGAGGATATTTTGTGTAACATTGAAGATGTTTGCGATCGTTGTTGAGCAAGCTACTCAAGAAAAGTTGAAAATCCAGAATATATTGCCAGATTTGTTATTAGTGAAAAAATTAAACAAGAAGAACAAGAGACAAGCGAAGAAGAAATATTTGTTATAAACACTAGGGATGAATCAATAAACCTTGAGCCTATGGTAATTCAGTCAATCAAACTTCAAGATCCTTTTATAAAACACTGTCCCAAATGTGAGAAAGAATTTACAGATGAACGAAATGAAGATGGGGACGAAGAATTTATTGGTAGATGAAACATAGTTTTTCATTAAAAAAAATAGTTTGGTTGACTTTTCTTGTTTTTTTCTTATATTATTGAAATAAAAAAAACTAAAAAGCAACAATTATGAAAACAATAATCTTTTTTTCAAACCTAGCTCTGTTTTTGAGTTTTTCTTTCTTTTTAATTTGGATTTATAGCAAATTTTTAGATAAGAAAATTAAAAAACAAAAGAAATTTTTGTTTGTTGTGTCCGAAAGGACTAAAACACTCCTAAATGAACATGGTCCAGATCAAGCCTCGCGTTTTATAAAAAGAAATGCACCAGCTATATTTAGACTACACGAAGACGCTTTCGACGATAGATTTAGAAAAATAGAAAGATTCATCGATCATATTGGCGATGATTACACAGACGAAGAGAACCTTATGTTTCTTCTAGAAGAAAAATATAAAGAAGAAGACGTCGAAGACCTTGCCAAAGAATTTCTTTCTTTGGTATCCGAAAATCAAAACACTGTTCAAACCCTTGCATAAGCAGGGGTTTCCCTTTATAAAAAAATTCCTAATCAAATATGATTAGGAACTAATTTCAGAATTTAATTCTTTATTTATAGAATTCTCGATGTTTTTTGAAAAACTTTCTTTATTTTTCTTATCATAATATTGATTAGAGACATCTTGTTCGATATATTCAGCAACCCTTTTACATGACAAACACCTAACATAAATAACTGTCGCAAATCCTTTGTATCTAGACTCTGTCCTCAATATAGCTCTTGATACCCAAATAAAAAAGCCAAGTTTTTGATTTTTGCACTGACAACCAATTTTTGGAAACAAAACTTCATCAGAAAAAATATCAACGACTAAACTAAGTTTCTCTGGACCAACTTTATCTATACTAGAAAAGTTTGGATCCAAGTATAAATCTTTGGGGATTTTTATACCATCAAAAATCTCTCCAGGAGTTAAAATCTTTTGCATTTTTTTTGTTTTTGGTTTCTTTTATATTACTATTTTCACTACAAAAAACAAGAAATTTAAATCTGACTTCATCTCAAAGTCCAACTTGGTTTTTTTTCTACAGATCAATCAAGTTTTGTGGTATCTAATTTTCATTCTTTTACTAATTTTTGGACTTTAAATCTGTCTATATCCAAAGCTTCGTTTAGTATTCCAAGTTCTTGAAGTTTGTTTACAAGCAGCTCTTTATCTTTGATTGAAATTGATTCTCACTGGCTAGCGGAGATTTTGTAAGTGTTTCCAAAAAGTTTGAGGAATCATTTTTTTTCGAGATATTCAACCAACATATCTTTGATAAGCTCTTTTTGAGCTTTTGATTCGGATTCTTTTTTGGCGAACTGGACGTATTCGTCGACTAGGTGTTTCACCGTTTTTTCTCAAAGTTCGCCTCAAATCACCTCGTCATCGTATTTGAGGTGTGCTCGGAGGGGACAAATCGACATATACTCGCAATATTTACAATACTCGTTTTGAACAGGTTCAAAAGCCCTTTTGTCCCCCATATTGTAGGCGAATTTCTTGTGTTCTACTCATTGGATAATACTAGAATATTTCTCTACAATAGGAACCAAAACTTCGTCTGTAATCTCTCGTTCGTCAGTAATATCAAAATGTAAATAATGCAATCTGGCTTTTATATTTTTGAAATATTTTCCATATTTTTGTTGGATTCACAAACCATAAAGCGTTTGCTGTTCTATGTAATCTTGCTTTTGTTCGGGCGGGAGGTTTTTGTTGGTCTTGTAATCGTTGATCACAAAAGTGTCACCTTCTTTATCTATTCTATCAATCACGCCACGAAATTTTTTTTGTCCATCTTTGTCTAATTGAAAATGCATCATGCTTTCTGTTGCAATAACTTTGATATTTTCAAATGGAGCATATTTTTGATAATAGGTATTTACATAATGTTCACCTCTTCTAATATAATCTTCCAAAGTTTGTTGTCACTTGATCTGAAGTGGTTTTTCTTTGGTAGCTTTTTCCATTTCCTCATTTCGAATATTGTGAAAATCCTCCAAAACATCTTCTAGTTTTGGAATTTTGAAAACATTCACATTATTATAAAGATTTTCCAAAACCTTGTGCACGCTTTGCCCCAATATCAAATCTGGAGAACTTTCAAATTCTTTTTCCTTGATTTTATCTATGTATTTGTACTGATATTTGCGAGGACATTGCTGGAAGAGTTGGAGTTGGGAGAAGGAATAAACGGACATTTGAATTGGTTAAGAATTAATTGCATTTTCTCTTCATCACATTGAGTGTAATCGAAATATATAAGAGAAAATATTATTTTAATTGTAAGATTCGAAAAAAAGAAGGCAAGAGAAAAATCCACCATTTCTAAGGGATTCTTTTTATTTTGGAACAACATATCGCCCGCCTACCGGCAGGCAGGCTAGCAATGACTTACTAATACCCATAAGCGCCATTTCAAATTTTGTAATCTGAAATTATCATTTCGTAATTATTCGAATTAAATTGATCTAGTCTAACCTTGCTTCCAAATCTAATTCCAGAAGAAAGATATAATTCATTGGTATTGTTTCTCCACACATTGAAAAGTACATTTATTCTTTCTGGTTTTTGAAGCTCAACTTCTGCTTGATTTCCTCGATATGGATTATTTCCTCATCTTTTTACAAAAGAAACGATATCTTCGTTGGTCAATTTTTCTGAAGATCTTACGGCTCCTTTGAATGGAAGTAATTGAGCATTTATACTACTAACTCCTTCAGCGGTAACCTCAACAGTTATACCAGCTTTGTTTCCATGTGAATTGTAAACCGGCTTATTATTGATCATATAAGGAAATAAAATACTAAACGAAACAAATTCTGGCTCCAAGATTCCTGTATCTGTTGGATCAATTTCTATATCAGACATAATTTTTGAATCTGCTTTTTCTAATCTATATGGCATCACTCCACCATTTGTATTTTTGTACATCACGATAGGTTCTCAATATTTATCAAATATTTTTCCTTTAAAAAATGAGTTTCTCATAAATTCTTTTGCTTTTGCTAAAGCAGTTTTTTCGGTAACAGAATTATTTGTCCATGTGTAATTTCTTTTGTTTCCTCGCATACTACAATTTCTCATATCAAACGTATAATCGAAAATACCTTCTTCCAAACCTACAGAAAACATTTTTGTGTTTGATTCGAAACCTAAAGCTTTTAGAACTGCTGTACTATCACAATTAAGTTTTAATAATGAGCTATCTCTGAAATTTAAATCATTTACTGCTTTTTCGTCAAATTTATAGGTTTTACCACCTTGATAATAAGGAGGAATTCGTTCAACTTTTTCTGAAGTAATTGAATCTGATAATAAATCTGGTCTAATAGGCAATTCTACACCATCTATACAATAAGGTTTTTCTGTTGCTTTACACGCCATTTTTGTACAAGCAACTTTTCAATCAATAACTTTACAAGTATTGCAACCATCATAATAAGTTGTACAAGATCCACTTGCAAATGTAGCTGATCCAAGACTAAAGAATGACAATCAAACAATAGTCAGAATTAATGTTTTTGTTTTCATTAAACTAAAAATAAAAGATAAAAATCACCATAATATACGATTAATAAGAAAAAAAGTTACAAATAAAAAAACTCTACTTTACATCTAAAAGAAAAAAAGTAAAAATAAGAAAATATTTATTTCTTATACATTGCTCATGAACAATTTGGATAGCCAATATCTTGACCTAGTAAAAGAAATTATAAAAGCCCCCCTCAAGGAAAACAGAACATGAATAGGAACTCACGCTATTGCATGTCGATCTATTAGACACGATATGGCTGATGGATTTCCTTTGTTGACAACGAAAAAAGTTCCTATGAAAATTGTAGCGGTAGAACTTGAGTGATTTATAAAATGAATTTCTGACAAAAAACGATATCAAGAAAGAAATTGTCATATTTGGGATGAACGATGCAACCCACAAAAAGTTCCTTATGGACATGATGAAGAAACAAAAAAGAAAATGTTAGAAGAA
>CAYRHE010000004.1:17737-19032 GCA_964424095.1 uncultured Candidatus Peribacteria bacterium | reverse complement strand
ATCAAATGGCACTACCTCCTTGTCATTATAGTTGGCAAGTTATAGTAACATTAAATCATAAATGAGAAAAAGTTCTCAATCTAACCTGGAATCAAAGATCTGTTGATACAATGTTGGGTTTGCCATTCAACATTGCTAGTTATGCGCTACTACTTATGCTATTGGCGAAGGAATCAAATATGATTCCTGGTGTTTTGATGGGTTCTTTGTGAGACGTACATGTCTATGAAAATCATATCCAATGAGCCAATGAACAAATGAATAGACAATCAAAAGAATTACCAAAACTTGAACTAACTAATTGGAAAAGTATTTGGGATTGGCAATATTCTGATTTTGAGCTTCAATGATATGACCCACACCCTACGATCAAATTTGACATTGCTGTATAACTTGAAATAATCTTTTAAAAAACTAATAATAAGGGGAATATTCCCCTTTTTTTATTTGAAAAAAATTTGTGCAATGAAAATTAATATTATTTCATGAATGGCAAAAAATCGTGTTATTGGCAAAAATAATACACTGCCTTGGCATTATTCTGAAGACTTACAACATTTCAAAAAAATAACTACAGGAAACATTATAGTAATGTGATATAATACCTATTTGTCGCTTGGGAGACAGCTTCCCAATAGAAGGAATATTGTTTTAAGCAAGGAAATGATCCAGTGAGTAGAATACTACACAAGTATCCCTGCGTTGATGGAAAAACTAGAAAGTGAATGAATTTCAGAATTTTTTGTAATATGATGAGCTTTTGTATATCAGCAATTTATAGACCAAGCCGATGTTTTGTATTTGACTGAAATCAAAAAAGAATATGATGGAGATACATTCTTCCCTGTATTTGAAGATAAATTTGTCGAAGTTTCTAGAGAGGTTTGAGATGATTTGGATTTTGTAGTGTATAAAAGAAAATCATAAAGTCATTGCGAGTGGCAACGAAGCAATCCAAACAAATAATTGGTAAACAATCTGGATTGCCGCGCATTCGCTAGCAATGACTGAGAGTAGTTCTTTATTTTCTTACAAAAATATAATGTTAAAAATCTACAAAACAATGATGAATGGTGCCAAAAATTTGTGATTTTGGGATTGGGCAGTATTGAAAACTTATTTGGTAGTAATTGGTTTATTATTGGCAACAGTTATACCAGCTTTAACAGAAGTTAACTGGATAATTTATGCAGGGATAGCAATTGTGACTGGAACTTACACTGTGATTAAAATTTTCAAGAAAAAATAGTTTATAACTCGGATAACTCGAGCAATAAAGAAGACAAACAAAAGAA
>CAYRHE010000004.1:10283-17637 GCA_964424095.1 uncultured Candidatus Peribacteria bacterium | reverse complement strand
TACTTCCATTCCTTACTCATTTGTTTTTGTCTATAAACGTTTGCAAATCTATGCGCTTCATTGCGGAGTTTGATTAAGATTTTGTCGGCGTCATCATAAATAATTTTGGTTTCCTTGATTTTCAAAGAAGCATCAAATCCATATATTTTCTCTGTAATATCTTCTCAAGCTTTTTGTTTACCGATATTTGTGGTTTTTCTGGCTGCTCATTTTCATAATCAGACAAAAATAACTTTGTCGAAGATTTCTTGGAAATCCGGCTTTTCTTGTAGCAATTCTTTGACAACATTGAGTTGTCCTTTTCATCAATCAAGGATGAAAACATCTGGCAATGTGGTTTCTTTGTCGCCAAGAAATCTACGGATCAAGACTTCTTTGAGGGCTGAGTAGTCATCTTGCTGTTTGACTTTGGAAGAAATTTTGTATCTGCGATAGCCTTTGAAATATGGTATTCCTCCCAGCAAACAAGAGATTCCACCACTTGCTCGTCAGCCCGATAGGTGCGAGATATCGAGCAGTTCCATGCGGTAAGGAAAGTTTTTGAAAGCGTATCTCGTTTGGAGTGTCGATAATAAATCATTGAGCAAGTTTTCTTCTTCAAATGATGTCGACACGACAAACGAAGCAAAACAACGCTCTATAAAAGCCTTTATCTCCTGTTTTTCAGCTTTCTTGAGCCTTTTGTCCAATGAAATATATCGTGAATCGTAAGCCTGAAATCAATTAATCCCCAATTTAAGTTTTGATTTTTTATCAATGCCAACAAATTCAGAATTTAATTTTTTTTTGGGTTGTAAATTATTTGAATGTGTATAAATCGCGTTTAGATTTGCTAATAAAGAATCCTTGTCATAATCAGATTTATTGATTTTTTGACGAATAACATCGATGACTTTTCCTTTATATAAATAAACAACAACATAAACTCGCCAATTTCAAATTTCTCTAACTTCCAAAATATGACCAGTAATTGGCGAAGCAATAACTGCGGTCTGTTGCTCAGTAAATGATTGTAATGAAAGCAAAATATCTCTGAGTTTTCCTGCTCGTTCGAAGTGTTGATTGTCGATCGCATCCTTGAGTTGTTGGCGAATTTCTTGGTCTATCGGCTTAGTGTTTCCTTTGAAAAAAGAAGTTATCGCAGAAATTATTGGCTGGTAAGAACCAAGATCTGCTAATGCACATCGTCCTTTGCACAAACCAAAATAATAATCAGAACATAATTTCTTTTGCTTAAATTGTGTGTTTTTGCATCATCTTCGTTTGAGAATCTGTCTAAGATATTGGAGCAATCTTTTGAGTTCTTGGGTATTGTGTTTTGGTCAAATATAAATTGATCAATCTGGAATTTTTTTTCTTGTCAGATAGATTTCTGGATACTGGTGATTGGAGATTTTGAGATAGGTATAACTATTATCTGCCTTGAGAAGGTTGTTGTATTCTGGGAGATTTTTTTTGATTAGGTTGTCTTCCAAATACAAAGCTTCTGATTCGTTTTGGACAACTATAAAATCGACTTTCTCTGCTTTTTGCATCATGTCTTGTTTCCAAACCGATCCGACTGCAAAATATTGTGCTACTCTTTTTTGGAGGTTTTTTGCTTTTCAGATATACAAAATTTTGTCCTTTTTGTCTTTGAAAAAGTACACTCATGGCTCTTGTGGGATGTTGTTGAGAGCAATGTTTTGCATAAAACAATTTTATATAAAAATTACAAACCTGGCAAGAAAACAACTTCTGGTCGTTGTTTTTGGACAAATTGCTTGATTTTTTCGTTATCTAATCAAATAATAAGAAGAATTTTTTCTTCTTGTTTATCTATAGTTTTTTCTACAAGACGATAGGATTTTGCATAGTTTATTCTCTTAATCTCTTGTGCTAATCAAGACTTTAATAATCAATTTATCAAATATCTCAATTTTCTTCAATCACTTGGACAACTGGCTAATAACATTTCTTTTGTTAATTACTAAATATTTATTACTTATGTTATTATATAAACGATATTGTTATTCAATAAAAAAACTGATGTCTCCATCAGTTTATTGTTTGTTTTTGTAAACTATATTGTTTCATCAGATTCTAGTGCACCAACTTTTTCAAAAGGCAAGGTTTTTAGTGGAACAAGATTTGGAATAATTTCTTTTATTTTTTCTATGTACTTTGGTGGAATCAAATAATTGCTTGCAATGTAATCTGCCAAAGATTGTATTCTAGAAATCATTGTTTGAATTCTTTCTTGTTCAGATCATGATATATTAACGTATTCATAATCAAAAGCTTTTGATATTGTAGAAACTTTCCTTTCCAAATCTATAAACTCTTGATTAAACCTTGCTCAATCAGCTTCTTGATATGCAGAGACCAATTTGTTTATATTTTCTTTTATAAGTTGATTGTTTAATTGATTATCAATTGTTTTGATTTGTTCTGGTGTTACAACCTTTGAGTTGTCTGTCAATCATAAGTCAATATTTGGAACATCCTTTTCATCAATTTTAAGGATTTCCTCTTCATCTAATTCTTTGATTTCTTGTGAAACACCAGTTTCTTGATCAATAGAATTTTTAACCGTATCCAACAATGTAAAGGTCTGACTTAAACTTTTTTCTTTTACAGCTTTAGCAAACTTATCAAAATCATCAAATAAAGATATATCATTTCATTGAACAGACAAAACTTGTTTATTTGATAAGCTTGTTTCATTGTCTTCTGATGTAACAACTAATTTTGCTCAATTATTTTTGATAACGTGTCCTTTACCTTGTTTCACTAATTGAAAATCTAAAGGTTTTTTGTTTTCTCCTTGGGCAACTAAAAGACCATCAATAGCTAGTTCTATCATATGTTTGTTTTCTTTTTTCAAAGAAGACATTTCTACATATTCCCCATATAATAAAGCTACTTTGTAAGAAAGATCAGCTTTTTTGTTTATCACAAATTTCGCAGGACCAACTATTTTTGCTTTTGTATTATCATCTATATGAAAAACAATTTGAGAATTTTGTTTGAGAGTAACAATATCTCAATCTTTTATATTGCTAGTTTGAATAATTTTTCCTCATTGTTCTATATTGAAGCTACCATTAAAATCCACAATCTTTGCTATAAAATCAGCTTGTACAACATTTGTGTCTGCTAAACGACTAAGCATATAACCATCATCTTCTAATATTGGTCATTGAAAAATATACATTCCATAAAACCCTACCAAAAAGAAAAACAAGAATGATGTATAAACAAAACTCTTAACATGCAAAAAAGATCTCTTTCTTTGAAAAGATTTTTTCATATTTTTATCCATGACTGAATAATAGACATCCATTTTTTGGATATCAGACAATCAATGGTCTTTTTTTTGATTAAAATATTCTTGGAGTTTCATGTATATGATTAATAATAAACTTTCTACTACTATATACGAATAAGTAGACAATTTGTGACAAAAAAAGTCAGATTTTTGTCTGTTTTATAAAAAAACATAACCAATATTATAATTGGTTGCATCTATTGATATTTTTATTATATTTGCTTGGCTTTATATTTAATAAAAAATAATTATGAATTTTGTAGTTATTGACCTTGAAACAACATGACTAAGCCCATATAAACATGGAATAACAGAAGTTGCCGCGGTTCGTTTCGATTGAAACAACATTGTAGACACATTTCAAACATTGGTAAACCCAGAAAGACATATACCTAGTTTTATCACAAAACTAACCGGAATCGACAATGAAATGGTTGAAAGCGCTCCAGTTATAAAAGATGTTTTACCCGACTTTGTTTCATTTTTGGGAGAAGATATTTTTGTTGCTCACAATATTTCTTTTGATTTATGATTTTTGAATTATGCACGTTATGAGCACGCTTGATGTTATTTTGAAAATCCAAAACTTTGCACAAGAAAATTAGCTAGACAACTTATTCCTGAGCTTACAAAAAGAAACTTAGGAATTTTATGTGAACATTTTGGAATAACAAATAGTCGCGCACACAGAGCCCTTTCTGATGTACATGCTACCACAGAACTCCTCAAAAATTATCTTCGTATAGCCAAAGAAAAGGAAATAGATATTAAAAGCTTTTTTGGATAGTTTTATTTTTTAAAAACGATTATGCTTCTTGCTATAGATAAACCAACATGAATAACTAGCTATGACGTAATTCGCAGACTCAAAAGAGCTTTTCCAAAAGAAAAAATATGACATAGTGGGACATTGGATCCATTGGCAACAGGACTTTTGATAATATGAGTGGGTAAATGAACCAAATTATTGACTCAGATTCAATGATTGGATAAAAAATATGAAACAATTATAGATTTTTCCCAAATGAGCGATACACGAGATGTTGACTATCGAAAACAACACGAAAAATATGAATTTACAAAAGATTGAATTACAAAAAATACACAATTTATTGCTGCTCCAAGCCAATTGGAAATTGAGGAAAAATTATCTTCTCTCGTCCCAGAAAAGGAGCTTCCATTGACACCGTTTAGCGCAAAAAAAATTGACTGAAAAAAGATGTATGAACTTGCTAGAAATGGACAAGTTTTGACAGAAAAAAGGATAATGAAAACTTTTGAAAGCAAAGTTATTTCCTATAATTTTCCTTTATTGGAATTATATCTACATGTATGATCTGGAACTTATATTAGATCTATTTGATATTGGCTTGGTCAAGAATTTTGACTCGGATGAATCTTGACACAGCTTAGAAGAACAGCTATTGGAAAATATAATCTCAATGAGATGAAAATAGAAAAAATAGGAGATGAATGATTGATGGGATGTGAAATTTTTCTTTAGCTCTTAGTTACACTTCGTTCTTAGTAACGCTTACGCTTTAGCTCTTAGGATTATTAAGCTCTAGAAGCTAAATGCTAAGTGCTAAATACTAAGAACTAATTAAACCAATAAATTCAAAATCAGATTAATTGTTTCTTCAAAAACACTTTGATTGAGAGAATAGAAAACGAATTGTCCCCTTCTTTCGTCAATAACCAAGTTTGATCTTTTGAGAATATCAAGATGATGAGAAAGTGATGCTTGAGTAATTTCAAAATGAGTAAGAAGCTCTGAAACTGTCATTTCTTTTTGCTTGAGAAGCTGAATAATTCTTCTACGATTTTTATCCGAAAGAGTTTTGAAAATAATATCAATCATTGGACAGGATAAAAAAATAAATAGATGTATAGAATTATAGGTATTTATCTATATTTTAAACATTTTTTATTCCCGCCAAAAAATGCGGGAAATATTAATTCATAGATAATTCTGTCATTACCGGTATTGTAACTATCTGAGCATTAACAGTCACAACCTCTTTTTTTGTATATTTTGTAGAATTTAGTTTTTCTCGATTTTTTTGTCTTTGATCTAGTATTTGTGTTTTGAAAATCTCCTGTTGAAACGAAACATTATTTAAATTTTGGTTTTCTTTTCTCAGAAAATATCAGTGCGTAGAAGACAAACTCACATAACGCAAATAAACAAACATACAAAAAAGAAGAACAAAAATTAATGATCATATTTTTACCAAATCCATAAAAGCATCCTGATTTCTATATTTTATCAGAACACTTTCATATCAGTTTTTTAGTGAATTGCTAGGTAAAAAAGCAAATGTTTTCATTATTGGGTACTAATATAAACACTATCTATTAGTTTGTACAAAAAGATAATACTTTTTCAAGAGTTCTTTGAAATGTTTTTAAAGTTTTTCAATAATTCTAAGTTTTGCACTACGAGAAGCTTTGTTTTTTTGTACTTCTTGGTAAGTCGGTTGAATTGCTTTTTTGCTGTAAAGATTTCGTTCTTTTGTCTCTGAAAACGCTTTGAAAGCGTTTTTTACTATTCTATCTTCAATACTATGGAAAGTAATAATAGCACATCTTCCACCAGGATTGAGAAGGGTTGGAATTTTTTGCAAAAAGATCTTGAGTTGTTCTAATTCTTGATTGATTTCAATTCTTATTGCTTGAAAAATTACGCTTGAAGCTGGTCATCAAAGTCAGCAATCATAAAGAACTTGGCGGAGTTGGCGAGTGGATGAAATGCGGGATTTGGTTCTTACACGAATTATCGCATTCGCCAACTCTTTGGCTTTTGGCGGTGTAAAATCGGCGTAGTCGATGAAACACTTTTCTAGGTCAGATGATGAAACTCTGGCAATTCGGTCAGATGCTGGGATTCATTGGCTAGGGTCAAATCTCATATCAAGCGGAGCATCTCAATTTATAGAAAAACCGCGTGATGTGTCTTTGTAATGTTCCATATTTACTCAAATATCCAATAATATATAGTCTGGTTTTTGTGTTTGTAATATATCCATATCTGCGTAGGATCATTGAATTGCTTGGAAGCGACTTCCATATTGTTGTAATTTTTCTTGGGTTGCTTGAAAAATCGAGGGATCTCTATCAATTCAAAGCACGGAAACCTGATTAAACTTATCCAAGATTGCCTGCGTATGCCCGCCGTGCCCAAGCGTCCCATCTACGAAAAAGCTTATGGTTTCTGGTATACTTTTGAGAACTTCATCTAGGAGAACAGGAATATGTTTGATCATTTTTGATTATTTAGGGATGAAATATTGATATAAAATGTATAGATGAAGCGTTGATTTTCAAGGGTAAGTAAGTATAAACTTATCAAAGTATAAATTCTAAATAAACAAGATATTAAGCAATAAAAAGAATAAACATCTAAGTCATTGCGAGTGAATACGAAGCAATCCAAACGATGATTAGATTTTTAGTTGATCAATCTGGATTGCCGCGCTTCGCTCGCAATGACAGATTGCTATTCTGTAATTATGCCAAAAGAAAAAATATATTTATAATTAACCACCTACCAGTGGGAACATACCTAGGACAAAACTTCTTAACCGATAGCAAAATTAGACATTATCTTGGTGACAAAATCAAACAGATTTACGAGAAATCGTGATGTGAAGTACTAATCGAAATCTGACCAGGAAAATGATCATTAACAAAACTAATACATGATATTTGTCCAGAATTTTTTGTTATTGAAAGAGATGATAAACTTGTTGCTGATGGAAAATTGAAGGTAGAATGACTAGAAAATGTCCGTGTGATTCATGCTGACGTATTGGATGTAGATGTGAATACAGAGCTCAAAAAGAGATGACAGGAAGCCAACAAAACCCTTGTTGTAGGAAACTTGCCGTATTATATCACGTCCCCGATTTTGAGAAAGTTTTTTGGCGAGGGGCAGCAAGATTATGTAGGAGGGGTTTTTATGGTGCAGAAAGAAGTGGCGGATAAGCTCTGTACAGATGGCACGAAAAAATCATATCTTTGGTGGATAATCAACTTCGCTTA
>CAYRHE010000004.1:0-10183 GCA_964424095.1 uncultured Candidatus Peribacteria bacterium | reverse complement strand
GCTGATGCTAAAACTCAGATAATTACGATAACGATAAGCATTTCAATAAGGGTAAATCACTTTTTTTTACCTAAAATTTTCATTTGTTTTTGTACATAAAAAATAAAATGTTTGCAGTAGTTTATGTTTTTTTTGATATTTTGCAAGGAATTTTTTATATCACCAAATTATATCAAAAACAATATTTTTAACTATGAACCTTAATATTTATAAACATATCTAAGTTCTGTTTTTTCTTTTGCAATACAGGCGATAGGATCACAAATATCGCCAAAAACAATACTTTCGCAAATTGGTAAAGAATCTACATCAATATCTCACTGTTCATTTGCTGCTATTTCACCACAATATACATAATTGGACATTTGTTCTGATTCTGTTTTTGCTACAAGGAGAAAACCGTTTTTATTTATTCCATTTTTTTTCATGGGATAATACATGTATCAGGCAGCTAGTTGAGAATCCATACCTGTCCATTGATTTTCACCGATAGAAGGAATAGAATTCATTCATCATTTAATCAAAACTTTTTGAAATTCATTATCTGAAAATGGACTTATTTCTTGTGGAAAATGTCATTTATCAATCTGATAAGATATCAAAGCTGTGGCTACTTGTTGTAAATCAACTTTTACAGATATATCACTTGCTCTAGCCCTAGCAGATGAAAGTCTAGGAACCAACGCAGAAATCAATGTCCCAATAATAACTATAACTACAAGCATTTCTATTAGCGTAAATCCTTTTTTTCTACTAAATTTCTGCATAACAAAAAACTTTGATAAAAAAAATCATTGTTTTGGGTTTTATGGTTTTACAAAAAAAATTCAAGTAAATATCTACAATAGCTTGTATATACCAGGTTCTTCTTGTTGAATTATATTTTCCATCTCTAGACGAGCAAGCGAGGGATAGATTTTTTCTTGGGGTAATCATTGTTGGAGGAGGGTGGAAATGGAGAGTAAAGGGTGGCTTTGGAGGGTTTCTAGGATTTGCTGGGTGTCTGGATCGAAACTGGGAAGCTGTAATAAGTGGCCTCCTCCAGTGGATTTCTGATCAACGGAAAAATGTGTTTTGAACATGGCGGGTATATCAAATAAAGCTCTAATACCTCAATTTTGGAGTTGTTCGTGAAGTCATTCACTCATAGATGGTGAACTGAAGTTTGGAGTACCATAGATGGGTTTTTGGAGCTTTTGAGCAAATTCTACGGTGATAAGGCTGCCAGAGTTTTTGGATGCTTCGGGGAGAAAGAGAACATCGGCTAAGCCTGCAATGATACGATTTCTTTGTGGAAAAGTATATGTCTGTGGCTTTTGTGAAAGCTTGAACTCTGATATAACCAATCATCAATTGTCGACAATACGACGAATTAATTCGCGATCTTTGGATGCTAGATAATGACGAAATCAGCCACCCAAAACTGCTATAGTAGGAATATTGTTTTCTAAAGAATATTTATGAGCAAGTTGATCTACACCAAAAGCCAATCCAGAAATAGTAGCTAAATCGTAATTAGAGGACTGATTTATAAGTTTTTGTACCATAGATTTTGCAAAATCTGAGTGTTTTCTAGGACCAACTATACCAAGAAGCGGCTTGGATAAAAGAGATAAATCTCATTGATAATAAAGAATATATGGATTGGATGGAATACTAACAAACTTGGTAGGATAATCTAAATCACCCTCAACTGTTGCTTTTATTTCGCGTGATTGCATCCAATGAGATACAACGGTTGTATCAACACTTGGGTCATAATTTGCATCTTTGAGATGACCAATAGTAACATCTTGTTGGGATGAGTAAATAAGTGCGTGTGGGTTTGTCATTATTTTTTGGATCTATAAGATAAATTCTTGTCAAAAATATTGTAGACAATGGTGGGGATATATCAATAGATAGTTCATATTATTTTATTGTCAAAATAATGCTTTATAGACCTACATTAACTTGTTTTTGAGAAAATCACCTACTTTTTTTGCCAAGGAGAAACCATAATTCTTTCGCTTTAGAAGTAGGAAGTTGTCTGATGTGGACTGTATTTCTTCAACAATAGAAAGATCTTTTTGTTGTCAATATGCCTGAGCTTTTTGATTGTTTAATTCTAAAACCGCTTTTTGAGCTAAACTTCCAAATATATTTCCAAGGGAATGAAGGGGTATTCGTTTGTTGTCACGAGAAATATTGAATAATGGGATTCAGACTTTGTCCAAGGAAAGCTTTCCATGAATAGATTGATAGTCCTTGATCGTCACATATATCGTATTAATTGTTGAAAAAAATATGTTATTATCTGGGATTTTTGTTATTCCAAATTGTTCGTTGAGGTATGTTTTTATTTGTGATTGAAGTTTCTCTGATATATTAAAATCGGGTGTTTTGAGGGGGATTTTTTGTGTTGTTTTATTTGTAGAGACGTGATTAATCGCGTCTCTATCGGTTTTACGGAATACCGCGACAAAAAATCCCCCGCAGTTATAACGATGAGGTCGATATTTCTTACTAAATTCCAACTCAACAATTCATTTATATTTTTCTAAAATCGTAGAAACAACTTCTTCATTCTCGATTTCGTTGAGCGTACAAGTAGAATAGACAATCTTTCCTCCTACTTTACATGCATTAATTGCAGATTCCAAAAGTTTGACTTGGGTCCTAGCAAGTGATTTTATCAATCATTCGTTTCGGGATATTGGGCCACCGGTTTTGTAACTCATACCTTCTCCTGAGCAGGGCGCGTCAACCAATATTTTATCAAAAAATTCTGGATATTCTTGACCGAAACGACTTCCATCTATGTTGGTCACTGCCGTATTGATCATTCAGGTTCTATTGATGTTGTAGATGAGGGCTTTGCGGCGGGGATTGAGAGGTTCATTTGAGATTACGAATGCTCCGGTATCCGCAAGTTGAATCGTTTTACCGCCTGGCGCCGCGCACATATCGAGGATTATCTCTCATCTCTGAGCACCCAAGAGCGGCGCCGACATACTTGCCGATAATTCCTGGATATAAAAAAATCATCCCTGATGCAAAAAATGTTGTCCGAGGGTAGCTGAATCTGTAAACTTACGTACATAAAAAACATCAGATTGTATTGTTTGTTCCAATTCCCAACACATATCAGTAACTAATTTAACAAAGTCTTTTATTGCTATTTTGGATGTCACGACTTTGATGGTTTTGGGTAGCTTTTGTTGATAACATGATTGAAAAATTTCAACTTCCTCAGCAGGAAGAAGCGTAGAAATATGATCGAGGTATGATATTTTTGGCATGATTTATTTTTAAAATAAACATTTTCTGATATAGGGATTATTTCCTGATATTCAAATTGAAAAATGAAAAGGAATATTTAGACTGAGATTTAGTAAAATCATTGCGAGTGAATACGAAGCAATCCAACCGATAATTAGATGTTTAGGTAATAGTCTGGATTGCCACGCTGGCGCTCGCAATGACATGGATTGAAAAACTTTTAACAATAAATACGCAACAATGTCTCTAGCGAACAAGTATCGTCCAAAAAACTTTGATACAATTATTGGACAAGATCATATTACAGGAATACTCAAAGCAAAAATCAAAAGTGACAAAGGTTGACACAGCAATTTCCTTCTTTTTGGACCAAGATGAACAGGTAAAACTTCATCAGCAAGAATATTGGCTAAAGCTATGAATTGTCTAGATTTAAAAGATGGAAATCCTTGTAATCAATGTGCCAATTGTAAAATAATTGATGAATGAAAGACTTTGGATTATGTAGAAATCGATGCTGCTTCACATACAGGAGTAGACAACATTAGAGAAGAAATTATAGATAAAACAGCATACCCACCTACCATGCTAAAAAAGAAAATATATGTAATAGATGAAGTGCATATGTTGTCAAAGTGAGCGTTTAATGCTCTATTAAAGACTATAGAAGAACCAAAGGATACTATGGCGTTTATTTTGGCTACAACTGAGATTCACAAAGTTCCTGAAACCATCGTTTCTCGTTGTCAGGTTTTTAATTTCCGTAAAGTTCCCGAAAAAGAAATGGTCGGGCGTTTGGAAGAAATTTGTAAATCTGAGTGACTGGAGTATGAGGCAAACGCCCTCACACTTATCGCAAAACTATCAGAATGATGTGTGCGTGATGCCGTAAAATATGTAGATCAAGTAAGCATCTTGGGTAACCTTACCGAAGAAAATGTTACTAAATTTTTGGGGGTTGCTTCAGAACAAACAATTATTGATTTTATAAAATATATCGTAGATAAAGATATAGATTCTTTGTTTAATGAAATTTCAAAACTCACTGATCAATGAGTTGATCTGCAACATTTTGCAAAACAAGTTTTGATGTATTTGGACAATAATTTATTTGAAAATACAGATCTTTATCTCAAAATCTCAGAGCAATTTGGAGAGATTTTGGCAGGAATTAGAAACTACCCATATCCAGCACTTATCTATAAAATTGTTTTACACAAATATATCAACTGAACAAACAATATTAACGAACCCACTATTGTTCAAAAACCACAAGAAACAAAATTAGATCCAGTGATTGAAAAACCAACTTCTGAGAAACCAGTCGAACAACAAAAACAGACAAATTCTCCGATACAACCAACAAACAATTCAAAGTCTTCTGATCTTTGGACGCGTGTTGTCAATCGCATAGACAAATGATCTTTGCAAAAAAGTCTAAAAGATCTTAGCTCAATTTCTTCTTTGGAAAATGGCGTTGCCAATATAAAAGTTATAAATAAATTTGCTCAAATGGCATTGGAAAATCACGAAAATAGAGATTATCTAGAAAGATTGTTGTCAGAAGAAAACTGATCTAACCTACAAATAAAAGTTGAATTCCAAAGCAAAGAAGATTTTTTTGCTGGAATGCTGGGATAAAATAAATAAGTTATCTTAGATAATCAACCTGGATTGCCACGTCGTTTTCACTCCTCGCAATGACTCTATCTATTATAAGTTGCTTTTACAATTCTGATATTGAAATGAAAGGTCTTCACTTCTTGGAAGTGTCGATCTTTTTGGTATTCTTTGGCGAGGATATCGACTTGTCGAGTCATCATTTCGAAGAAACACACCACAGTTTTCTTCATCGCCTCGGGCATCTGGTCAAGCATTTGTCTATAATAAATTAGTCAATCTTCACCTCACACAAAAGCCAATCTTGGTTCTCGTTTTTGGACATTTTCTGGCGAATTTTGATCAAACATTTTTTCTGGAATATAAGGAAGATTTGCTACCAAAACTATTGGTTTATCTTGCCAAACTTCTTTGTAATTGTCTGCAAAAGCCAATAAATCTGTCCAGACGAAAATCATTTCTTGACGAAATCACTGCAAATGTCTGTCTGAGTTTTGCTTGGCAACAAGCAAGGCTTTGTCTGAAATATCTGTAAAAAACACCGTAGAAATTTGTTCTGGATTTTGTAAGAGAACTGAAGTTCAAAGAACTCAACAACCAGTTCAGATGTCCATTAGGATTAGATTATTAGAGGGGTTAGATAGATTAGAGGGGTTAGAGGCGTTGGAATATTGTATGTATTCTGTAACTGCTTGGACCATGTATTCGGTTTCTGGACGAGGGACAAGGGTATTTTCGTTGACAATAAATTCATTACCAAAAAATTTTACATAACCCAAAACATAATCCAACGGCATTTGTTCTTCAGTAGCTAACTTATAACCACGAATAATCTTATCATAAGTTTCTTGAGATATTTCTTGGTCTCAGTTGGTTCGCATTTGTTCTCTGGAACATTTTGTATATTCCATAATTAGTTTTTGTAGAATATGTTTTTCTTTGAAGTCCGAATTTGAAAGTAAACCTGATATATTCATAATTATAATAAAAAATAAATAATATTCTGATTTGTTTTATGATTTAGATTATAAAATTCAATTGAAGTCAGATTTTTTTTGATTATATTGGAAATCCTGCTTATTTATTTTCTATCTTTTTTTTATGCTAAACTTTCAACAAAACATAGACTTGGCTTCTTATACAACCTTTTGAGTACAAGCAAAAGCTAAGTTATTTGTTGAAATAAATTCTGAATCAGATTTTTTGGATCTTTTGGAAACATGAGAATGGAAAAACAATCAACATTTATTTTTGGGAACTGGTGCTAATGTTTTATTTACTAGAGATTTTGATTGATTAATAGTAAAAATAAATATATTATGAAAAAATACTATAGAAAAAAATGAAAATAATGTTGTTTTAGAGGTATGAGCAGGTGAAGATCGAAATAATTTTGTAAATCGAACAATAGACCAATGATGGGCATGAATAGAAAACATGATATCTATACCTTCTAGTGTTGGTGCAGCGGCGTTTGGAAACATTGGTGCTTATGGGGTGGAGGCAAAAGACCGCATAACATCGGTTGTAGGAATTGATACAACAACAAAAAAAACAATTACCCTATCAAGGGACGAATGTGGTTTCTGATATCGTGATAGTGTTTTTAAGACCCAATTTAAAGACAATTTCTTGATAACAAAAGTCAGATTTAATTTGGATGTTTATAGCTCAAACTATATATTAAATACAAACTACAAAGATATACAACAATATATGGCTGATAATGGTAAAAATATAAATATAAAAACACTTTCTCAAGCTATAGTAGAAATCAGAGCAAATAAGCTTCCTGATTGGAAAAATCTTTGAACAGCTGGAAGTTTTTTCAAAAATCCTCTTGTTTCTAGAGAAAAAGTCGCTTTATTGAGGACAAACTTTGTACATCTAGTAAGTTTTGATATTCAAAATGATCCAGCTTATGTCAAACTTTCTGCAGGACAATTAATAGAATTGGCAGGATTTAAGTGATATAAAAAATGAAATGTAGGCGTTTATAACAAACACGCATTGATTCTTGTAAATTATGGATGAGCAACAGGCAAAGAAATAGTTGATCTGGCTGGGGAAATCCAAAACAAAGTACAAGAGATGTTCTGAGTATCCCTCTCCCCAGAAGTTATATATGTATAAATCTCACTTTAGTGGGATTTTTTTTAACAAAAAAATACCCAATTTCTTGGATACTTCTTTATCTATATCTTAGATTCCCAATCCGGTTGGGAATGACAAATTCATGGTAGGGTAGCCGGGATTCGAACCCGGGACCACTAGCTTAAAAGGCTATTGCTCTACCATCTGAGCTACTACCCCATAACAAAAGGTTCTTAGATGAACCCTTTGAGTTTTTTGTATATTTTAGAACTAATCTTTATTCTTATAGTAGAACCATCTTCAAGCTTAATTTTTCTATAAATAAGGTTTGCTTTGAATGTTCTTTTGCTAGACCTCATAGAGTGAGATCTTGTATTTCAGGATTTTGTTCACTTTCCTGTAAAGTCACAAACTCTTGCCATATTTTTGGGTAAAAGTAATTAAAAGTTATTATTTTGCTTCTGGAGCTGGTGCCTCTGCTCCTTCTTCAGCCGTTTCTGCTTCTGGAGTTTCTTCTTCAACTTCTTCAACCAAAGCAACAACAGTAACTATTGGTTGCTCCATATCATCCAAGATTTTCACCTTGTCAGAGATTTGTAGATCTTTTACAAATATTACATCATTTGATTTTGCTACTGTTGAAACGTCAACTTTGATATCATGAGGAAGATCTTGAGGAAACGCTTCAACTTCTACGAAATCCTTTACTAATTGTATTTTTCCTTCTCCAAGTTTTTCTATTGGAGCTTCTCCAAACAATATCACAGGAACTTCTGTTTTCACTTTTTCATCTTTTTTAACTGCCAAGAAATCAACATGAAGTACAATATCACTAACAGGATCTAATTGCATATCTTGCACAAGAACCAACTCTTCAAGTCATTTACCTTCTAATATCAATGCTGTAGAATACCCAGATTGTTTAAATTTTTTGATAAACTCATTTTTATTACAAAAAATAGATACTGGAGCAGAAAGATGTTTTCCATACACTATTGCTGGAATATTTCCTTCTTTTCTCAATTCTCTTGATTTTTCTTCTTGACGAATATGTACGTTAAGTTTCATTTCTTTACAACAAAAATAAAATATAAGTTTTTTTTATTATTTAACTATGTTTATGTTTCTTCTATCAGCAGTTATTTTGCTTTTCATTCTTGCTGCTTTTCCAACTTTTTCTCTGATATAATACAATTTTGCTCTTCTTACTTTGTATTCATCCAATAACAATACTTTATCAAATTTTTTGAATGACAATGGATATATTTTTTCTATAGTATTACCTGCAACAGTTCCTCTAACAGTAAAAGATCAATCAGCATTGTTTGGTTTTTTAACCTTGATAACAAGCCCCTTAAATCTCCATACTCTATTTCATTCAGCTTCTCATAATTTTTCATGAATTTCCAAAAACATTCCTGGCTTTACATCTAGAATATTTACATTATTTTGTGCGTGAACCGCTTTAACTCTATCAAAATTCATTTTTTAAAAAATCAATGAATAAAATTATTTACTTTTTTTGTTCATTACTTTTGCTTTTCGCTTTCTTTGTTGTTCAAGAGATTTTCTAACATCCATAATAACAGTTTTTTCTACTCTCACCAACGCTTTATTTACTTTTTTCTTTGCGTTTGTTTTTAATCTAGTCATAGTTTAGTCTATTTTAGATAATAAATCTTTCAATCCTTTTCTTTCCATGGCTTCAACTAATTGTTTTTTTGAAATACCCATTTTTTTAAGTCTAGCTTCAGCACATTTTTTTGTGTTGATAACCCACTTAGTTGTACCAAGTAATTGTTCTTTTTTCAATACCAAAATGTACCATTCTATAGCTTTTTTATGTTTATCTCATGATTTTTTTCTTGCTCGACTTACATTATATAACATGTGCTTATATTTTGCACCACTTGTATCTCACATTGTAAACAAATTTAAGTATTAAAGGATTTATAGGTGGATTAGATGGGTTAGATGGATTAGATGGATTAGGAACCTAAAAAGTCTAATCTGTCTAAAAACCTAATCTATCTAAAAGTCTAGTTGATATATTTTGCCATATATGCAAAAGCTTTGTTTGCTTCTGCCATTTTATGAGCTTCCTCTTTTTTCTTTACTGCATATCATTGATTTGAATAAGCAGCCAAAATCTCTTCAGCCAATTTTTTGTACATAGGTTTTCCAGATTTTGATCTAGAAGCATCCAAAAGCCATTTAATAGAAAAAAATAGTCTTTTTGCTGGTTTTACTTCAACTGGCACCTGATATACAGAACCTCAAAGTCTTTTTGACTTAATCATGATTGTAGGAGCCGCATTTTCGATAGCAGCTTCAACTACCACAAAAGGATTCATATGTCAACTTGCTTTGATTTCTTGAAGCATTTTGTTGTATATTTTTTCTGCAACACTTTTTTTACCACTTTTCATGATAAAATTTATGATTTTTGATTTTTTCTGAATTGGATCAAGCATGAGATCACAAGTTATTAATGATTAAAATTATTTTGCAGCAGCTTTTGGTCTTTTTGCACCATATAAAGATCTGCTTTGTCTTCTTTTATCTACTGGGTTAGCATCATATTTACCTCTAAGGATATGATATCTTACTCATGGAAGATCTTTTACTCTTCATCATCTTACCAAAACAACACTATGTTCTTGTAATGTATGAGATTCTCCAGGAATATATGCTAATACTTCTGCCCCATTTGAAAGTCTAACTTTGGCAAACTTTCTTTGAGCTGAGTTTGGTTTTTTGGGACCCATAACAGAAACTTTGAGGCAAACTCATCTTTTAAATGGAGCTGATCACTCAACTTTTTTGTTACCTTTGAGTTTATTTATACCAAACTGAAGAGCAGGAGCATTTGACTTTGCTTTTCTTTCTTTTCTTCCGTTTTTGATAAGTTGGTTAATAGTAGGCATAAACTATATTTTTCAGATAATTAAAGATAATCGCAAAAAAATGCGCGTACGACACTATATGAATATGAAAATTAATTTCAAGAGAAAATAAAGAAAAATCAGACTTTTTTTGTGTTTTAATTATTATTGTTTGATTTAACTAGATTTTGTCTGATATTTTTACATATTTATAAATAAAATTCAAGGGTTTTCTGTACCATGTTTATTTTCAACCAAAAAGCACCAGAGAGATTGTTTTGATTTGCAATTTGAAATATTTTTGTTATAATTATCGTACAAAT
>CAYRHE010000003.1:50830-59406 GCA_964424095.1 uncultured Candidatus Peribacteria bacterium | reverse complement strand
TTTGCTGGCATCATTCACATAGACATACTGCGTCATGGTTTTTCGAAATCTATTGTTTCGTATAAAGGGATATTTTGGTAATGTTCTACTATTCCATATTTTCCATTATCAAGATTGATGATTTCTTTTCCTTTTTCTTTGATTTCTCTGTCGGTATGATTGATTTTTACTTTTTTAAATCTTTTGATTCCAATAGTTCTTTTGAAATGTTTACCAATAGCTTCTTCTTGGATTCCTATGATTTTGGTATCTTGTAAAATTGTTTGGAGGTCTTTTTCTGTTATTACTACGCCACTTTTTATAGATCAACCAAGTGTTTTTAATAATTCTGGTTTTTTGGTTTCAAAAATAATTATTCCTTTTTTTGTACTAGGAAAAAATACTGGTTGTACCTTTTGAAGTTCGGCTAGGCTTATTTGTGGGTGTTTTCATAAAATAGCAAAATACATATTTTTTTAATCAATGATAAATAGTTTTTGGTATGTATAGTAAAATGGAAGAGAAAAACAAAAGAAAAAATCTGACTTTTTAGCCAGATTTTTCTCGTTATATAGGATTAGGTTAATTATTTATTTAATGATCTTCTGATGAAGGCAGGTGTTTCTATATCTTCTTCTACAGTATCTAGATCAATTTCTGATTCTTGGTTGCTTGAATTTGATGTTTCTTCTTTTGTTATTCTTGTAATGAAATTTTCAGATTCTCTTTTTATTGATCTACCAAGCATATCTCTTTTTGGGGTTTTGAGAATTGTTTCTTTGCTTTGTTCTTCGAATCCTGTAGCGATAATAGTTACTTTTACCTCATCTTCCATGCTTTCATCAAAGGTCATTCCCCAGAAGAAATTAGCTTCAGGGTCTATAATTTCTTCAACTATGGAAGCAGCTTCTCTTACTTCGGTAGGAGTAAGATCATGTCAACCAGAAACAGCAAAGATTATTTTTTTAGCTCAATCAAGATTTGTTTCCAATAATGGATTTTCAATAGCTTTTCTAGCAGCATCTACTGCTCTCTTTTCTCATGCTCCATAACCGATTCCAAGTAGTGCATTTCCAGAATCTGTCATAACAGCTTTGATATCCGCGAAATCGATATTAATATCACCTGGTTTTACTATAAGATCAGATATTCACTGAACTCCCAAGAACAAAATCTTGTCTATCATAGTGAAAGCTTGTTTGAAAGTAGTTTTCTTGTCGATAACAGTGAAAATTTTATCATTTGGGATAACAATAAGTGTATCTACAGATTCTTTCATTTTTTTGAGTCCTTCTTCTGCGTTTGTTTCTCTTTTTCTTCATTCAAAACTAAATGGTTTAGTTACAATACCGACAGTTAATATTCACATATTTTTTGCTATATTTGCAATAACTGGTGCTGCTCATGTTCCTGTTCATCATCACATACCAGAAGTGATAAATATCATATCTGTGTCTTGAAGAACTGCTTTTATTTCCATTTCACTTTCTTCGGCAGATTTTCTTCCTATTTCAGGATTTGCTCCTGCTCAAAGTCCTTTTGTAAGATTGAGACCAATATTTACTTTTGTATCAGCAAGACTTCTTGCTAAATCTTGAGCATCAGTATTGACAGCAACAAAACCAACACCTTCTAAACCTTCAGTTATCATTCTATCTATAGCTTTGTTTCCGCAACCTCATACTCCCAAAATTTTGATTTTAGCTCCTGGAATAAATTCTGGATTAACTTCTTGTATAACCATTCTTTGAATAATTAATAATTAAAAATTTATAGCGTATAATTATTTTTTTGTTTGTGTGATCTTGTTAGAACAAATCTTTGAAGAATTTTGTAATACTTCCTATAATATCAAAGTTTAGTTTAAATGAAGATTTTCTTCATTCTGTATATTTATTTGATCGTAGGTAAGCTCATAATACGTTTGTAAACAATTGATTGTTTGATATATCTCAAAGATTTAATACGTTATCTTTACCATAAAAGGTTGCTAACTTAAAGATATCTTTGGCTAATACGTCAATATTACCTATTTTTGAGCCTCCTCAAATTAGGATAACTCATCAAGCTAATCTTCATTCTTTGTCTAATTTGTGAAGGTGTGTGTTTATTTTATTGAATATTTCTTCATATCTAGCATTTATTATGTCTGATAAGAATAATATATCAAGACCACTATCGTCTTTTATTTTATCTTTGAATACAATTGCTGATCAATGAGATTTCTTTATGCTTTCAGCTTCTTTTATGTCAATTTGCATTCCTATTGAAATATCTTTTGTTACATCTTCTCATCACATTGGTACTACTCAATATCATAATGCATATCAGTCTTCATAAATTACATAGCTTGTTTGGTTTTTTCAGATATCAATAAGAATGGTTCATAAATCCTTGTGATCATAATCTAATGCGATTTCGCTAGCAGAAATAATATTTGGTATTATGTCTGTTATTTTTACTCAGATTCTTTCAAAAGAATCAATTAATCAATTGTATAAATTTTTGGGTATCATAAATACATCTGCAACCAGTTCTAATTTTTTTCATTTCATTCCAATTGGGTCTTTTTCTTTTTTTGTTTCATCTATTATTCGATTAACTGGAACTATTTTTATTGTTTCGTAATTACTTTTGTGAGAAATTTCTGTGATAACTTTGGATAAATGGTCTACATCTTCTTCGCTAATTTCATCTCTCATAACTCTTTTTTGTTCTACCACTCTATTGATTATAAGTTCTGGGTGAGAGATGCTAACAAAAAGTTCTTCAATAAAATCTCATCATATTTTTTTAACAAAACTTTCGAGTATTTTGTTTATTGTTGTAGTAAATCATTCTGAGTCTAGAATCTTACCTTTACGAAGTCATTGTGTTTGTTCTATTTGTTTTGCAAGAACAATTTCTTTTCATTCATCGTTTCCGATAACAATTGCTTTTATACTATCGTTTCCGATATCAAACACAGCTTTGATGTTTCTCATACCTTTACCAGTGCTAAAAAATAAAAATTGGTCTATATAAATTACACATGAATCTATCTTACAATCTGCTTTTTGTAAGTAGAAAAAAATTGTTTCGTTTTTAGATGTATCAATATAATAAAAAAAAACAATCCAATCTTGTTGGATTGTGATATACAAAGGTTATCTATTGATTTTTGGGTATATAACCTTTGGTTATCAGTGGTTTTGTGTTGTTGTTATCTAGGATTTATTGGCTCTATATAGTAATGAAATTTTTTTTCTTTTGTCTTGATAAAATTTTAACATAGTATCATTGAAAACTATATCTTTTCAGATTTCTTTTAGTTTTTTGGTTTTATAAACAAGAATTGGTAATCGAATTGTTTTTATCATAAATTCTACAATATGTCAAATTATTCAAGAGAAATATTTTTCTATCCAAACTTTTGTTTTTGATTTTCCTGTAAATATTTTTAGTCATATATTTATAATATGTTTGTGTTTTGGTAAGTTTGGCAATAAAGAGAACAATCGTTGATTGTGTTCATATATTGTTTCTTTATTTTTTGTTTCTTGATATAAAGGAATTAGATGTGCTAATCGATATGCTAGATAAATATCTGTATTTTCGATATTTATTGGATAAAGGTTTTTGGCTTCTTCAGTTATATAAAAGCTTAAACAGTATTTTTTTTTGATATTAGATTTTGTTCTTTTTAATCATAATAGAGAAAATATAATAACACTCAAAAATCTAGCACGTCGTAAACATTTTTTTTGGGTTACTATAAAAAGATCTATATCAGAATCTTTATTTAATTTATTGAAACTTATAGAATTACAAAGATAAATTTCTTTGACCCAAGGTAATTTTTTGAATATGTTTTGATGTTTTTTTATTTGTTCACGATATTCTTGCATAAAAAGATCTTCTTTTTCTCGTGAGAATACGTTTTCCTTTATATCAGGAGTGTTATTGTTTTTTTCTGTGCTAAAATATTCCCAATTTTTTGGTATTGGGTAATTCATAATTTCATAAAACAATAAGTCTGATTTTTTCATTTTTTTATTGATCTCGTTGTAAACAAGTTGTACCCTCTTTATTTATGAGTGTACATCTTTTTTTTTGGATTGTTTGAGTTCTTATATCGGTTATAAAATTAGCAATTTCTTTGCAGACGTTTCATGTATAACATAAATAAAATTCAGTATTTTCCAAAAAATTTTCTTCACCATTATTTATTGTAAAGGTTGGTAAATTTTGATCTTCAAGAGATTCTTTATTGATAGTTATATTGAAATTATTTCCGCTAAGTTTTGTTGTGTAATTTTTCATTTTACAATAGTTTTGGCTTAATTCGTTGCTAGATAGGTCGTTTTTTATGTATGTTCATGTTGTATTGTCTTGATTTTTGTACCAAAGATGAATTTCATATTCTGGATTTATTGATATATTATATTGTTTTGGAAAAATTGTTCAGCTTGTGGTGTAGAGTCATCTGCTTGTCATAGCAGAATAAATAAAATTATTCATGTCTCCATGAATTTTATTTACACAAGTTTCAGCATAAAGAAAATCTTTGTTGGTGTTTTGAAATATATTTCTAAAACTTATGATAAGTATCAAAATGATTCCTATTACCATTATTAGTTCTAATATGGTGAATCATTTTTTTTTCATAAACATTTTTGATGTGGTAAAATTTAGTTGTTTATAAGAGGTCTAATAACGTATTTGTAATTTTGTTCGTTTTTTTCACCTATTATAAGTGGCTTTTGTCAGTCAACTATTTGGAAAAGAAGCTCATCTTCTTTCATTATTCTTATAAAATCAGTAATATATCTTCAATTTATACCAAAGGAAACTTGTTCTCCTTCAATAATTGCAGGTATGCTTGTATTAGCAGCTCATTTGTCTGTTTTACCAGAAGAAATAATAATACTATCTTTGTTACTTTCTATTTGAATAAAATTATTTATATCTTTAGTTAGGATTCCTATTTTTTTAATAGCTTTTTCACAAATAGTTTTATCTACTAGTATTTTTGTATTGAATTGTCTTGGCATAATTTCTTCTCTATCGTACTCTGGAAAACTACCTTGAATAAGAAGAGATGTAGCTATTATTTTGATATCGTTGATAGTAAGTTCAAATGCAATTAAATTTTCAGAATAAAATATTTTCATAGTATCGCATTCTTTGCTAATACCGTATTCAGTTATTTTTTGAATATCATTGATAGAAAGTTTTGGAACAATAAGAGAGAATTCATTTTCTATAGTGTTTCTTGTTTTGTATTCAGCCAATCTAAATGAATCAGTACCAACGAACATTAATTTAGATCAATCTTCATCTTTTTTTGATTTAATTAAAACTCAAGTAAGAACAGGACTAAAGTTTTTTTCTGTTACAGCATATTCTACTTTTTCAACTCATTGAGCAAACATTTGTGTATCTAGATCTATAGTATGCTCTCTTGGTACTTCTGGTAAAGCAACATATTCACTAGCAGATATTCAATTAATATCAAAAGTATCTTTTGCTCATTTAATAGTAACTACTTGTGTTTTTTGGTCTGCGGTAATTTCTATTTGTTGATCTTCAATACTTTTTATAATATCAAGAAAAGTCCTAGCATTTACTGTTACGGCTCATTCTAGACTAACTTTACAAGGCAATTCTATTTCTACGTATTTTTCCATATCTGTTGCTCTGATAATTATATTATCAATAGAAGCTTTTAGGTATATATTTTGTAATATTGGTAATGTTGCGTTTTTTGCAACAAATCTACTAGATACATCTATAACTTCTATTAATTTTGAGGTTTCGATATTAATTTTCATGAGAATATAAGATAAGGAAATAAATATTTATTTACCGAAATTACGTTTTTCTGCCATTTGATCAAACCAAGTGAGTGCCTCTTTATAAGTTGGAATACTTAATTCTGGACATCTTTTTGCTGTAAAATATAGTTCTGCATAGCCTATCCACCAAGACATAAAACCAGAAGTTCTTTGTGCTTGATCTCATTTTGTTCTTATTACTAATTCGATAGGAGGTATGTGTCAAAGATCTAATGATTTGGTTATATCTTCTTCGGTTATTTTTGTTAGGTCTTTTCAATCTGCTGCTAATTTTTGGATTCATCTCATTATTTCATCTCTTCACCCATAATTTACTCAAAAAACGAATCGTTTATCTGTCGGGTATGAAAATCTTGTTTTTTTTTCGTTGAGATAATTTTTGAATCATTCTGTTACTCATGCAGGATTTCATATCCACATAAAATTAATCTGATTTTTTTCTAATATTTCATCAAGTTTACTATCTATTTGTTTGTACATATTCATAAGGAAATCGTATTCTTCTTGAGGTCTTTTTGCCGTATTTTCTGTACTTAATCACCATAGAGTAAAAACTTTTACATCGGTGTTTGTAAATGTGTATTCCAACAAATCAACTCATTTTTGATAAGATATCCAGTAGGCTTCGGGAATAGTTACGTTGTTTTCTTTGGCTCGAGTTCTATTTCAATCTGGAATAATAGCAACGTGTTTGGGATAAATCATTAATTATGTTTTTTAATACGAACTTTTGAAAAAAGCTCTTTATATAAAAAAGACTGTCTAACAGAATGTAATTATTTGATCTATTGTTTCAAGTCAAAATTCTTTTGAGACTTGTTATTTTTTATTATTAATTAAAAGTCTGAATATCTTTTTTTTGAATATGATCTTTGGTTTGACTTTTCTTTTGAAAAATTACTTCTTCATTCTTTTTCTCATTTATATCATGATTTACTTTTCTTATTATCTGATCTATATCATCAGCTTCTTCATCTATCGTTTCTTTTATCTCATTTATCAGCTTTTGCTTTTGAAGCTGTTCATTTAAATGTTTTGAGCATTATTTCTGATTGATAATCAGGAACTGTTATAAAAGAAAAATCATCTAAAACCCTTACATCATCAATTTCTCTTGATGGAATTCCTGTTTCTTCAACAATAAAATCTACCATAGTTTTTGTATGATATCCAGCCTTCTTTCAAAGTGCAAGAAATATTCTTGTTTTGCCTTGGCCTTTTGAAACAGAAAAATTTTCTATTTTGTTGTAATGTTCTTCGTTGAATTCATCGGCATAAGTTATTTGAAGTAGTGCAGCAAGAACGTGGTCAGCATCTTTTTCTTTTAATAGTTCTTGTGCTATAGGTAAATATTTTTCGTGAGAACCTGTTTCCAGCATATTTTCGATATTTATTTTGAGTTTCTTTTTTTTACTTTCTATAACATTTGCAATAGCTGGTATTTCTATTTTTTTAACATTATTATTTGTTACTTTTTGGAAAAAAACGAATTTTCTAAATTCACTAGGTGTAACAAAAGTTATTGCTGTTCCTGTTTTTCAAGCCCTTCCTGTTCTTCCTATTCTATGCACATAGCTTTCTGGATCTTGAGGTAATCAAAAATTAATGACGTGAGAAATGTCATTTACGTCGATTCCTCTAGCCGCTACATCTGTTGCTACTAGAATTTTTGTTTTCTTTGTTTTAAATAATTTGAGAATATTTTCTCTTTGTTTTTGTTGTACATCACCGTGAAGTGCTTGTGTGCTATATCCCTTTTCATGGAGCTTAGCAAAAACATGGTCTACATCTAGTTTTGTTTTACAAAATACAATTCAGTAAAAATCATCTTCTTTGTCCATAATTCTACATAGCGCCTCTAATTTATTTCTTTCGTTAATTTGAATATAAAATTGTTCGGTAAGTGCAGTTATATTTTCATTTTTTTTGATAGCAACAAGATCGTATTCTCCCATATATTTTTTTGCAACAGAAAGAATTCCTCTTGGCATAGTTGCAGAAAACAATAATACTCTTTTTTCTGGATTTGTTTGTTTGAAAATTGTTTCAATATCATCAACAAATCACATATTTAGCATTTCATCTGCTTCATCAAGGATGAAATACTTGATTTCTTCTATTTTTAATGTTCTTCTATTTAGATGATCCATAATTCTACCAGGAGTTCAAACGACAATATCTACACCTTTTTTGAGAGCTCTATTTTGGATTTCATATGACTGTCCTCCATAAATAGCTACAATACTTAAGTTCTTGGGATATTGTAATGAATTTATTTCTTCAGCAACTTGGATTGCAAGTTCTCTTGTTGGTACAAGTATTACTGCTTGAATATGATTTTCGTGTTTGAGATTTTCTATTAATGGAACACCAAAAGCAGCAGTTTTACCCGTTCAGGTTGCGGCTTGTCATATGATGTTTTTTTTGTTTGCAAGCAATAAAGGTATAACTTCTGCTTGGATAGGAGAAGGAATTTTAAATCCTTTTTTTTCTAATCATTCTAGAGTTCTTGAAGACAACCCCAAATCTTTGAAAGTAATTTCAGTCATTGAAAAAAATACATTATAAAAATGGTTTCTACTTTTTATACCAAGAAAAAAAGACTTATAAAGAACTTTCTCTTTCGAGAGAAAATATAGAAAACGCGAGTCAAAGCCAGACAAGGGCATATGTTCTCCGTTTTGTGAGAAAAAGAAAAATCCTTATCAACTTTGATTGTTATGTATATAAGGATTTGTTGTTTGATTGCTAGGGATTTTT
>CAYRHE010000003.1:47356-50730 GCA_964424095.1 uncultured Candidatus Peribacteria bacterium | reverse complement strand
AAATCAGCTGGTATTTCTCATCGTTCTTTTGTGTTTCGTTTGAGGATTTTTGTGGTGTATTTGGTTTGACGGAGTCGTTCCTCTGATTGGTTTATGGCATCAAAAATCCTCTCTGTTCATGGGATCTTTTCTAATTTTGTTTTACATTTTTTTTGTATAACTCGATTGATAGCGTGTTTGGAATCTGAATAAACATATTGATCAGAATTATTTTTTTGTAAATATTGTAAACCATTTACTAAAGCTAAAAATTCTCATATATTGTTTGTCCCTAATTGAAACTTTTTGTGAAAAATAATTTTTCCAGTAATAAGATCTATGCCCTGGTATTCTACCTCACCAGGATTTCAGCTGCAAGCAGCATCAACAGCGATGCTGTTTTTTTCGAAAGCGAAACTTCCCGTTTTCCAATCTTTTTTTTCTTTTATTTCATAATATTCGGTGTATGGTCTTTTGAAAGCCATTTCAGCATCTTTTTTGGTTTTAAATGATTTGTATTTAGCTCATGAAAATCAAGAAACATTTGGTAAACAACTATCTCGAGCATTGTAGATTCAAGGGTTTCTTCATTTTCGTACAACATAATATTTTGTCATATTTTTTTGTTGGAATAAATATTTTGTTTTTACAAAAAATCCCTTTCTTATCAAGGGATCTTATCTAATAAATTTTTTATGATTTTTTCTATTTCATCTAATCATTCTATTTTAGTTGTGTTTTGGCTTGTTGTAAAATGTTTATCTTCTTGGTTTTTATCCATAGTAACAGCAAATTTAAAAGGCTTTCAATCTACTGTTTCAAGTTGATAAATTATTTTATCATTTATAGTTTCTTTATCCAATATCATTACATCATAAATTTTATTGCTTGTTTTTGTTTTATATTGGAAAAGATTGTTTTCGGGTTGATTTATGAGTGTTTTAAATAGACTGCCATTTATAAGATTTTTGATCGACCTTTTTTTTAAACCCCAAATACAAGATTGTTCTACCCTTCTTCGTTTTTCTTCAAAACTTTTGTACTGTGCTATTTCTTTTTGAATTTCTTTTGTTGTTTCTTTATTATTAGAACTCATTGTAAGTTTGTTTTTTTTGTGTATAGAGTAACTTTTTGCTTGTTTTGCTATATTTTGAATTGACTTTCGTAAATCATTTATTATTTCTTCTTCTTTTTCAGATGTTTGTTTTCGATTTTTTATATTAGTTTTTGCTTTATTTATTTGTTTTGTTATTTCATTTTTACAAAAAATATAGTTGTTTATACCACTGTTTGTTGTTTTATCTTTTTCATAGATAGAAATAGTTTCTAGTGTCATTTTATCTATTATAAATTAAAACATAATACAAACTAATATATAACTATTTGGTTTTAAAAGTCAATTATTCTGTTATTTGTTTTTGTATATTGGCTAGTTCTTCAAAATTTGCTTGTTCCCCTACTTCAGTTGTGAGATATCCTGGATATTCTTTAAAAAAGACTTTTTTCCCTCAAATGTTTTGTTGCCGTTCCCCCTCTATTCCATACATGGGATATAGTTTTATATGTAAGTGATTTACTCACATTCATTCTATTATTATACCAACTCTTTGTACTTTTAATTTTTTCTTTAGTAATTGTGTAATTTCATCTGTTGCTAAAATAACATCTTTATAAAGTTCTTTATCATGAAGTGAAAACAAATCAGAATCATAATGTTGTTTTGATATTAATAATGTTTGTCATTTACAGTTTGGAAAAATATCCAAAATTGCTATAAATTTATCGTTTTCCCATATTTTATAAGACGGTATTTCTCCGGAATTAATTTTGCAAAATATGCACATTTTTTGATTAGTTAATATTGTAAAGTTATCTCACAATTTATTGCTCGATTTACTGAACCTAAAAGCTAACTATTTTTTATAATATATGCTATTTATTTAAAAAATCAATAAAAAAAGACTGTAGGTACAATAACACTACAGTCTAATCAAATTTTTGATATCTTTTGGTGGTATCAGATTCTGATACACTTACCCAATCCTTTTTGTGTGGATTACCTTATAGATAGCAAAATTTTATGAAAGATATGTATTGTAAGTGATGATCTATCTCACTAATGGAGATAATCAGATTTTGATTAGTATACCTAATACGTAACTTTGAAATATTACTAGAGAAATAAATTGTTGATGCCACTTATCTAAGGAGTAAAGATGATTTTGGATTTTGTTTTTGTTTTTGGTGGCCAATTTATTTTAAAGTAATATCAGGAAATTCGTATCATTTACATAATATTCTGATATCCTTACATTCATACTTTCATATAAAGTATATATAGGATTTTTTTAAATGCAAATTTTTGAAAACTTTTTTATAATCGTCATTTTTCTTTTAAATTTTTTTCTACTTCTTTTAGGCATCATTCGAGTAAATCTGGTATAATATTATATTTTATATAATAAGGGTGCTCTTTTAAATATTTATGATATAATTTTAAGGCCTTTTCTTTATTCTTTAATTCTGGAATTTTTGATATATTTCTAAACCTATCAGCAGCTTTTGTTATTTTTCTTTTTAGATTTTTTTTGATATTGTTGTAGTAAACTGTTTTTGTTTTTTTTGTTCAATTTGGTTTTTTTATACTTAAAGCTTCGCAATCATTAGCTAAAATTTTTCAATATAATTTTTCTATATCTTCTTTTTTTAAGTCAGTATCTTCTATTGCGTCATGTAAGTCACATAAAATTTCTATATCTTTTAGTTTTTTTCATTTTATATTAAATAACAAAGCTAATTCTTTTCAGGTTTCTTTTACTGGTTTTATATGTCATTCATAATAATCAGATCAATTTCAATATATTTGTCACTTGTGAATTGTTTTTGCAATAAATTCTGAATCTTTTCATATCAATGAATTTATCATTTTGTTTTTTGATAAGATAAATATGCTTTTATTATACATATATTTAATTTAAAGACAACTTTATTTTATTGTTTTTTTTTGAAATATATGCTTGAAACTTTGGGTGAGTTTCTTATATTCTAAACAATATTTAGCTATTAATGAAAATGTTTTTATGGAGAAATCATTGGACACGATTGTTGCATGGGCAAAAAGAAGAGGTTTTGCGTATCCAGGGTCAGATATTTATGGTGGATTGGCAAATGCATGGGATTTGGGACCTTATGGGACAGAAATCAAAAGAAATATAGAAAATATACGATGGAAATATTTTGTACAAGAAAAAGATGATGTAATAGGACTTGATAGTCAGATTTTGATGAATCCAAAAGTATGGGAAGCTAGTGGTCATGTATGAGGGTTTTCTGATCCCTTGGTAGATTGTAAAAAATGTAAGAGTAGAGAAAGAGCTGATAAGTTGATTGAAGAT
>CAYRHE010000003.1:38562-47256 GCA_964424095.1 uncultured Candidatus Peribacteria bacterium | reverse complement strand
GAAGCATTTGAAATGTGGAAAGAACTTAGTAAAAAACGATGGAAAGAAGAAATAGGTATCAAAGAAGAACATATGAGATTTAGAGATCATGACAAAGATGAATTGAGTTTTTATAGTAAAGGAACTTGTGATGTAGAATATCTTTTTCCACGAGGATGGTGAGAATTACAAGGTATTGCTTATAGAACAGATTATGATCTCAAACAACATATGGAGCATTCTGGTAAAGATATGCAATATAACGATCCTTATACAGGGAAAAGGTATGTTCCTCATTGTGTAGAGCCAAGTTGGTGATTGACGAGAGCTATTTTGACAGCATTGATAGATGCTTATGATGAAGAAAAATATACTGATGGAAACGGAGCAGAACAAACAAGGATAGTTGCCAGATTTCATAAAAATGTTGCTCCAATTAAATTTGCGATTATCCCTTTGGTGAAAAAAGATGAGAAAATAGTTTGATTTGCTGAAGATTTGTATAAAAAGCTAAGTAAACAATATATGTGTGAATTTGATGATAGTGGGAATATCTGAAAATGTTATCGTAGACAAGATGAAATTGGTACGCCATATTGTATTACAATAGACCATCAAACTATACAAGATGGTACAGTAACAATAAGAGATAGAGATACTATGGAACAAAAAAGAATTAAACCGGAGGAAATCTCATTATAATAAGTTTTAAGCGTTAAGTTCTAAGTGTTAAATTTGCTTAGGATTATAATAATTTAAAATCTAATATTTATTATATAACATTAATAATAATGGATCCTATACAACCAAACCAACCTATACAACCAAACCAACCAGAAAAGAAACAAATTCCTAATCAAGTGCCAGAAACAAATCAACCAACTCCTCCACCTCAAGATTCAACATCTTTGGAATCTTTTATTAGACAATCTTCTGCCGAACACCCAGTAGAATCTACAAACCCATCGGTTCAATGATGAATCCAACCTCAGCCACAAATTATTGAGAAAGTTGTTTACAAAAAACAAAGAGTTCATGGGTTTTTTAGAACTTTGACTATTTTGGCTTTGGTGGTAATTGGTTTTTTGATGTTATTGGAAACATTGAACGTGTTTTCTCTAAATATAAATGGTTTTAATTTAAACTTAATTTATCCTATTTTTATTCTATTTGGTTCTGTAGTTATTTGGAGTTATAAAGGTTTGTTTGGGAAAATATTTGGTTTGCTTTTGTTTTTGGTAGTCGTTGTTGGGTTTTTTACAATTTGAGTTTATACATCTCTCAATCCTTCTACAGAAACAAAATTTGGTTCATATATATCATATCCTTTTTCATCATCAACTCAGTATAGTAAACTATATATAAATAATTTGATAAGTGATATTACACTTATAGGTAAGGAAACAGATAATTTTTTGGAATGAAATTATTGATCTGATAGAAAATTATTGGTATTTTCTGGATATAAAGACAATTTTCAATACTATTCTATTAAAGAAGAAACTAATCTGAATTTACTTCAAAATTATTATAGTGTATTATCTTTGGGGGTATCCTCAACACAGTCATTGTATTTATACATGAAGAATCTTTTGTCTTTACAGAAATTGGATTTATCTAATACATTGGTAAAATCAGTTAAAATACATTCTGCTGCTATGATTTCTGATATTGTTGTTTGATCATCTGTAAATGACTTAGATATAGAATCAGCTTTAGCTGATATTACTTTACATCTTCCAAAAGATGTTGGAGTAAAACTTACTTATAAACATTTGGTATGACAGTTGGAACTTATGGATTTTGAGCAAAAGGGTAAATGATATTTCGAATCAACCAATATTGCCTCTGCTCAAAAAGTAATAAATATTACAATGAGATTTGGAGCTGCAAGAACTAAAATAGTTTGGAAAGAATAAAAAGTAATTATTATTTCGCAATAAAAAACAAATAATTAGATAAATAAAACATCAACGTTCGCAGTTTATATTTCTTAACGGCAAAAAACACAAACAAATAGGCAGCTCTGTGTTTTTTCTGCCTAAAATATAAAGGCTTCACTTATGATGTTTTTATTTATTTTGGTTTGTAAGTCTCTATTTATTTGTTCTTTTTATTGCTCAATTTATACGATTTATTACAGTTTATAAGATTTATTTTATTTATTTCTCAAAATCATGAAAGTTATTACTAAGAATAGAGCTGCTTTTCATGATTATGCTATAGAAAAACAATATGAAGCTGGGCTTGTTCTCCAATGATATGAAGTAAAATCTATTAAAACAAGCAATGTAAATATCAAAGATTCTATTGTGAGATTGGAAAAAAAAGAGCTTTGGATCGTAGGTATGGATGTTCCTTTGTATAAAAAAACTTCATATGCTCTTGTTCCCGGTTATCAACCTAAAGGTAAAAGAAAACTTTTGGTAAACAAAAAGGAACTTGCTAAAATATCAGCTGCTTTAGATGTTTCTGGAAAAGTTTTGTTGCCCTTGGAATTATTTATTACAAAACGTGGAAAAATTAAATTAAAAATATGAATTGCAAAACTTATGAGAAAAATTGAAAAAAAACAAATTCTCAAAGAAAAAGATGTGAAAAGACAGATGGATAGAGAAATTAAAGGTATGAAAATTTAATAAAATAGTTTGCAATTCTGATTTAAATTATTATAGTCATCTTCGCAGTTGCCAATATGGCACCGTGCTAGAGTGGTCTAATAGACGGGTCTGCAAAACCTTGGTTCATCGGTTCGAATCCGATCGGTGCCTCCAATTCACTCTAGTTTACAAAGAGCCAAGTGAAAACCCTCAGTTCCGTCATAACCCTGCTTTGCAGGACAATCAAAGACTCCACAGAAGTGGTGTTTTTTGTTTAAAAAAACTTGAAAAATTTCCTTATATCTATAAATTTTAATATACAAAAATATGCTCAGGTAGCTCAGTCGGTAGAGCGCACCCATGGTAAGGGTGAGGTCGGCGGTTCAATCCCGCTCTTGAGCTATTTTTTTTATAAAAAAATCCTAAGAAAACCTTAGGACTTTTATTTAGTTTTTTATTGATTCAAGATATTTTTTTAAGGTATCAACCTTTACTGGTTTTTGTATATAGTGATCAAAACCAGCTTCTTTATAATCTTTATCAATAAAATCGAAAGGGAATGTCGTAACAGCTACAATTGGAATATTTTTTCTAATTTTTTTTATGGTTTTTGTAGCTTCGTATCCATCCATAATAGGCATTCTTATATCCATAAGTATAACATTGAAATAATGATCTTTGCAAATATCTACAGCGTCTTTACCATTATTTACTACAGTTAATTGTATATCGCCTATTTTATTTAGTAATACTTTTAATAAAACAACGTTGATATCCTCATCATCAACAATTAGAATTTTCATTTTTTTGCCCTCCTTAAATTTTTGTTTACGGCTCGTGTTTTATATATTTATATAGAAAATTCAAGTATTTCGTATTAATTATCAAATAATTTCTTTACCCATATAAGGGACTAATACTTCTGGTATTTTGATAGATCCATCAGCTTGTTGATAATTTTCTATAACTGCTATCAAAAATCTTGGTGTAGCAATCGCGGTATTATTCATAGTATAACAATATTTAATTTTTCCTTCTTTATCGCGATAGCGAAGGTTTAATCTACGTGCTTGAAAATCCAAAAATGATGTTACTGAATGTGTTTCTCAGTATGCATTACGTGATGGCATCCAACATTCTAAATCTTGTGAATTATATTTTCCGATAGCCATATCTCATGTACATAATTGAAGTACACGATAAGGAACTTTTATATCATCTATAACTTCCATTGCATTTTGTAATATTTGTCTATGATATTCATCTGACATTGCTATATTTTCTGGTAAAATAACAACTTGTTCAACTTTCATAAACTGATGTACTCTATAAAGTCCTGCTGTATCTTTTCAATATGTTCCAGCTTCACGACGATAACAAGCAGAATATCAACAATATTTTTTTGGTAATTCATCTTCATCCAAAATTTCGTCCATATGATATGCTGTTACAGGAATTTCAGAAGTTCAAATTAGTCGTTGGTTATCTCTTTCCATCAAATATGCATCCTCCTCTCCTCCTGGAAAATATCCTGTTCCCAATAGTGCCTCTGGATTTACAATATTTGGTACATTCATGGGAGTAAATCATTTTTCTACAAGTTTTTTGAGGGTGTATTGAAGAATTGCTTGTTCGAGAAGCATCCCATCTCATTTGAGAAAATAACTACGAGCTCATGCTAGTTTTACTCCCCTTTCTATATCTACCATATCATGTTGTTTCATAAGTGTAATATGATCTTTTGCTTGGAAATCAAATTTTATTGGCTCTCAAATTGTTTTGGTTACTATATTTTCTGAATCATCTTTTCCAACTGGAGCATCTGGATGAATTGCTGTATTTGGCAAGAATAATAATTCTTTATTTAGATTTTCTACCAAAGATTTGTATTCTTCTTCTTTTGCTTGGATTTCTGTTTTGAGTGCTTTTGCTTCTTCGTATTTTTTTTCTTCTCCAAATTTTCTTTGTTGGAATTTTAGTTCATCTATTTGCTTCTGGAGATCTTTTCTCTGATCATCTTTTGCTAAAATAGCTTCTACATCTATATTTTTTCCTTTATTTTGGCAAATTTGTTTGTATCATTGGATATCTTCGCGAACTTTTTTGAGATCTATCATTTTATTTGGTTAAATAGTTAAATAGTTATTTGAAAAAAATTTTTTTATAAATCATTTCTATTCAAAGTTTTATGCTGTTGGAATTTTTTTGTCTATGATTTTTGGATGTGCTATAATCTGTATAACGAATATGAACAGGTATTTCCATATAAGATAATTTGTTTTTATGTAGTTGTTCGTTGAATTCGTTTGCATAGTGCATTCCATCAGAAGTCAGATTAAATTTTTGTAATGCTGACAAACTTATTACTCTGTATCAATTATGTGGATCAGAGACTTGGGATCCATAGAAAATCCTTGTGACAATTTTTGATATTCGAAGAATTAGTTTTCTGGAAGACGAAATATTTTCTGCTTTACCTCATTTAATAAATCTGGAACCTAAATATAAATCATATTTTTTTTGTTTAATAGCTTCAATAAATTTTTTCATGTCATTTACATCCATTTGACCGTCTGCATCAAATCATACAAATCGTTTGATATTTAATTTTTCTCAGTATTTTTTTATAAAATTATATCATGTTTGGTTTGCGGCTCCTCATCAGCGGTTGATTGTGTGGGAGGCAAGTAGAATTAATTTGTTTGGGTGCTTTTCTTGATATTTCTTTATTGCCTCCTCGCTATTGTCTTTTGAGCCGTCATTTATTAGGAGTATTTTGGAGAAACCAGCATTTATAATTTCGTCGATTGTTGAACCAATAGTTGTTTCTTCGTTATATACTCTGATATTGAAAATAAATTCATCATTAAAAGTCTGATTTTTGTATATTGTTATTTTTTCTTTATAGGTATTTCGACATTCGTTTATCGCTTGTCGCGAGACTAATCTTGTGAGGTTGTATTTATCTTTTGTATGTTGATTTAATAATTCAAAATAAAAATAAAAAAGAAGTATTATTGCTATATAAACCAATAAATCAGCTCATCTTGCTATACCAAAAACCTTACCAAAAGCATTTAAAAGATTTTGATTAAAAGCAAAAAGTATAACTGCAGCACCACCTCATATAAAAACTATGAAATGTAAGATATTCATTTTTTTGCGTTTATTTAGGTCTATCCCAAACAGAATAAATACTATCGCAGCTATAATAATTATAAATTGTAGTAAAGACATTTTAAAAATTAGTAATTAATAATAAAAATTAATAACTATTACATGAAAAATATAGAGAGTTGTTGATGAAAATCAAATTAAAATTAGTCTTTTTTTTGTGAATTTATCTCTTCTAAATGTTCTATATAAATTGTTGTTACACGGTCTTCGGTTCAATTATAATGATAAAGATTATTTTTATCATCTATATATATTTTTTTCTTATGAGGACTTGCATAAATCATAAATCAATTTTCGTATTTTTCTATCATTTCTTCTTTTGTATTGATAATTTTTTTGGTTCTTTTACCTTCTATTAATTCATAATAAAAGACATCTATTTTATCTTTATCGTTTTTTGCAATATTATTATGATGTTCCAAAGCTTCTCGGGTGTTTTCTCTGAAATATGAAAATATTGTTTTATCTTTTTCTGGTATAATATATGGATTACCAACAAATCTTTGATCAAAAGAAACATGAGAAAAACTACCATATTTCAAAGATGGTATTTGTTTTTCAATATTATTATCTCTGTTGTAATGTCATTTTGGATTTTGTCGCCATAAATATGTTTCGCTTACTTGTTTATTGAAAATATCTCTAAATATTTCCATGTTTTTATCTGTTTTTTCTACTTCTTCTTGTATTATGTGTTCTATATTCAATAATCCTTGTTCGTATCAAAATCTGTTTTGACTCATTGCTGAGAGAAAAATAGTGTAATTTACAGCTTTACCTATTACAGGGCGTGCATATCTATTCAAGTTTGATTGAGATCAATTGTATTTTGCTATAGCAACTAATTCATTTCATTTCTTATATCCTTTTTCTAATACAAGAATATCATAAACAGTTCTGATCATATTTTCTTGTTTTTCTATTTGTGTTTTTCAGTGAAAATCAATATTTCAATCTTTATTAACATAAAAATATTTTGAAAAAATTTCTTTGTTTCTACTTTGAGTAAGTAAATATTTTGCTGTTGGTTTGTGTAATTGTCAGTATCATATAGATAGTCAGTTGTCTCATACCACATTTCTTATTCCTGTTTCTTGAGATAATAGTCATAAAATTATAGGTATCAAAGGCGTGTTTTCTCAGTATTTGCTGTTCATTTCATGATGAATAAGACTTAACTGATATGCAAAATCTACATTTGGTAAATAATGAATATTTCTGAATTTTGTAATAATATTAATATTGTTGTTTAGATTTATATATACTGATTGTAATGGCAATCTTATAGATTCTGGGATGTTTAGTATGTCTAATTTTTTTTCTCGATATTTTATACTATCAAATGTTTTGCCAATTATTTGAGGTGGTAGTTTTTCTATATTTGGTATTTGTAGTAATTTTTGTTCGTATTTTTTATCCAAATCAAAAGTTTCAGATATTTCATATGTAATTTTATTGTTGTTGGCTTGGCTTGGTGATCATAATGATAAAATTCAAGTTAATGTCAACAATATTCATTTTTTTACTAAAAACATATCAGAATTAAAATTATTTTTTGTGTTTCTTGAATTGTTGTATGTGTTTTTTGAAATCATAATAGAAAACATTTTTAATATAAATATATTTGTTTATAGCACTTTATTTTGTAAAGTCAATATGTTTTGGTTTGTGTTGATTATTTTGTTTTTTTAAATATAATGAATTTATAAACCAAATTTAAAAAAATGAAAAAACTATTTAGTATCCCTGGAAATGGTCTTGTGATCATTATGGGAAAAGAAAAAGATGCTGGTACTGTATTTTGCACTCTTTGTGCTATAATTCTTTTTGGAGCATATTTTTCTTTGATTTTGTTTAGCTTATAGAGAAATCCTGGGTTTTTTACCCAGGATTTTTTACTTTATTTTAGACGAATATTTTTTTATTAAATTTTGTGAATTGTTTCTGTCCCTGCTATCATATCTTTTATCTTATAAATTCATTCTTTTTTTTCTCATTCACCAAGAATAATAACTAGAGGAATACCTTTTTTATCAGCGTATCAAAATTGTTTTCCAAGTTTATCTGCTGAAGGATATATTTCAACATTATTATTTTCTTTTCTAAGTTTTTGTGCTATATTACAAATATCACCAAACGTTTCTTTGAAATTTATACAAAGATAGTTTGTTGTAGTTTGTTTTGATCATTCTCCATTTTCAAATATTAATGCCATAAGTCTTGATATTCAAATACTTCACCCTACTCAAGAAAAATTTCTTTTGGAATCAATATATGTTGTTAGATTTTCGTATCTTCCTCCAGAACTAATACTTCACAGTCACATATCGTCATCAAGGAATGTTTCATATACCATACCTGTATAATAATCAAGTCATCTGGTAATAAATGGATCAAAAATGATTCTTAAATTCTGTGTGTTGAGCTTTTTGATATTTTCTTCTAGCTCTAGAAGTTCTGGATTTTTTTCTGGATTAGATAATTGTTTTTGAATTTTATTTGATTCTGTTTCACCTACTAAATTAATTAATTCTTGATCGAATTTTTCTTTTCCTATTTTGTAATATTTATCAAAAAGACTATATAAATCTGTTTTATTTGTATAATGATCCAATAATTTTGCCAAAAACTTTCTATCGTTATAATGGATAGAAATAGATTTTCATTTAAGATAATTTTTTCTTATATCTTCAAAAACATTTGCTATAACTATAAGTGTTTCTGCATCATAAAATAACATTTGATCTTTTGAATCTGCACGCCAAACTGTATCTATATCGCATTGCCAAAACTCTCTAAATCTTCCTCTTTGACTCCTCTCTCCCCTCCATACTGGCTGCATTTGATAACGTTTAAAGGGAAATGTAATTTCATTTTCATGATCCAAAATATATCTTGCAAAAGGTATAGTAAGATCAAAATGTAAGGAATAATCTTT
>CAYRHE010000003.1:33611-38462 GCA_964424095.1 uncultured Candidatus Peribacteria bacterium | reverse complement strand
TCAGAAAATTTGTTTACTGGTTTCTTGTCATGATTTAGCAAGAAGAACCTTGTTTGATTCAACCGCTGGTGTATAAATATGTGAATATCCAAAAGATTTATAGTGTTCTTCTATAATAGACTTAACTCTATCAAAAACTGCTTGTTCTGTTGGACTGTATTCTGGAAATCCACTTGGAAGAAATCACATATAGTATCTATAAAATATAAAGTATTTATTTTTTAATTATTCTCGACTATTTCTCAATACAATTTAAAAGGAACTGACTTAGTAATTTTTACATCGATAAAATCACCAATATTAATTTTAAATTCAGAATTATTTTTTATTGTTATTTGTTTCATATTGTCAGTATATCAATAAATATTATTTTCATCCTTTTTATCAATTATTATTTTTCTTATTTGACTTATTTCTTTTTGATTATTTTCTTGAGAAGTTTTTTTGAGAATTTCGTTTAACTGATCTCGTCTATTTCGCTTGGTTTTGCGATCGATATTATCTGGGTGATTTTTGTGTGCATAAGTACCTGGTCTTGGGGAGTAAATTCATATATAAATCATATCAAATTTTCCATATTCTATCAAATCCAATGTTTCTTGGAAATTTTCCTGTGTTTCATCAGGATATCAAACTATAATATCTGTTGTGATACTAATATTTCTTTTGAGATTTTTTATATTATCTATGAATTCTTTGGCTTGTTGTGATGTATATCCGCGACGCATAGATTTGAGAATAGTATTTGAACCTGATTGAAAAGGAATATGGATATGTGGGCAAAGTTTGCTTTCTGTTTCATGGAGTCTTAGTAATTCTGGTGTGTAAAAATTTGGATATGGAGATGTGTATCTGAGTCGTTCTAATCATTTAAGTTTTAGTATGTCTTTGATTATAGCTACAAACTCAGAATGTTTGTTTACAATTTGTCCTAAAAGTACTATTTCTTGACATCAAGCCGCAAGATGGCGTTTTGCTTCTTGGATGATTTGTTCTTTTGGATGATGTTTTTCTAGTCATCTAGCGTAAGGAACAATACAATAACTACAAAATTGATTACATCATGTAGATATAGGTATATAAGCCGTTTTTTTGTGATGATTCATAGATGTGTTAAATCAGTCAGGAATAATTTTGGAATATTCGTTTATAAGTTCCTTGTCATAATTGATTTTATATCAGATTTTTTTGAGAATCAATGGTAAAAATCCAGTATCATCTATCCTAAAAAACAATTCTATATTTTTTCGTTTTTGTTTTAAATTGTGAAAAAGTGGATTAAAGACATGATTTATTCCTATTGTTTTGTGTATTGTATTTTGTATTTTAAATTCATTAACTTCTTCAGCAGTAATTCAAACTACTTCTGGGTTTTTAGTTTGGATTGTTCCCAAAAAATTACCTCTTTTTAGATTTTCTGGAAGAAGTTTTTCTGTTATTTTTTGGTTTCTGAGATTGTGTTGAATCATACATCCAGTTATCCAGATTTTTTGATCATCTCTGATTTCTTTGAGTTTTCCGGTTATTTTGTCTTCTGATTTTTGGCGTACTGAACAGGTGTCAAATATAATAATATTTGCATCTTCTGGTTTTTCGGTATACAAAAATCAGCAGTTTGTCAGTACAGCTTTTATTCTGGCACTGTCAGCATAATTCATCTGACACCCTAAGATTATAATATGAAATTTTATCATTATTTTAGAATAAATAATCAAAATCTTGTTGCTAAAATTTGATAATGATTTGGAATATATAATCAAGACTAGGTGTTTGTTTTCTCTTGTTTTATATATCAGAAATATTACAATTCATCTGTATTTTAATTATTTTCTAAAAAAAAATATGATTATATTTTTGTCTGTTATATATGTTTTTTTTCTTTGAATAGTTTTATTTGCTTTTTTACTTCCTAAATATTATTTTTCTGAACTTGTTTTGAGTTTCTTGCCATATATTATTTTAATAAGCTTTTTATGAGTAATAATATCTTTCTTGTCTTTTAAAATTTTTTCTAAAAAAAATATTATTAAATTTTGAAAAAAAATGAGATTTTTTCTTGCTTTTTTGTTTTTATTATCTTGATTTGTTTTCTTTTTTTATTCCAAAAAATTTAATTATTTTTATAATGTAAATATAAATCAAATACAAGATAATATGACTTGATGATTGAAAATATTATATGCAAATGTTTATAAAAACAATAAAGATTATACATGATTAATGCAATTTATAGAAGAAAAGAACCCAGATTTAATTATGTTTGTAGAGTTTGCTGATCATCATTATGAAAATCTAAAAAATTTCTTGAATGATAACTATCCTTATAGTAATAGTATGCATTGGTCAAAAACATATGTTTGAAATATGGTTTTTAGTAAACAAAAAATAGAAAATTGGGCTGATGATTTTCCACAATGAGCTTGGAGGTACTGATATTTTTCTGTAAATTATGAAGATAAACCAATATATTTTTATTTGGTTCATATGAGCTCTCCAATTAGTAAAAAATTTTTTGATATGAGAAACAAACAAATAGATTATTTTTTTGAAGATTTCTCTATACACCAAAAATTCCATAGAATAAAGAATGATAAAGTCGTTGCTATAGGTGATTTTAATACGTCACCTTGGTCTATTTTTTATCGAAATTTTGCTAAATGATTTGAATGAGAATATATAAACATTACTAGGTCTTTGCCAATTGTCTTTACACGAAAAAGTTTTATTGCACCTTTTTTATGGAGTCATATTGATCATATTTTTATAAATAAATTTGTAAAAATAACTGATTTTTCTGTTGTTTCCATTCCAGATTCTGATCATCGTTGATTTTTATTTAATATTAAATAGTTTATATTGTTTTTTATATATGTCAATCTATTTGTTTTGATAATTTAATGAACATTTTGAAATAAATCGATTCTGGTTATAATAGGATAGTATAGTAATTCAGCTCTTAACTAACTATATTATTCATGTGAACATTAGAAAAATCAATATTAGAATTACCAGCTGTGCAAGTTCTTGAGCCAGATTTTGTACAACTTAAAATAATGCCCAAAGCTACTGCTGAAAAAATTCAGGTATTGGTTTTTGCCAAAGAAAAAAATAAACTCAAATTATTGACAACAAATAATTTTCCTGAACAATTACAAAAAGTTGTTAAAATGCTTGAAGATAAGAGTTTTTTATCTGAAATTTTTTATACTTCTGTGGAATGATTTAATTATGCTCTTGGTTGGTATGACCAACTGAAAGCACAAGAAGATGCTACAGCAGAAACAATAAAAAAGCAAAAAGAAGCCGAATGAACATGAGCAATTGCTATGATAAAAAGCCTTTTTGAAAAAAAAGAATCTATGGAGCCATGAGATTTTATTATGGAAATAATTAGATTATCATTTCAGACATGAGCATCAGATTTACATTTCCAACCACAAGAGTCATGAGTTGTTCTTAGACTTAGAATTGATGGTGTTTTGCAAGAAATTTTGGAATTTACACATGAAGATTTTTTGAAATATTTACAAAAAATGAAATTTATTGCAGGTACAAAAATGAATATAGATTATGTTCCTCAAGATGGTAGATTTAGTTTTGAATCAGTAAATAGACATGGAGAAACAAAACAAGTTGATGTCAGAATAAATTTTATGCCAGGAATTTGATCAGAAAGTACTGTTATTAGATTTTTGGATCCAGGTAAGTGATTTTCTTCTTTTGAAGATATTGGTTTTAGATGAAGAACATATGATATTCTCAAGAAAAATCTAGAAAAAAATGTGGGTATTACTATAATTACAGGGCCAACATGATCTTGAAAAACAACAACGCTCTACTCTGTTCTCCATACCTTAAATGATTGAGAAAAGAAAATTATTACTTTGGAAGATCCTGTAGAATATCAACTTGCTGGTATTCAGCAATCACAGATTAATTACACAAAATGATATGATTTTGAATTGGGTTTAAAAGCTTGTTTGAGACATGATCCTGATATAATACTTGTTTGAGAAACAAGAACATCTGAAACAGCTGATGCTAGTATAAATGCGGCTTTGACATGACACTTGGTATTTACCACATTACATACAAATTCAGCAATTGAATCTATAACAAGACTTTTGAATATGTGAGTTAAACCATATATGTTGGCTCCTGCATTAAATCTTATTGTAGCTCAAAGATTGGTTAGAAAACTTTGTCCTCATTGTGCAACAAAAAGAGATCCACAGTATTGAGAAAAAGTAGAAGTAGAAGAGACTATTAAAAAAATAAAAGATGCTAATCCAAATATGAAAGTTGAACGAGATTGAAAAATTCCGCAGTCGGTAGGTTGTGATAAATGTAATGGGAATTGATATGTATGAAGAATCTGACTTATTGAAACATTTGAAATTTCTGACGATATAAAAAACATGATTATTGACGAGGCTTCTACGTTGATGATGTATAGTAAAGCAAGAGAAACTTGATATCTAACAATGAAAGAAGACTGAATTTTGAAAATGCTTGAAGGTATTACTACATTGGAAGAAATTAGAAGAGTTGTTTAGTTTATTTAATAATATTTAGTATAATATGAATATAGAAAAATTATTTGAATCAAGTAATTTGTTATCAAAAAATTCATTTAATAAACAGAAAGAAGAGACGTTAAATAATCTCTATAAAATTTTACAAAGTAAGTTATTAGATAAAAGTTTAAAAAAAAGTGAAAAATATACTTTTTCTTTAATTCAAATCATGAAAGATATTGATTTAGAATTAGATATTAGAAAGTTAAATAAGAAGTCTTAATAATTTCAAAGCTAAGTTTTGATTTAGAAAATATGGCGAAGTAGCAATAGT
>CAYRHE010000003.1:7116-33511 GCA_964424095.1 uncultured Candidatus Peribacteria bacterium | reverse complement strand
ATATTGTTTATGCATTTTTTGATAAAATTCGTAAACAATCAGCACTATCAGCCAATATATGAATCAAAAGTCAGATTCCAATTATTCTTGTTTTTTTTGGAAAACAAAGCAATATATAAATTAATATTGGAAGTCGTGAATGAAGAGGATGAAATCATATACTACATCTTGTGGGATCAAATATAGGTGTTGCAAAAAGATGATCTAGATCTATAATCATCGTAGCAATCATAATAAGTCGTGCCTTTTTTCGATTTTGACGAAAAAATAGATAAGCAATCACACCTGGAACTAGAAAATGAATTCAGTAATGTGTTATTTGTTGGAGCATAATGCCAATTTTTGTTTTAAAATCTTACCATCTTTTCCAGGTTGGGCAAGCTTGGTTGACGTGAATATGTGAAAATCATTGGTATTGGATTGCGTTTTTAATACTTTCTGTGAGGCCTTTTATATCTTTATCAACAGCATCTACTACATCTTGGCATCCTGCAGCTTTTACTAATTCAATTGGATCGAATGGCGCTATAGTATTTCATTCTGGAGTTGATTTTGTTTTTATATTCAAAGGTGTTGTAGGAGAAGCTTGTGCTGTAGTTAAAGCATAATTTTGATTATCAGCGACGATATAAGTAATATTAGTATTTCTTCTTGCTGCATGTAAAAGATGTCAAAGTCAGATTCCATATCCATCTCAATCTCCTCAAAAGGCAATAACAGTCAAATCTGGATTTGCTAATTTGAGTCATGTAGCAAATGGAACAGATCTTCCATGAAGTGTCTCAGCTCCATATCCGTCTATATATTGACTCATTTTTCCGCTACATCCAATACCAGAAACAACAATAACTTTATGTTTTGGGATATTAAGTTCTTTGATTGCATTTTTTATGGCAAGGTGGATAAGAAAATTTCCACATCATGGACATCGTTGTATTTTATTTAGTCAATTTCTCATTGTATTGTAATAATGATATAAATATTTCTAAGTCATTGCGAATCCGCCTAGGCGGATGAAGCAATCCATCTGATGATTAGATGCTTTGGTGGTCAATCTGAATTGCCACGTCCCCGCCTAGGCGGGTCCTAGCAATGACAATGCCTGATTCTGAATTATGATTTTATAAATTAATTTCTTCACCAAATATTGGATAGAGTGTATATTTTCTATGATGAGTAATCTTATTTTCTCGTATTGGATTATTTAAATGACATTGCTCGGTAACCAAACGTTGAAGTTGACCAGATGCGTTCATTTCTACAAATATCAATGATTTAATCTGACTATTTTTTTGTTCCAAAAATGTTTTTAGTCTCAGATCAAATGGTTGAAATACTTTGATTACGATAAGTCCTAATTTTTGATCAGGATGGTTTCTTATATAATCTTCTAAAACAAATCTATTTCGTCCATATGTTATAAAGAATTTTTCCGCTTCAGGATTTATTATTTCATATCCATAAAAACTTTCTGTAAATTCTTGTTGTACGAATGTTTTTAGCTTTTGATCTCTTTTATCTTGCATTGCTTTTTTGATTTCTGGGTCTTCGTTTGTTGCTCCGTATTCGTCGTGTTCGTATGATGTCGTAATAAATTCTCAATTTTCCATACCAGGAGTTGTCCATGGAGAAATTCCATCGTTAGTTAATTCATATCTTTTGTATCATTCACTACCCTGTACCAATTTTCATCTTTTGATTGGTTCTGCTTTGAGATTTTTTGGATCTATTGCAAAATATCATTCTGAAAATTGTTTATCTGTTAGCATAATTACTGGATGTTGATATGTATCTGATCGATTAAGAGCTTTTCATATAAGGTTATATCATTCTTCAAAAGTTGAAGGAGCAAGAACTATTGGGAAAGTGTCTCCAAAACTTGCGTTTAATGCATAAGCCAAATCAGCTTGTCCAGTGTAAGTAGGAGTCCCTGTAGAAGGACCATCACGTTGAGCCAATACATATACTCCTCCAATTTCTGCCTGGTTTGAAAAAGAAATTGATTCTGTCATCAAAGCAAAACCTCAACCACTTGTTCATGTCATAGATCTTTTACCAGCCATTTTTGCTCAAAGCATAGCCATACTTGCAGCTATTTCATCTTCTCATTGAAAAAATACTGAACGAGAATCTTCAGCTATTACATCTATAAGAGAACTTGCTGGAGTCATAGGATATGCCGCATAAAAATCCATACCAGATTCTAATGCTCATTTTGCTATACATTCATTTCAAAACATAAGAGTTTTTGGGTTTCCTATTGATTTTGAGAAATCAGCAATACTACAAGCTTCTCAACAGTTTTCTAAAATATGTTGGTATCATGATTTAAGATCTTCAATATTTTGATCTAATATTTCTCAAGAAAAGGTTTTTGCAAGAAATTCTTCTCATTCTTCTATAGATATTCCAAAAATTTTAAGAGCTCATCAAAATGCAAAAACATTTTTATGTTTTGATACAACATCTTTTATATTAAAAGCTTTTTTGAACGAGTATATTTTTTGATTTTTTGTTATAGAATAGTCATCAAAAGCAAAAAAGTAATCTATGTTTTTACTAACAAAATATTCATCTTTTTGGTCTGATACATATAAAAAGAAAATATTGTTATCTCCTTTAATGATTGATGCATATTCTTTATCTGCCAATATAGAGTACCCTTTTGATGATAAAAGATTACCAAGCAATAATCCCGAGGTGTTAACTCAAGTTCCCGCTGCTCCAGAAAATCAAATTGCAATTCTCATATAGTTAAATTAATAATTAAAAACAATGTTTTATGTTTATATTTTTTGAAATAAAAAACAATATCAAAAAATCAGATTTATTTTTGCTTTGAAAACGAAAGTTAAAATCATATATTTGTCGATGGAATATTTTTTATCTTCTTATTTATATGATGTATAAAATTTCTTATTCTCCAAATCTAAAAGGTGAAGTACAAATTTCTGGTAGTAAAAATGCTGCATTACCTATTGTAGCTGCAAATTATATTTTGGATAATAAAGTGAAATTATTAAATAAACCTAATATCAAAGATGTTGCGGTTATAGAAGAATTAGCTGTAGAAGCTTTGGCAAATTCAAAAGATTTCTTTGATCTTACATCAGAAAAAGCAACAAAGATTAGATCATCTATTCTTCTTATTCCTTTGGGATTAATTAAATATGGAAAAGTTAAATTTATATGAAGTGGTGGTTGTGCTATAGGCAAAAGGCCTTTGGATATGTTTGATGATGCTTTGGTAAAAGCTGGAATAACTATAACAAATGATGAATTTAAAACATTTGAGGTTACTTGAAAACCCAAAAAAAATATAATGCTTCAATGATTCTCTGTAACTGCTGTTGAATCTCTGATTACCTATTTGGCTTTTGCAAACAATTTTGACTATGAAATTAATATTTACCAAGTAGCTATCGAACCTCATGTGAGAAATCTGATTGAATTTTTGAATAATGCATGAGCTGATATTACATTAAATGTAGACCATACTCTTGTTGTCAGACCATCTAAATTACAAATTAAAGAATCTGAATTTTCTATTATTGCTGATTATATAGAAGCTGGTACTTATTTTGCTATTGGTGCTTGAGCTGAAAATTCTGAAATAACTATTAAAGGGTGTCATGTAGATGAGCTTTCTGCAATTTATAGTGTAGCAGATAGAATAGGAATTAATTTTAAAATTATAGATAAACATACTATACAAGTAAATTCATTTAATAAAAAAAATTATCAAGCAGTAAAAATAGAAACTAGAATTTATCCAGGTTTTCCAACAGATCTTCAGTCGATTTTTGGTACATTAGTGACTCAATGTAATGGTATCTCAAAGATTTTTGAAACCCTATATGAAGGTAGATTTGCTTATCTCAATGAACTCGAAAATCTTGGTGCAAAAATCGAAATCCTAAATCCTTATCAAGCAATAGTTGTTTGACCAACAAATTTAAAATGAAACTATGTTTCAAGTAGAGATTTGAGATGTGGTGGAGCAATGATGCTCGCTTGAGTGATGGCAAAATGAACAACATATGTAATGAATGAAGACATTATAGCTAGATGATACGATGATATTGAAAATAAACTAAAAAACATAGGTGTTAGTGTAGAAAAAATAGAAGATTAAAGAAAAAAGTAGCCAATATGGCTACTTTTTTTAGTAGTTTAAAGCATATCCCATTTATCTTTGGAAAACGCTTTTGTTTCTTCTTGCTTTTCAATTTCTTGTGGGTTTTTTCTCCCCCCACTTTTATTGCTCAACAAATCAAGTTCTTCTCTGGGTTTTAAAACCATTTGTTCTTGTTCTTTTTTTTTGTTTTTCATAATTATTAGTTTTTTGGTTTTTAATTGGTTTTTCTTATAAAAAATAAGAATCAAAAATCAACACCTTTTATAATGACAATATTTTTATTATATCATCTCATTCTTTTTTTGATAAATTTGGAAATATTTTGGTTATTTCTTTTGTTCATAATGATTTTAATATACTATTTTTTTTCTCATAATTATAAGAAGTTTTATTTATTATAGAATGCAAACGATTTATTGTTGTTATATATTTTATTGGTATAAATTTATCTTTACCATTTATTTCCATTATTCACACACCAAAAAGATTTAACAAAGGACATCGTAAATGAAGATCATCACTATTTTTCAAAAGAGTGAAAATAGTTTCATAAACTTTATTTGTATCTAAATCTATTACAGATCGATCAGTTTCTCATATCAGCCTATTTGATAATCACTTTGTATAATCCACATTAAAATATACAGTTCCTATTATACTCTGTTCTTTCCATAAAAGTTGTTGTAATTGTCGTAACCAGGTATTTTTTGCTTTATAATTCGTTTTATAAACTTCTCTAGAAATATTGTAATCAAAAACTTCATCATACCAAACAGATGTAGTTCCTACTTCATCTATCATGATTGGCTTATTAAATGCTTTTATTCTTTGTAATGGATTTCGTCATCTTTCATTAACTATTTGATTTGGAGTAAGTCGTTTTCTATCAGCAAAACCTTTTCCTCGATTATAAAAGCTAAATCAAATGATATCTACATATTTATCTCATGGGTAATAATCTTCAAATGTATAACATCATATTTTTTCTTTCCAAGATAATTGGCAAGGAATAAGTTTTGCTTTTTGAGATGGTATTTCTTTTGTTGGCATATCTCGATGATTTACTGAAAAATTAAACAAGATGTTTTCTGTAGATAGGCCAAGTTCTCTTGAGAGGTTTCGGACGCGGATTCGCGCTTTTTTGAAGTTTTTAGGATGCGAGGACCAAGGGTATCGTCCGCCGTTCATTTCATGCATAGTTCTAAAAACAACTTTGAGATTGTTATCTTTTACAGATTGAAAAAAATCTAAATATTGTTTATCAAATATGCCTTCTGCAACTTCTTTTGCAGAAAAATTGTTTGGAGAAATAGTTATATGATAAATCCTAGTTGTTCAAAGAGTTTCTGGTATTTCGTTTATTGTATTTATAACATGAGGTCCTCGTGGATCAAAAATAAATCAAACTAAAGGTAGTTTTATTTTATGCTTTTCTTCTATTTTTTGAATATTCTCTATTGTATTATCTGCTGATTTAAATCAGAGAAGGTACGCACTAGCAAAAGTGTTTCCTAAAATCAATAATATTCACCAAAATAATAATATTTTAAAGTTTTTCATAAATATTTTTTATAATTAAACATCTTTTAAATTTTGAAGAGCTTCTTTTAACCATCGATCACTTGATTTTGTTTGACACATTTGGGTTCGGATTTTTTTTGCGCTTTCTGTTTTAAGTGCATTTCATACGTTTGTTATCCAATTTTGAGCATCTTCATATCATACTTCTTTATATGTTTTTGCTTGAAATGCTTGTTCAAGATAATCAGCATCTTTAGCAACTTTTCCTTCGAGTGTTGTTCTATCATCCATTTCTTGAAAATAATTCTTAATTTCTTCGCCAAAATCCAATCAATTAAATTGATCTTTCATAACTTGTTTTTCTAATTCTTTTTTGTTTGTAATATATCAAACAGCGACTTTGTGCATATCACCGATTCTTGTTTCCGCAATATCATGCCAGACCAACATTGTAGCTACTTTATTTGCATCAGCTCATTCCATTTTTGCTAAAATATAACCAATTTGAGCAGCATTTAGTGAATGTTCTGCGACAGTATCGGGTTGTTTAATATGAAGATATTTAAAACCTATGTGATCTAAATTTTTTAGATGTAAAGACTCAAATATAAGATTAACAATTTTTTGGATCATTGTTTGTATAGCAGAAATAAATTACTGTTTTGGGGTTTCTATATAAATACTTTGTGTGGGATATGCAAATCATATTCATTCTTTTTTAAATGTTTTCATTATTTCTAAGCAGATTTTTTGATGAGTATCTCTATATATATCAAATTCTTTTGTAGTTATAAAATATACTATTTCAAATTTTAAATCTGATTCTCAAAATTCTATAAAATGCGCCCTACTAAATTCTGTGTTTTCTGTATTTTCTATTATTTTCTTAATGATTGATGGTATTTTTTCTATTATTTTAGGTGCTGTCTGATAAATTACTCATATAGTAAAAGCAACTCTTCTTTTTGTCATCTTTCCATAATTATTTATTCTTGTGCTAGTTATTTCATTGTTTGGTATTATTAATTCTTGTCAATGTAATGTTTGAATGCGTGTTGACTTAATCCCTATATCTTTTACGATACCACTATCTGTACCTATTATGATAAAATCTCAAATTTCAAAAGGTCTATCAAGATAAATACTAAAAGATGCAAAAACATCTCAAAGAATTTTTTGTAATGCAAATGCAACAGCAATTCACATAACTCATAAACTTGCAATAAGAGGTGTTATTTCAACTCAAATGTTTGATAAAAAGAAAAGTGTTCATACGGCATATACAACAATTCTTGCTATTATATGAAAAAGATTTATTCTTGTTGTATCTTTTTTACCTGTTTTTTTTATATAAATAGATTTTTCTAATATGTTTTTTATAATGTTAATCAATATATTTGAAAATTCTCGTATAACAATAGCTAAAAATAAAATATTTAATATACGATCTATGGTGAGATTTGTTTTTATATATTGAAATGGTATATATATATACAATACCCAATAAAAAACTCTAGATATAGAATACAATTGCTTTATAATAAAATCATCTCGTTTGTTTTCTGTTTTCTCTGCTAATATTTTGATCTTTTTAATAACGATTCTTTTAAAAAGCATTATAGCAAAATAAACTATCCAGAAAATAACAAGTGCCACTATATAATTATACACACTGTTTCACCATACTTCATAATACATAAAATCTGACATATTATTTTTTATTAAATTAAAAAATTACCAATGTTTTTTGTAATGATTTTTATTGATTGTTCAAGTCTTTAGAAAATTAATTATTATATTCATTTATAATTTTTTTAAGAAAATTTTTTGATTGAGAATTATCTGTTGCTTCTCCTAGTAATGTGTCAATCAAATCATCTTGATTTACAAAAAATTTATTTCAATTTTGGAATATATGTCTACAAATAAATTCTATAAAAACAATCATTTGTGTGGTGGTTATCTCTTTTTTTTGTTCTATTTCTTCTGATAAAGAAGAAAATGTTTGTTTTTCTTGTTCTGAAAATCTATTTTGGAGTTTATCGAGCATTTTTGATATCCAAACTGTTATTATTTTGTGATTTTTAATATATGTTTCATATTGCGTTTCATTGTAATCTTCTTTGAAATGCTCTATATCACAGTATTCTGTTTTTTTTATTATATCCAAAATATTTGATATAGTTTCGTCATTTTTTTCTTTATTATTTTTATCTTTTTCATTTTTAAAAAGATAAGCAATTAATTTACTAACCGTATTACTTGATTTTCAGTTGGTTTTAATTGTTTCAATATCTAATGTATTAAATTCCATAATTCAATATGATTAATAGTTAAATTACAAATTATTTATAATAAAAAAATAAAAAATAGCAATATGTTTTAAAACTATTTTTTTATATTGATTTCTTTTTGGTAAAAACTATATATCTAATGAAAACAAAAAGAGTCAAAAACAATAACAATAAAATAAAAACAAAATCATGAAAACAAAAACAACATTAATTTTGTTTTATTCTATTTTTGGAATATTGCAAATAGCTATTGGGCAAGAGCCTGATAGTTTGATATTTAAAGCTATAGATAGCTCTTTGATTGCTGGTATTGATACCACAATTATTAATAATGATTCTACACTAATTGTTGATGAAAAACAACCAATAATTCAACAATTAGACTCTCTAAAAATAATTTATCAAGAAAAAAAGTCAGAATTAAAAACTCTTGGTATGTTAATAGATTCATTATATTTGATTATAAACAAAGTTGATTCATTAGATTCTGATAGTAATAAACATGATAAAAAACAAATTGACGATGATGTTGAATGGTTGATAAAAGATTTTGAATTCCAGTTTACAGCTACAGATCTTTATATTTATAGAGATTCTCTCTTTATAAAAATAAGGTTAGTAAACCTAAAAAATCAAGATATAAATATTTTTGGGAGAATTGTTTCTGTAGAGGGAAATACAAAAAAGGGTTTGATTCCAATAGTTTATAGAGACTTAGTGTCTAATGATGATCAAGAAATAATTATTAAAACAAAATTAGACAATAATCGTCTCAAAATAAACGATAGCGGTATTTTACAAGTGTTCTTGAGTTTAAGGTTTTTAAATAATCAAGAATATCCTGGTAATTATTCTCCATTCAATAAGTATGAATGGGATGATATGAGAAGAAAAAAATATATTCCATATAGAGTCCAGTAGTTTTACTACTGGGCTTTTTATCAAACAGATCATTCCATTTCCATTTCTATTAATTTATTTAATTCTCCTGCATATTCCAAAGGAAGTTTTTTTACTACAGATGAAAAAAATCAGTTTACTATCATAGCAATAGCTTTTCCTTCTTCTATTCCACGAGATGTAAGATAAAAAATTTCATTATCATCAACTTTTCATGCACTTGCTTCATGGGCAACTATTGATGTATTATTATCACAAATAATATCAGGAATTGTTGTAGAAATAGATTTATCATCAAGAAGTAAAGCATCGCATTCTGTATGGTTTGTAGAATTTTGAGCATTTTTTGTTATTTTAACTAGTCATCTATAGGTAGAAATCCCGCCATCCTTTGATATGGTTTTGGAAATTATTGTGGATGAAGTATGTTTACCTATATGTATTGCTTTTGATCAAGTATCTTGGTTTTGTCATTTTCCTGCAACGGCGATACCTAACATATCTGTTTTACTATAATTTCATTTGAGAATACTGCATGGATAAAGCATGGTTGTGCAAGATCACATATTTCAGTTTACCCATTCCATATATGCAGACTCCTCTACTATAGCTCTTTTTGTGTTGAGATTATATGTATTAGTGGACCAATTTTCTACAGAAGAATATTTCATTTTAGAATTTTTCCCGACAATTATTTCAACCAATCCTGCATGTAAGGAATTTTTATCAAATTTTGGGGCAGAACATCATTCGATGTAAGATCATTTTGAATTATCTTCTAAAATTATTAATGTATGTTCAAACTGACCACCAGCGTAAGTATTCATACGAAAATATGCTTGGAGCGGGTCATCTAATTGGACTCATTTTGGGATATAGATAAATGTTCCCCCGCTCCACACAGCACCGTGTAATGCGGCAAAAATATGATCCGTAGCAGGCACTACTTTCATAAAATATTTTTTCACTAACTGCGGGTGACTTCGTAGTGCCTGTGGCATATCTTCAAAAATTACTCATTTCGCAGCTCGTTGTTCTTTGATTTTATGATAAACATTGAGTGAATCATATTGTCCACCAGCGCCAGAAAGATATTTTTGTTCTGCTTCAGGTATTCCTAGTTTTTGAAATTTTTCTTTGATTTCTTTTGGTACTTCTTCTCGATTATTAGCATATCCTTCATAATCTTTGCTTGGTTTTGCATAATATACAATATCATCGAGATCTAAATCTTTCAAACTTGGTCCTCGTTTTGGGTATTTTGATTTTTGAAATATTTCAAAACATTTAAGTCTGTGTTTCAACATCCATTCAGGTTCATTTTGTGCAGTAGAAATTTGTCTTACGGTTCTTTCTGTAAGTCATTTGATAAGTATTTCGTATTTTATATTATCAGCAGATTCTAAAGTATTTTTGAGTGACATATGTCTTTTTTAAAAAATAGATATTTCTTTTTAGTATTTTCTTGTTTTTTTTCAAATCTTTTATTGAAATAATTATTTGAATACATATAATATTTATTCACAAATAAAAAAAACAAAAAATATGATAACAACTAAAAGTATTTTTTCTGTTGATGAGGCTGTTAAAATTATTGAAAATGCATTTCATCAAACAGAAGTAAAAGGTGCGTTTGAAAATAACTGTGTATATGCCATCAAAAACGATAAACAGACAGTTATTAGACCAAAGAATTCCTTTTGTTATGATCCTACTTTGATAAAACAAAAGGTCTCAGATTTGTTTCCATCTGAGAAATACTTGTTAAGTATCACTTGTTTTATGGTGATAATTGAAGAAGTCATAAAATAATTTATCGAACAACCTGTAATAATTGCAGGTTGTTTTTTTATTGACTTTATTGTAAAAATATATATACTATAAAAGTAGTTTTTATTATTTATTATAAAATATTATGAATAGTGGTTTTGAAATCAAACATCGTTTTAGAGATACTCTTATTGATAATAAACTATATTTAAAATCTATAGATTGTTTAAAAAGTCTTATTTTAAAAAAATATTCAGATATTCTAAAAATTATAAAAATTGATAAAAATATTAAAAAAATAGAAAGAGGTATTATAGAACAGAAGTGAGAAAATATTTTTGTTGATTATTTCCAGTGAACACATACAGATATTCAATCAAAAAACATAAATTTAAACGATAATTATTTAAGTTTACGTGTTATAAAGATAGAGTTCTCTGATAATACAGAATTGTTGTTTAGCTTGGATCATAAAAATAAAAACTTCCCAAATGTAGTCTTTTTTGATGATTTTTTATTTACATTAGATCCTATTTTAAAAGAATATTTTCTGAAAACAATTTCTGATATTCGCCCAATAGAAAAATGTTTTTTTGAAAAAAAGAAAAAAAATGAAGCAAAAGAAGAACTTGCAAAAACATTATCTTAATTCTTATTAAATCATTTTTCTTTAATTTCTTTTGTTAAATTTTGATCTCATTCTTTTGTTATTATTCCATTATTTAAAACAAATACTTTATCGATTGGTATATAATCTAAAATATTGAAAATATGCGTTATAATGATAAATGTATTTCATGATTTGTTTTGTTCAGATACTAATTTTGCTACTGTTTTGAACGCATCTACGTCCAATCAACTATCAATTTCATCTAGAATTATATATTTTGGTTGTAATAATTTAATTTGAGCTACTTCTAATTTTCTTCTTTCTCAGCCACTAAATCACACATTTAAATCTCTTCGTAAAAAATCCCTATCCAAATGAAGTTTTTGAAAAATTGGTTCTATTATTTTTTTAAATTGTAAGAAAGAATATTCTTGATTGGTTTTTGAATTGTAAATAGTTCTTAGAAATTCAAACAATTTGAGGCCTGGTATTTCTGGAATATGCTGAAAAGCCAAAAATATTCAAAGATTTGCTCTTTCATTTGGTGATAAATTCTTTATCGATTTGTTGTCTAATAAAATATCCCCTGATTTTATATTATATTTTGAATTTCCCATAATAGTCATTGCCAAAGAAGATTTTCAAGATCAATTTTTTCACAAAATACAATAATTTTTACCAAGTTCAAATTCTAAAGATATTTTATCTAATAGTTTTTTTTCTTCTATATTAACACTAAGATTCTTTATTTTAAGCATTAAAAAATATTTATTATGTAAATTTTATCATTAATCTGTAGTTGATTCGCGATATAATATGTATTGAATATACAGCATAAATCAATAATAAATAGTCTGATTTTTATATTTTTAATTCTATTTTTATGAAAACATTATTTATTTGGATTATTATTTTTGTTTTTGGTTTTGTTGTCGGAGCATGAGCGGGTTTTAAAGTTTTGGAATGAGTTTCTAGTGATCTTCTTTTGGAAGCATGGGACAATTCTTATCAAGAATTTCAAAAAACATATCCATGAAGTACAGCACAAAATCAACTTAATCAAAAAGTAGAAGAACAAAAATGAATTCTTTTGGAAAAATTAAAAAATTGACTTAAAGATCAGCTTGTAAAAATGTTTTCTTTCGGAACTACAAATCAAGTTAGTGAATAAAAAAATTACAGAAAAATCTGTGAAAATTGAAAATTATTTTTTTGCTTTTAATATACCTTTTCTTTCATGCTAAACATAAATTCGTTTACATCTTTTGTGGTTTGGTCTTGTTTTTCGTTAATATCTCTAGCGCGCTCCAGAATTTCTTCAATATCAAACTGATTATAGCCATTTTCTCTAAGTTCCCACTCAAGTTGTTTAGTATTAATCAAAGGCTTTGTTCTGCTTTTTTTCATGGCCCATTGGTTAGAAAATAAAGCTATGTTTAGTATTTTCTTTTTTGTTTGTTTTTCAATAGTTTTTTTTGCTTAAAAAGCATTAATATTAAAATATTTGTTGACTTTTTGTTTTTTATCTTTATATTCAATACCGAAGTCGGTTATTTAATATCTTTTTGCTGATCGATTTTTCGAAAACAAAAATACTAACTAAAACATAAAATTATGACACAAAAAGTTGATGTACTTCTTGGTCTTCAGTGGGGAGACGAAGGAAAAGGAAAAATTATTGATGTGCTCACGCCAAATTATGATATTGTGGCTAGATTTCAAGGCGGACCTAATGCTGGTCATACTTTGGAGTTTAACAATATTAAAGTTGTTTTACATCAAGTTCCTTCTGGGATATTTCATCCAAGTATTGCAAATGTAATTGGTAATGGTGTTGTTTTGGATCCTGTTAAGTTTAAAAATGAAATTTTGATGTTGGAAAAATACATTCCGATTCAAGAACTGAAAAAAAGAATTATTATTTCAAACGAGGCTCATTTAATTTTACCAATTCATATATGGTTGGATAAATTTAATGAAGAAAAAAAGGGAGTAAGTAAAATTGGTAGTACCCTTTGTGGGATAGGACCTTGTTATACCGATAAAGCTTCAAGATCTGGTATAAGAGTTGGTGAAATATTTGAATCAAACTTTGAAATTAAATTTGAAAAACTTATTGTGAATCATAAAATTGGTATTGACCATGAAAATCAGTTGTTTTTTAGAACTATAGAACGTTTTAAAGATGAAATAGAAGAGTTTCATGAAAGCATAAAATTTCTAAAAATGTTTTCTATACTTGATACTCCAACCTTCTTAAATAATGCAAGAAAGAACGGTAAAAAAATTCTTGCCGAAGGAGCGCAGGGTACTTCACTTGATATAAATTTTGGTGATTATCCTTTTGTAACTAGTTCTACTACTGTTAGTGCAGGAGTTTGTTCTGGACTTGGTGTTCCTCCTCAAGCAATTGGAGAAGTGTTTGGTCTAGTAAAAGCGTACTCTACTCGAGTTGGTTCAGGTCCATTTCCCACTGAACAAGAAAATCAAATTGGTGAAAAACTTCGTCAAAAAGGTGGGGAATTTGGTGCAACTACTGGAAGAGCTAGGCGATGCGGATGGCTTGATCTACCACAAATAAATAGGGCTATTATGCTAAATGGTGTAACACAACTTATTATCTCTAAAGTTGATGTTCTAACAAAATTTGGAGAAATAAATGTACTTATTAAATATGACAATAATAAAGACCTTGTTTATAAAAAATTTCCTAGTTGGGAGTGTATTATCAAAGATAATACCTTCTCAGAAGAACTTTTTAAGTACTTGAATTTTATTCAAATAAAAACAAATGTTCCTATATCATATATTTCTACTGGACCTAATCGTAGTGATATAATAAACATGGAAACATTTGGTTGATTATTTAAGAAACCTGTCTGTAATTCTGGCAGGTTTTTTTTATAATTTTCTTTTGTTTTTGTCAAGAATTAACTATTTTATTATGCTTGAAATTAGTATTATTTTTACTATACTCTTAGCTGTTGACGTGATTTTTTATTATTTTAAAAATATTTTATGTCAGAATCGACTCCTCTACTTTGAACTATTGTTCAACACTCTATAGAAAAAGAAATTAGTGAATCATATATTAATTATGCTATGTCTGTTATTTCATCTCGTGCCTTACCTGATACAAGAGATTGATTCAAACCAGTACTTAGAAGAATTTTGTACGCAATGTACCAAATGAATAATTTTTATAATCAAAAGCATAAAAAATCTGCTAGAATTGTCTGAGAAGTAATGTGAAAATATCATCCTCATGGAGATAGTAGTATTTATGAAGCAATGGTTCGTATTTCACAATCATGGTCACTTAGATATCCTCTTGTAGATTGACAAGGTAATTTTTGATCTATTGATGGTGACAGCCCTGCTGCGATGAGGTATACTGAAGCTAGACTTACAAAGTTAGCAGAAGAAATGCTTGCAGATATAGAACAAGATACTGTTGATCGAAGACCAAATTTTGATGGATCGCTTAAAGAACCAATTATGCTTCCTACCAAATTTCCAAATCATCTTTGTAATTGAACAATGGGTATTGCTGTAGGTATGGCAACAAATATGGCTCCACATAATCTTAATGAAGTTTTGGACTCATGTTTGTTACTTTTAGAAAAAGAATGAAAAGAAATAGAAACAATTGATGAAAACTGACAAAAAATATTATCAAAATATAGTGTTTCTATAGATGATATTATGGAAATTATAAAATGACCAGATTTCCCTACATGATGAATTATCTTTGATTCTAACAATATTAAAGAAGTATATAAAAAATGAAAAGGAGGTATCGTTGTTAGAGGTAAAACACATGTAGAAGAAGATAAACATTGATCTATTTTGATTATAGATGAAATTCCATATATGGTAAATAAATCAAATCTTGTAGCAAAAATTGCTGAATTAGTAGTTGATAAAAAAATTGATGGAGTGACTGATATTAGAGATGAATCAAGTAAAAATATAATTAGAATAGCTATTTATTTAAGATCAGGAATTGATCCTGACCAAATTTTGGTTCAATTATTTAAATATACAGAACTTCAAAATAATTTTAATGTAAACAATGTAACTTTGGTTGAAAAAGCAAAACAACCAAGACTATTGAATATAAAAGATTTGTTGATGGAATACGTTGTTTTTAGAAGACAAGTTGTTTATCGTAGGTCTGTATTTCAATTAAATAAAGCAAAAGATAGACTTCATATATTAGAAGGGTTACAAAAAGCTATCAACATTATTGATGATGTAATTGATACAATAAAAAAATCACAGACTAAACCAGAAGCAAAAGAAAACTTGATGGAAAAATTCTGATTTTCTGATATGCAAGCTGAATATATTTTGATGATGAGATTGCAATCATTGGTTGGTCTTGAAATTCAAAGAGTATTAGAAGAGATAGAAGAAAAAAAGAAACTTATTGAATATCTTGAGTGAATTATTTGAGACCCAATAAAACTTGATGAAGTTGTTAAAGAAGAAATTAATTATATGAAAGCTAAATATTGAGATGAAAGGAAAACAGATCTTTCACAAGATCTTAGTGTTTATAATATAGCATCAAGTTTAAAAGCATTTAAAGATGCTGCTGATAAAATAAAAGAAGATGTTATAGTTTGGCTTTGAAATGATTACTCTTTGAGGGTTCTTTATCAATCAAGAATTCAGGTTATACCGGATGAAACACTAGACCTTGTCTACACACACAATCAAGACAAACTAATTATAATTACTGATATTGGAGAATTGGTTGTACAAAGACTCAAAGAATTCTGAAGTTTTGTAATGAAACAAAATGCTATCAATTTAAAAGAACACTTTGGTCTTAAAGGAAAAATTGTATTTGCAAAAACATTGCATTTTGAGTTTGATTATCTTGTGTTTTTAACCAACAAGAATAGCATAAAAAAGACTAAAAAAGAATTAGTTCTTTCTTTCAAGAAATTTCCTACAACTATAATGAAATTGGAAGATAAAGAAAAAATCCTTACGGTTTCTCCAGTAAATGATTGAGATCATTTGGGGATTATTACAAAACAAGGACGAGGTTTGTTTTTCAAATCAGATGATATTAGACCTATGGGTAAGACAGCTGGATGAGTAAAAGCTATAGAACTTCAAGAATGAGATGAAGTAGCAAATATGTTTGTTCATAAAGATGAACCATTTATATTGGTTCACTCAGATAAAAATTGAAAATTACTTAGTCTTGAAGATCTTAAAATACGAAAGAGGGCAAGGAAATGACAAGTTATTATGACAGGAAATGAAAAACTAGAAGGATGAATAAGCATTGTAGAATGAGCTATTAGAATCAGATTTAAAGATTGATCTCTTGTTACATTACATTCAAACAATATTCGTCTTGATGAACCAGAAACACCGCTTCATAAAATGGTAGAAAAACATATTGATATTATTTATAGACCTTGGGAAGAAAAAGAAGAAAATTTAAAATATAAAGAAGAAAGAAAAAAAGCAGCTAAAGAATGAGAAAAATTAGAACAATGATTATTTGATCAGCCTAATCAAGAAGAATGAAAAAAAGAAGAAGAAAATTTAAATAAAAACTCAGAAGAATCAGCCGAATAAATTTTATATTTTCTTTTACTTGCTACATGAAGAATAAACTTTTTTGGTCTATGTTTTGTATAAATATAGTACTTATTGTTGTTTTTCTAGTTTTTTCATTGAAAGAAAAAGAAAATAATATGTTTTTGGGTGGTGGGGAAATAGATACATTACAACAAAAAGTTATTGATTGATTTTCAAAGACATCTAATGTTGTTGTGCAGGTTGTTGCAGAAGAAAAAACAACATATTATCAAGAATGATATTCCAATCAAAATAATTTTTTGGAAAAATCATCTATACAAAAAAAGTGAAGTGCAATAATTGTTTCAAATAAAGGTTATATTATTACAAACAATCATGTTGTTGATGATGTAAATTTAAAATATAGTATAATTACAAATAATTGAAATATTTATTGAGTAAATAATGTACGAAAGGATGATTTTTTGGATTTAGCAATTATTTCTGTAAATTTTGAAAATAAAAATAAAACAGAAGCTAAATTTGTTGATATAGATTCTGATATAAATATAGGACAATTTGTTTTTGCTATTTGAAATTCTCTTTCTGAATATATAAATACAATTTCTTTTGGTATTATTAGTTGAAAATGAAGAAAAATAGATGTAGAAAATTCTAAAAATATTTATTATGCTGGTTTATATCAAACAGATGTTGCATTAAATCCTGGAAATAGTTGATGACCTTTAATTAATCTATCTTGAGAGGTTATTGGTATGATTACTGCAATTTCTCGTTGATGAAATAATATTTGATTTGCGCTTCCTTTAAATAGAAATATAATTAAAGCAACTATTGATAGTATAGAAGAAAATAATACTTTATTAAGACCTTATCTGGGTTTGGCTTATACTGATACAAAGACATGAGCAATTGTTGATACTGTTTTTTCTTGATCGCCTGTTCAATGACAAATTTTAACTAAAGATATTATTTTGGAAATAGATAAACGCAAAGTTTCTATTGAAAAACCTCTTTTGTATTACCTTTATTCTTATAAACCACTGGATACAGTAATAGTAACAATTTTAAGAGATAGTAAAATTTTATCAATACCTATTGTTTTGTGACAAAAAACATTATAGCTATATATTTTTTGACCAAAATGTAAATTTCTTTTTTCTGTATTTTTAGGTGAATATTTGAAATATATGAATTTTTGAATATTCTTAGATAATACATTTTATCTTCTATATAGATCAATGAATTCATATATTCCAGAACAACTAATTGATGAAATTGAACAACTTAAAGAATTAAATAAATTTGATGAAGCAATTAAAAAAATAAATCAGATACTTGTAAGGGATCCTAACAATGAAGATGCTCTATTACAAGTTACAGATATACAATATAGACAATGAGAAATAGGGAAAGCATCAAAGGCTATAGATTTTTTAAATGCGAAAAAAAACAATGAAGATCCGTTGGGCTTGTATATAAAATGAGTACTGGAAATGGAAAAAAATAATTGGATTGACGCAAAAAAATATCTCAGAAAAGCATTGGAACTCACAAAAGCGGAAAATCATGAAATAATAAGATGTTATGGTCTTTGTGAATATTGGTATGGAAATAGAGAAAAATGAGTTAATCTTTTAAAAGATTCTTTTTCTTTAAACAATAAAGATGCTGAAGTTATTTATAATTTAATAGAGATTTACATATTAGAACAAAAATACAAAAAAGCTAAAAGTATGATATCTTATTTTTATAAACATCATCAAAAACTACAAACAATTGATAAAAACATAGATTATTACGAGAGTAAAATAGCTTTGTTTGATAAGTTTATAAAAACACAACATATGTTTACATCATTACATATATAATTATGAGATTACTTTGATCAATTATAAAACAAGATATTTACCATCTAATGAAACATCATTGGAAACAGTTATTATGAGTTGGTATTTTAATATGATTTCTTTTGTTTTTGTTAAATATTTTTATTGGTATTTCTAGTTATACAAATTCATTTAGTGATAATTTAAAATCAAGATTATGAATGTATTTCTATATAAAAGAAGCACCAGAAATACAAGAAACTACTTATAAAAGCATAATAAATCTACAAAATGAACTACAAAAACAATGATTGAAAGCCATGTTTTCATCCAAAGATGATGCAATGAAATTTTTATCAAATAAATTACCAGAAATTAGTCAGAATTTTGAAAAGTTTGGTATAGAAAATCCACTTCCAGCTACATTATATGTAATGTTTTCTTCTCATAAAGAATATGAAATATTAAAAACAACGATTATTAAATACAAAGATATTATACTAAATATAAAAGATATTTCTCAATGAACAAATATTCAAGAACAAGAAAATAGAATATTAAATATAATAAATTTAAATAACTTTGTTATTGTTATTTCCATAATAATTGTTGTATTTTTGGTACTAGTTATTTTTACTTTTCTTGCATATCAAACTAATTTTATATTTCATTATCTTAAAAAACACATTGAAATAAAAAACCTACTTTGATGATCATATTTTGATATTATCAAAGAGTTTATTATAGTAAACACATCAACATTGATTATTGGTTTTGTTTTGTGTTTATGATTATTGCTTATTAGTTGGTCTATTTTGAGTGTTTCTTTGTATGAAGCATTTAATATTTGATTATTGGATATCTTTTCACAATCTAATATTTGATATCTATTTCTAGGGTTTCTAATAGAAATATTATTATTTGTTTTATTTACTATAGTATTATCTTATTTTATTGTTCGTAAACTAAAAAAATAATAAAAAGCTCTCCAAATGGAGAGCTTTTTATTATTAAAATGTTATTTGAATTCATGGTCCCATAGTAGAAGATACAACAATTTTTCTAATAAGTTTTCCTTTTACTCAGGTAGGTTTATTATCCTCAACAGCTTTTATAAAAGATTCTATATTTTCTTGTAACTTGATTGAATCAAATGAGCCTTTTCATATAGGAGCGTGAATATTACCTGTTTTGTCTAATTTAAATTCTATTTTACCCTTTTTTACTTCTTCAACAGCTTGTTCAACGTTTTGTACAACAGTTCAAGCTTTAGGAGATGGCATCAAACCTTTAGGTCAGAGTTGTTTAGCTACTACAGCCAAATCTCTAATATGTTCTGGAGTAGTTATTAATATATCAAAATCAAATTTTCATGCTTTTATATCATTTAATAAGTTTTCTGTTCAAGCGATATCTGCTCAAGCTTTTTTTATATCAGCAGCTTTATCTTCAGAAATAAAAACTGCAATCTTCTTTGTTTTTCCTGTTCAATGAGGAAGAATTGTTGTAGATCTAATCATTTGATCATTGTATTTTGGATTTGCAAATGTATTAATTGCAATTTCAATAGTTGGATCAAATTTTGTATAAATACTTTTTTTTACAATTTCTACTGCTTCTGCTGCAGTATACAATTTAGATGAATCAATCGTCTTTTTTGATTCAACATACTTTTTTCAGTGTTTTGCCATAATAAGAATAATAAATAATAAAAGTGGTCGTAGCGGTTTTTAAAATATAAACCTGCCACTGGAATATATAGATATATAGTGATATAGATTTAAAGAAAAATAGAACTATTTCGCTTTATTTCTATTTAACTATATTACTATTTACTACTTAATTGCTCATTTTTCTACTTCAACTCACATATTTTTAGCTGTTCATCAAATAATTTTAATCATAGCTTCTATATCTTCTGTATTCATATCTCATCTTTTAATTTCTACAATTTCTTCTAGATCTTTTCTTGTAAGTTTACCAATGTTTTTTTTGTTTGGTTCTCAAGAACCAGATTTTTGATTAATTTTCCACAAAATAAGATTTGATGTAACTGGTTTTCCTATTTCAAGATTGAATGTTCTATCTGCAAAAATAGTAAGTTTAGCTTTAACTTTTACGTCAGCTCATCAAAATGTTTTCATCATATCCATTGTTTTATCATTGAATTCTTTGATAAATTGTCAGATATTTACTCCATTTGCTCAAAGCATAGGCCCTAATGGAGGTGCTGGTTGTGCTTTTCCAGCAGGAATCTCTAGATTTAAGATGTTCATAACTTTTGCCATTTTTTATAGTGTTTAATTTATAAATAATTGTTTAATATATCATTTTGAATTATGGTAAATCGAGTAATTTACTTGTAATAATCGTAATAAATTATCGATTTCAACCAACATAACAACTTTATTTTTATTGTATTCTGGTAGGTTAATAAAGGTAACTTTGTCTCAGAATAATTTATTTTCTATGATTTCTTTTTCTGTAGTTATTGTATATGTAGTACCACCCAAAGATCTCACAATTTCATCAAACTCATATCTTTGAGGATCTAGAAATACGTAATAAATATCTTTTTCATCTTTTAGAGCGTATTGATAACTAATTCAAAGTTTTTCAACAGACTCTACTCTACCATATCGTAAACTAGTTCAAGACAAAATCATTATTTTATTTGTCTGTTGAGTTCATGATTGGCTATCAAACAAAGAGTCTGATTTTTTTGTGTTTTCCTGAGAATTTGTATCATCATCTAAATTTTCATCCAACATCACACTTTCTTCATCAAATTTATCTAAGTTTAACTCATCTTCATATAATGAATCAGTTGTTATAGACTCCTCAAATTGATTATTTTCAACTATACTAAGTTGATCAACTATATCATCTCATTTGATTTGATACAATAGAAGATAAACGATCATTAGTGCTGAAAACAACACAATCATCGAAAATCTTACCACATGTAATTCTTTTTGATGCATTAGTAAGATCAAGAGATAAAACGATAGAGAAGCAAAAGGTGAATTGTTGCATCTAAATTAATATTCACTCTTTATCTATCATATCTTTTCTTAGCTCATAAGCTCAATCTTGTCTATATCTATAACTACCGGTGTGAGTCTTCACAACATTTCCACGTTTACTATTGCAGATCATTTGTCTTCATCTATATTTTTAACAACTCACTTCATTCCTTTAAAATCACCTGTTTTAAGCATTACTACATCACCAATTTTGTATGGAATAACTAACTCAGATCTTTCTTGTGATTTTTCTATTTGCTTAATAATATCTTGATATTCTTGCTCTGTTAGTGGTATTGGACGTGTTTCTGCTCACACAATCAATCTAACACCAGGTGTGTTTCTAATAACATACCATATTTTGTCATTCATTTTTGATTTTATGAATACATATCATGGATATAATTTTTTTGTTTTAACCACCTTTTCTCATTTTTTAATTGCATATTCGTGAACAACTGGAGACATAAAATCTACTACATCTTCTTGAAGATCTTGTTTTTTTACCCTTTCTCTAAGGTTTTCTATTACTAGCTCTTCTTGACCAGCTATTACACTCAAAACATACCACTTATTTGAATTATCCTCTATTTGTCTTTTTATTTCAACTGTATTTACTTCTGTTTTTTGCATAATATTAAATTAAATTATAAATTTTATTTTATTGCATAATATTATAAAACCATTTGTACAAACCAGTAAAAATAGTATCATAGAACACAAAAAGAAGAGAAGAAAGAACCACAGCTACAAAAATAGCAATAGTGATATTTATAAAATCTTTCTTTGTTGGGTGTTTTAATTTTTTGATAGTTTCTAAACTATCGTAAACAAATTTCATCATTACAAAAAAAATTATGTATAAAGAAACGCCAGTACTTTTTATTAATTTACTTTACTTTTGCAAGAGAAAATTTTGATTATGAAACTATACAAGAATATCAAACAGGTTCCTGTTTTTTAATTCACAACTCTGAAGAATGAACATAAACAATTAATTCTGATTTTCTTTTGTGAATTTTTGTTATTTTTGTATACATATTTCAAAGTCGTTTATTATCTTTTCTATAAATTTTTTGAGATAATATATTTTCTATCATTTTTTTATCTTCTTTTTTGGAATGCTCTATTGTTTTTTCTTTTGACATTGTTCATAAAAATACAATTCATATATTATTAGGAATATGTTTTATAAATTCATTTATATTCAAATTCTCTCCAATTCAAATCATTGTTGTAGATTTTATTTTGGTCAACAATCTTGCATATAAAAGTTGTTCAAAAAGTTCATTTGGAATTGGTTTTTTTGTTTTTATATCAAATATGTTTTTATTTTTTATAATACCTCACCAAATCAAAAAATCATTATCTTCTTTGTATGAGACAATATCGTTTGGATGATCATTTTGTTTCATAAAAAAAACAATATGTTCTATATTTTTATCTAAAAATAAATATCAAACAGATTTTAATGCTCAGGTATATAATTCTGCCCCAGATGGAATATAAGCATATTTATATGTTTTTTTTGGAAAACGACTGTCTTTTGCTAAAATTTCTCAAGCATGAACTATATAAGACATTATTTGTTGTCTTTTTTCTTCGTTTATTATCATATTTTTAGGGTTAGATAGATTAGATGGGTTAGATAGATTAGTATATTTATCTTTGTTGTTTTGAGGTAAAATCAGCCGAAATGGGTAAGAAAACTTATTATTTTCTACTATACTCAGAGAGACAAAAAAACAATTTTAACTTTTATAAAGCGAAGCTTTTCTTATTTATCTAAAAATTAACTTTTTTGGATGCTTCTCATTATTTGAAGAACAAATCTATCAGCTAGTCTATAACGTTTTTCTCGTTCTTCATTTGACATAAATACTACATACACAATTTCAATAAAATAATCTCTAAAAATTGAATTGATTTCATCTTTTATTTTATCTATTTGAGGCTTTTCTGCATTTTTATAAATAACTATCAGATCCATATCAAGATCTACTCAAAATCTTTTTCAAAAATAATATTTATCTATCATTGCGTCATATGTACCGAACAATTCTACAAGTTGTTGCTTAAGTCAAAAGAAAAAAATATCCCTAATTTTTTCAAAAAAATCTGGTTTAAGAGATATTGATCGTCATTGACCTTCTTTGTTTACATCAACTACTCAAGCTTCGTTTAGAGAATCTACTTGTTTTTTTATAGCTGGGAAAGTCCAATCTAATTCGCTTTCCAAAGCTCTCATAGAAATTCATTGTCTTCTAAAAAGCAAATATTTGAGAATATCTACTTTGGTTTTGCTTCAGAAAAGTTTTTCAAGATTCATGAAAAACGGATAAAAATAAAAAATATTGATAGCTATTAGTTATCGATTTATTGGAAAAATACAAGAGAAAACTTTTTTATTGCTTTTTGGTCTTATATATGTAAATAGTTTAAAATATAAAGGCTTCACTTATGATGTTTTTGTTTATCTACTTTATTGTTCGATTCTAGAAATTAAATACTAAAAACTAAATTATAAGAAGTGTCTCGCAATAAAAAACAAACAAAACTCAATAATCATCAAGGCAGTATCTTATTTGGAATTAAAATCTAGTTAGAATCGTATCGCTGCTTTTTGGCTACAAAAATGTTGATTTGGTGATAATTATTTCCCTTTGTCTATTCTTTTTATTGCTCGATTCTAGAAAATAAATACTAAGAGCTAAGTGCTAAAAATTAAATGCTAATTTAAAAAACTATTATAAAACTATGACAACATATACTCCTGCGATGCAACAATATATTGATATCAAAAAGCAATGCGCTGACTGCATTCTTTTTTTTCGTATGGGGGATTTTTATGAGACTTTTTTCGAAGATGCTAAAATAGTTAGCAAAATTTTGGATTTAGTATTAACTAGTAAAAATAAAAATTCTGAGAATCCTATTCCTATGGCTGGGATACCTTATCATAGCATCGATAAATATATTCCAAAATTAGTTTCCCATGGACATAAAATAGCTATTGCCGAACAAACTACTGACCCAGTTCCTGGCAAGATTGTTGAAAGAAAAATCACCCAGATTATTACTCCCTGAACATTTATTCAGGAAAATAAAAAATCTTTTACCTATATGCTTGCAGTGGGATTCGAGCCAGTCAAAAGTGGTTATAACTTTCACATTTCGTGGTGAGATTTCGCGTTGGGAGAATACTGGACAAAAAGTTTTGCAAACATCGAAGATATGATAAAATTTATACAAATCGTCAATCCGGTAGAAGTAATCGTAGATGTAGAATTCCCAGACAAAGATGAACTAACTAAAATGTTAAAACAATATCAGAATATTTTGATTTCTATATCAGATGTACCACATAGATACGAAGAATATTTGATAGAAAATTGCAAAATTCAGACTATTTCAAGCTATGGAAAAGCAGTAGAAGAAGGTAGATGACAGGCGTTGGCACTCCTCTTTTCTTATTTACAAACAACACAACAAACAAATCTTACAAATATTTCTCGTATAACTTTTCATAGCACAGATAATGCTGTTTTGCTTGATGATGTGACATTAAAAAATTTGGAAATATTTAATTCTAGTTATGAATGAAGTGAAAAATACAGTTTGATTTGAATTTTGGATAAAACAAAAACATCTGGTTGATCAAGACTTTTACGCTCTATTTTGGCCAATCCTACAAATAACTTTGATCAATTAAATTTTCGTTTGAATCATATTGAATGGTATTTGGAAAACGAACATTCTACGCATCATATTCACAATCAACTATCAAATGTGTTCGATATTCCAAAAATTATAAGCAATCTACTTTATAGAAAACTTTTGCCTTCTGGGTTTATCAAACTTAGAAGTACTTTGAGATTGTTTTTTGATCAAAAAGATATGCATCAGGAATTATTGCGCGTTTGATTAGATGAGACAACGGAAAAAACCATAGAAAAATTCTATGAAAATCTCAAAAAAACACTGAAAGATGATGAAAATTTTGCTGATGATATCAATTTTATTCGTGATTGAGTTGATAATGAAATAGATAAACTCAGAGAAATTGCTTTTCATTCTGATAAGCTTTTGCTTGATTATCAGCAGTTTTTAGCTAAAATTACATGAATTTCCAATGTAAAAGTCAAATTTATACTCAATCAATGATATTTTATTGAGATTACAAATAAAGATGTAGAGCAATTTGAAACCAGACTTTTGGAATACAAAAAACAAAATACAGAAGATTCACAATCTGATTTGGTTCGTAGAAACACGCTTAAATGATCTCAAAGATTTACTTCTCCATATCTTGATAATTTACAAGAAGATATTTTACAGGCGAGAGAAAAATTGGTGAAACAGGAGTTTAGTCGCCTAGCGCACCTGCAACAAGAAATGGCGGAAATTGTAGAAGATCTAACAGAATTTGCTTCCAAAATTTCTTGGCTTGATATCTTTGTATCTCAAGCTTTGCTTGCAAAACAACATAATTACAAAAAACCAACTTTAAACCAAAATAATCAGATTGAAATTATTGAATGAAGACACCCAGTGATAGAAGAATTTCTTCCTCAAGATCATCAATTTATACCCAATACTTTGAGTTTTGGAAATCATGATGATTTTTTGCATATTATTACCTGACCAAATATGTGAGGTAAATCTACTTATTTACGTCAAAATGCGTTGATAGTTTTGATGGCTCACTGTGGACTTTTTGTACCGGCAAAAGAAGCAAA
>CAYRHE010000003.1:5217-7016 GCA_964424095.1 uncultured Candidatus Peribacteria bacterium | reverse complement strand
TATCGTGGAAAGAGCAAAGGAGAATTTGAAAGATTTGGAGAAAAATAAAACCTCATTTTCACAAAACAAAGGTGAAAATCTTTTTGTGCCTATTGCACCCGCAAAAGATCCTCATTACGAAAAGATAAAGACTATGATAGAAAGTTATGATATCAATAGTATGACACCGTTGCAGGCTTTGCAGTTGTTGGCGAAAGTTAAGGAGGAAATATAAGATTTTTGACTATTATGTCATTCCCGCATTAAGAATTTGGAGCGGGAATCTAAACTATTAAATCTAAGATTCCGACTCCAGCTTCGCAACAATGTCGGAATGACATCTTTTATTATTTTTTATTATTATAATATGACTCGAATCTACATCTTACTTATCTATTTTTTACTCATCAATCTCACAACATTTATTGTACGAGGTATTGATAAATGGAAAGCTAGAAATAACAAATGGAGAATCAAGGAAAAAACACTCCTTCGGTTCGTATGAGCTGGTGGATGGCTTGGTGCTTTGGGAGCTATGGAATTTTTCCGTCACAAAACTATCAAAGGAAAATTTTTAGTCTGGTTTTGGTTGTGGGCTGGATTGTGGGTTGTGGGGATGATTGTTTTGCTTATTTTGTTTGTATAATAGCAATATCTTCTTGATTTTTTATCTCATTTTATTAGATTCACATTTGCGTCCTTTGAAATATGTTTTAAATTACGTATATCACAAACAAATACTTTTTGCTCATTATGTGTAAATCGCAAAAGGCACGCTGGATAGTCTTGTTGTGAAACAACTATTATCCGACCGTAGCAAAAAGTATGAAGCAACGTTGATCGGCTTTCTGTTTGTGATATAAAAAACCAAAAATTCACCCCTTATAAGGGGGAAAAACTTTGAGGAGCTGGGTGGCGTTATTATTATAACCCCAATCTCTCCTCTTTTTTTATAAAAGAAAAATCCCCACGAAAAACTGTGAGGATTTTATAACTTGCAAGCTTTTGGAACCGCGAGATGTTTCTGTTGGATTTTTACCCAAAAACTCAAGTTTCCATGGAGGTTGACCTGCATGGTGAATTTTCTCGATCAACGTTGACTGTAATATTAGTCGTGTTGACTCTTCTGGTAAAAATATATATTTTTAAAACAATATCAAGTTTATTTTTTTATGGTTGCATTTATTGAGTGAAAGCTTAATAATGAGCTAGATTGCCACGTCATTACATTCCTCGCAATGATAGAAAAGGTAAAATTTAAAACTTAAAATTCATAAAAATGCTATATTTTATCCCGACGCCTATTGGAAATAAAGAAGATATAACTCTCAGAGCTTTGCGTATGCTCAAAGAATTGAAATATTTGCTGTGCGAAGATACGAGGACAACAATGAAATTGTTGCAGATGTATGAAATAGATTTTTCTGATAAAAAATTATCTTCGCTAACTAGTTTCACCGATCAAGGCAAAATGAATCATTATCTAAATATTCTCAAAGAATATGATGTATGAATTGTTTCTGAAGCAGGCACTCCTTGACTATCTGATCCATGAAAGAGCCTTATACAATTATGTAATGAGCAAAAACTACCTTATACGATTTTGCCTTGAGCCAATGCATTGGTACCTGCAGTCGTAGGCGCTGGTTTTGATACTTCATCGTTTTTATATATTTGATTTATTCCACAAAAAAAAGGAAGACAAACAGCTTTAAAAAACGCTATAAAATCTGAGATACCTGTGTTTTTTTATGAATCTGTGCATAGAGTAGAAAAACTTTTTCGTGAATTAGAAGAATTATGATTTGATGGAAAAATAA
>CAYRHE010000003.1:0-5117 GCA_964424095.1 uncultured Candidatus Peribacteria bacterium | reverse complement strand
TGTTTTATAAAATCTTTTGCTCTTTCGTGATTGTATTTTAATTTGTTGTGATAATCGTATTTTTTGTAGTTTCATCAATTATATCTTTTTGCAACCTTTTGATATTTAGAATCATTTAGTGGAAAATAATCACTTAATTTTTGTCATTTTTCTGCTACTTTTTCAGCTCGAAATGCTATAAATAATTTGGTTGCATTTTTGGGATGATATGATTCTCATTCTGATAATCACAATTTTATTCTTGCATTTTTACCCGGAGAATTTTCTGTCATTAAAATATGAAAGTATGAGAAAGAAAAAGCTTTATGATCGTTTCATTCTCGACGATGTAACTCAAATTCCCCTATTTTATTTTCTCAATATGAAGAAGATTCATTGTAAGCAAAAGCCAATAAATCTTCCAAAAACTCCTCTCTTGTTGATGTTCTAAGTAAATCTTTTATCATAAATCAATAATGTGCATTATTTTCCATTTCTTTAATTGCTTGCTGTGCATAATAAGCAAAATCTTGAATTTCCATAATTCTTTCTGATTTTGGCGTTGGAATCGGAATAAAAAGCTTTCAATTATCAATAGCTGATTTTGATATTTTTGCTATATCTATAGGATTTATATTAAATGAAAACAACTTGTTTTTAAATTTTATTTCATTTTTTCAAACTTGTTCTGTGCGTTGATAAATAGGATCTGTGAGATAAGAAAACTCATCTATTTGAGAAAGTTTTGATATGATTTTATCAAAATCTATACAAGGGTTTATTTTTGTTCAGCCAGAAATTATTGTATTGGCAAAAAAATCATCTTTTTGTACAACATAAAAAGTCAATCAAGCATCTTTCTTTAATATTATTTTTTCTTTTTTACCATCTAATATAATTTCTTTTTCTATTGTCACAACTCAACCTCATTTTTCTTTTTCTAGTCGATATTTATAATTCCTTGGTTTGTTAAATTTATAAATATAATCTGATTCTTTTTCTTTGTATTTTTGTGCTTTTATATATATAGTTTCTCCTATTTGAAATTTTTGATCTTCCTTTATCTCATTTTGATTTTTATCCAAAATATTCTTAAATCCTGTTTCTACAAAAATATCTCATTTTCCTTTATCTATATTATTAAAAACTTTGGTTGCAAACAAAGGATAATCTCATTTTTTCATAGTATATTTATAAATATCCCATTCTTCTCAATTTTCTTTTTTTGTATCAACCCATTCGAAATCCCCCAATCGTTTAAATGGAGTTTGTTCTTCTTTTTTCCCACAACTAGAAAAAGTCAACATCAAAGCCAAGCTTGTTGCAGTAATTAGATTTTTATATCCTTTGGAAATGTTTCTTATATTTTCTAATGGTGAATTATTTGTATCTTTCATATATTTATTTATTAAATCAAAAATCTATTTTTTGTTGGATATGTTTTTGTTTCATTTTTTGTTTGTTTTCGTAAATAGAACTCAACAAAACCATATAAAAAACTCTTGTTAAATTATCATCTGTTAAACAGGCAAACTCTCACTCCTTTTTTTGATCTAATATATAAGAATTGAATAATGATTTTATTTTTTCTGGTATATCGAAAATTATTTCTTTTTCTTTTATATCTGGCAATTTATATTTCTTTATATTCTTTTGGAGAATAGCTCTAAGTCACTGGAAAGAATATTCTTGATTTTTATATTTTTCTAAATCTTTAAATATACCAAATAGATTATATCATTTTTCTTCGTTTAAATCAACATCTCTATATGGACTAAAGTTGTTTTTTTTACTATAGTTTTTTAATCAATATCTATGTCGATAAGTTTTTCGATAAGAATCACAAAAATCATCCCGATATTTATCTAAACCATAATTTATATTATCAAGCTCTGGAATTCATGTTTTTTGAAGTCATTTTATAAATTCATTTGATGATTTTAATTTCTTTTCTTTTTCCATGTTTCTCTTGAAAAAATATAAAACAATTTTTATAATTATAAACAACTTTTATTTTTTGTCAAATAATGAGAAAATCCCAAAAAATTGTTTTGTTATGGATTATTTTGCTTGTTTTTTTTGTTGGTTTGGGGAGTTGGTTTGGGGGAATTAGGTTTGAGAAGAAAGCGAAACCGGAAATCTTTTCCCCAAGTGAAAACCTATCTCAAATCCAAAATATTACATGAAAAATGTTTGTATCTCCTACTGATATAGGGTTTATTTTGGATATTTTTGGCAAAGCAAAAACAAATCTTTATCTACAAACCTATGAATTTACGGAAAAAAAAATTAGAAAATTATTTAAAGATTTGTTGGAAAAAAACATAGATATCAAACTTATTATGGAAGATAAAAAATATAATCAATTCAAAAATACATTTAAAGAAGTTCAGAATCTCTTTAGTTGATATAATAATTTCCAAATAAAAAACGATAAACAGATGAAAACGACTTATGTGCATGCCAAGTTTTCACTTATAGATAGCGGATTTTTGATTCAAACATCAAATCTGACTCATTCAGCTTTTGCCACAAATCGTGAATATTTTTTCTACAGTCATCATAGTTGAGTTTTCCAAAGTTTGGCTACTATTTTTCAAAAAGATTGGAATGGTGAAATAATTCGTTATAGTGATATTCATCCAAATCTTTTGGTTTGTCCTGTAAATTGTAGATCTGTTTTGGAAAATTTAATCGAGTCGGCGAAAAGTTCAATCTTTATAGAAAACCAATATATTGAAGACCCTCGCCTCCTTTGATTTCTGGTAGAAAAGATAAAAACAATTGGAGAAAAAAACATTCATATCCAGCTCCCAGACACCGACAAAAACAAACGACTCCAAAAAACATTATGAAAAAATATCGTAACACTTATCAAAAAACCTTATATACATTCCAAAATGATGTTGATAGATAATCAGATTCTTTATCTTTGAAGTATAAATTTTTCTACAAATAGTATGGATAACAATAGAGAAATCTGAATTTTATTGACAGACAAAGAAATAATCAAAAAATTTCTAAAATATTTTTATCAAAAATAATTGTTTGACTTTTTCCTTTTGTTCTTTATAGTATTTTCTGTTACCATCAAAAAAACAAAAAAAACTAAAAAACAAAATCATGAAAAGACTAATTATTTTGTTGTGGTTAATATGTACTTTTGGTAGTACATTTGCCCAAAAAGATCTATTGAAAGATCTAATAACAAATATCCAATCAGAAAATATAACAATAATTGGGTGTTTGGTTAATGAGGAATTTATAGAGTCCGAAAAACCTTTTGTAAAAAAAGTCGCCATTGAGTCTGGTAACCTTGTTGCTTTTATGATGTCTGAGCAATATTTTGATGAAAGCAATATTGTTTGCCGTAATGTCTTGATTTTCAATCGAAAGATTGATAAAATGGAAGAATATGTTTTAAACGAAAATCACAAAATATTGGATGATTTTCTCAAAAAACAGAAAAATAAGGAGTTTTTATTTTTCTCTGATATGACTTTTTAAGTATTAAACTCTGCTTTTTTGAAAGCAGAGTTTTCTTCTTGCAAAAATTATTGGGATTTTTAATCTTGGTTTGTTGTTTTAATTATCAAATATTATTTATGAATAAAATACTATGAGTAGATCTAGATGAAGTATTGGCAGAAACTGTAGATGAAGTATTGAAGTTCAATAATTATACTGTCAAATGACAAGCAATATACAAAGACGATATATCAGATTATTATATTTCTAATATATCCAAATATAATTTGATTAGAGATGATGCTATTAACTTTTTTTGAAGTGTTTTAAATTCTCCAGCAAGAGAAAATATACTTCCTGTAAAATGAGCCAAAGAGAAGCTTCTAGGACTAAAAAATAACTGACGAAAAATAGTTGTAGTAACTGCTAGAAGAGAAGAAATATCTGAATATACCAAAAGTTGGTTAAATCGTTTTTACCCATGACTTATTGAAGATATTCTATTCGCTAATCATTTCTCCGAAAATGAAATTCCTAAATCGAAATTATGCAAAGAAAATTGAATAAAAATAATGATAGAAGACAATCTTGATTTTTCTATGGAATTAGCCACTTTTTGAATCAAAGTCTATCTTCTTGATAAACCATGGAATCGTCATTATAATCCTTTGATTCATTTATGAGTACATAAAATAAATGATTGGTCTGAAATATCTCTTTAAATTTTAATTCTATATAGTATGAACCACGTCGTTATTCCTTTCAAAAAGCTTTCAGAAAAAGCAAAAATTCCTACTCAAGCTACATTTTCTGATGCTGGTTATGATCTTTTCAGTACAGAAAGTCATTTATTACAACCTGGAGAAAGAAAGCTTTTTCCTACTAATATTTCTACTGCAATACCTCATGGTTATTATGGTAGAATTGCTCCTCGTAGCTGACTGGCATATAAACACGGTATAGATGTTTTGGCTGGAGTAATTGATAGTTGATATAGATGAGATATTTGAGTGATTATGATAAATTTTGGAAACGAACCATTACAAATCAACCAGTGAGACAAAATAGCTCAATTTATTATAGAAAAATGCCATGAAGTAATGCGAGAAGAAGTATCAGAACTTCCAGAAAGTCAAAGAGGTGAATGATGATGGTGATCAACATGAAAATAAGAAAAAACTGTCCATAAAGGGCAGTTTTATTTTATTCAAAAAAATCTTTTGAATTGTTGTTTATAACTATGAGCTATTTTTGCATTTATTTTCCATAATTCTTTTTTGAAATAAGAAATCTGGCTTCTTATTTCTTTTTTTTCATCCCTATCTTTATCTTCTTTGATATCTTTGTATAATCATAATATTCTGGATTTTATTTGTTGTTTTTGGTCACATCGAATCTCTCTTTGTTCTTGTGTTGGATTGATTGGAATATCTGATTTATCTAGTTCCAAAATAATTTCTTCTTCATAAGGTTGGAAATTATCTTCTTGTATATCAATAGCCTTCACAAAAGAAAATCAAATAACTAGAATCAATGTATTAATAAAAATTCTTTTCATTTTACATATAATTATTTAAATACAACATCTTTAATTCTAAATATATTTATTATAATTTCAACTAATTTTCGTTTTGCTTTTTGGGATAAGATATTTATATTGGTTCTTAGAT
>CAYRHE010000002.1:62830-66579 GCA_964424095.1 uncultured Candidatus Peribacteria bacterium | reverse complement strand
AAATATCCTGATTTTTGGAAAGAGACAAAAATTTTGAGAAAACTAAAAAGTTTGGATATGTGGATGTGAGAAATGACTCATAGAATAATGTCTATGTACCTATTCCAACTAAAAAAACATGTTTTGGATGATTGAAAAATACCTGATAAAGATTGGATAATAGATACTATTAGAAAAAATATGGAAACAACATTTGCTGAGTCAAAAACAAATGATTATAGTGATTTCGTGAAATTTTGATTATCCGAACATTTTTATCAAGAAATTGGTGATGATGCTCTTGAGCCAGTTATTGAAAAGGTAATAAATAATTTGGAGGCATTTATAAAAAGCGAATATCACCAAAAGGTTGAACAACGATTTCGCAAATGACACCACATATATATAGAAGAGCCTCGTAGACCAAACTTTGAAATGATGAAAGTAGATGTTAGCCAAATTCCATGACTTGAAAATGTGTCTATATTGGCAAGTCCAGATTTTTGAATTATGTTTTGAGAAAACAACTATCTAATTCTTGATTGGAAATCTGGAAAAGAAAGCTTGGATATATCATGAATTACTGATCAATTACGCGTTTATGCACTAAAAACATTACTCAAACAGAAAAGTACAAAACTTTGAGATCGTAACATAGAAGTTCATGAAGTATATCTTCCTTCACTAAATGAAAAATCAGGAAGTGTTGAGCAAAATGATATTGAACACATTATAAATAAAATACTTGAAGATGTCGAATACCAAAAACAATTTATTGTAGAACAAGATATAGAAAAGAATGAACCATTGAATCATACTGCTTTTACAAGAACAAGCAGCGAAAAAAAGTGTGCGTGATGTACATTTAGAGGTGTTTGCCAAAAACTTAAAGAGGTAGAAAGCGCTGAATAGAATTTACTGTTGAAAATTTTGTCAAAGTATGTAGACTGTTTTAAATTGATATAGTGTGCTTACCTAAGTTTTGACTACCACCTCGCAATAAAAAAACAAATAAAATTCTAGGTTGATTGTGATAATTTCCTTCTTTTATTGCTCAATTGATTACATTACTAAAAACAAATTTTTAAAAAACTTTATTTACATAAAAAAATATTTTGGGGAGAAGAAGAAAAAGCAAAAGTATTATTTTAAACAAATATAAACTCTGAACATCTTTCATCGCCTTGTGATGAATTTTCTTTTTTTCATTTTATTTGGCGGAGGGATCTCCTATTTTTGTTTTTTTACAAGAATATGCTAGTGTTCCTTTTGGAGAAATATGACTTTTACTATTCTTTGCCCTTTGTATTCTTGTGGGAATTATGATTTTGGCAAAATGACATTTGATTAAATTATTAATAAAGCAATTTTTATTGGTAATGATAATAATTTCTGCAATTTTAAATTTTCCTACTATAGACTGAGATTCTACACAGTATGAGCAGCTTTGATGATATATATCTTGGCCATTAATTTATTTATTAAATACTGTTTTTGGTAACAATGCTCTGGCCATTAAGGTTTTTATTATTATACTTTTGATATTACTTGTGTGATGGATTTTGTATACATTCAACTTTAGCCTACCTAGAATAAATATAAATATCAGACAAGATCAAAGACCAAATAAATCCAATAAAACAAATAGACAAGAAGATAATGATATCGCAAAAAGAATTTCAAAAGTAGGAAACAAAAGCCAGCAAGATACTGAAAAATATATTGAGGAATATAAACCACAAACAATATCAAAATCTTTTGTTTCTACTCTTCTCAAGAAAAAAGTTGAAGATAAAATACAAGATAAAGACAAAAAACCTAGGCCAGTTTTGAATTTTTCTTGAGAAAAACCAACATTTATGCTAAATATTTTGGAATCTTGAGACCAAAAAATAAGTATAGATGAATCATTCCTTATGGAAAAAGCAAAATCATTACAAAACAAATTATTGGAGTTTAATGTTCCTATTATGATTGAATGATTTGATATATGACCATCTATTGTTCAAATAAGAATTAAACCAGAATCTGGAATAAAAATAACAACAATTGAATGACTGACAAACGATATAGCAATGTCGCTCAAATGTAAATCACTTAGAATTATTGCCCCAATACCAGGCACAGATTGTGTATGAATCCAAATTCCAAATCCAAAACCATCCATGGTAAGGGTTGCCGATATATTATGAACAGATGAATTTCAGGAATCTATAAAAAATTCTGATACAAATCTAACTTTGGGTAAAGCCATAGATTGATCTGTTATAGTAAAAACACTAGAATCTATGCCACATCTTCTTGTAGCATGAGCGACATGATCTGGTAAATCTGTAGGAGTAAATGATTTCATATTGAGTCTAATGTATCAAAATACGCCATCTGAATTAAAGTTTTTGATGGTTGACCCTAAACAAGTAGAACTGGAACTATATTCTGGATTACCTTATCTACTGGCTCCTATTGTTTTTGAATCTGATAAAGCTTTAAAGCTTCTGAAGCGAGCTGTAAATGAAATGGAAAGAAGATATTCTTTACTCAAAGAAAAAAGGGTAAAAAATATAGATGAATATAATAGCAAAATTATTTGAGAAAAAATATATCGTATTGTCTTTGTAATAGATGAACTTGCTGATATGATGATGTCAGGAAATAAAAAAGATGTAGAAACTTGTATAACACGTATAGCCCAAAAAGCTCGTGCTGTAGGAATCCACTTAATTGTAGCGACACAAAGACCTTCTGTAAATGTAATCACTGGTCTTATCAAAGCAAATATCCCTACTAGAATAGCTTTTGGAGTTGTTTCAGAAATTGATAGTAGAACTATAATCGGTAGAAAGTGAGCTGAAGCTTTGCTTGGAAAATGAGATTTGTTATATATTGATCCTTCCACAAAACATCCAATAAGAATTCAGGCACCTTTTGTCTCTACTGAAGAAATAGAAAAAGTTGTTCAAACACTCAAAAACAAATATATGTGAGGTCTGACAGAAGACGATATCTATAATCCTGAAATAGTACAAATGTTGGAAAGTAAACTTGAAACTGGAGATAGCTTGTTTGGGTGATGAAATGGTAATGATGATGAATTAATTGAGCAAGCTATACAAGTGATTGCTGAAACTAGGAAAGCATCAGCCACTCTTTTACAAAGAAAACTTGGAGTTTGATTTGCTCGTGCAGCAAGAATAATGGATCAAATGGAAGAAAGAGGTATTATTTGACCACAAGATTGAGCAAAACCAAGAGATATATTTTTATAATAAATAAACTAGAAAATGAGCTGAAATACATTAGAAATACCAACTATTAATTTAAATAGCAAACAACAAAAATGATTTAAACGTATATCTTCTTTTTTGAGAAGAGCTGCTATAGAACACTTAGAAAATTTTAATGATATTGATGAAGATGTTTTTTCTTCTTTTGATTTAAATGATGAAGCAAAATCAGGTGAATACCAACCCATACTTCAATGAGAAAAACATATCTTTAGAAAAAACAAAAAAGATCTATACAAAGAATTAAATAACTATAAAAAAGCTGATGCTTACTTTTGAATATCCAATAGAATATTTAAATCAAACATTTCTAATAAATGAAATCTGTCTGATGAAAAACAGATGGAAGATTTACTTTCTGCACAAAAAGAAATGTCAGTAGCAAATGCTATACTAGATAATTTAAGGTTTAAAAAAATAAATCAAAAAAAAGGAAGTTAGTACAACTTCCTTTTTATCTTAATATATCTCTTTGACTACAAAAGA
>CAYRHE010000002.1:50248-62730 GCA_964424095.1 uncultured Candidatus Peribacteria bacterium | reverse complement strand
TGGTTTTTTTGATTTTTTTAGCTGTTTTTTGGTTTTTGATTATTATTAGGTTTGTAGATTATTTTATTTGTAGGTATTTTAATATGGCTAGACTTACTAGAATAATAGAAAGTAAAGAAGAACTTTCTTGAAAAGTCTGAACAAGAGATGAATTAGACAAACTTAAAAAAATTATCGAAAAACAAGATAATATAAAAAATTTTTCTGATTCTGCTGACCATAAAAGTCATGAGAAAATCAAAGAGCTAGATCTTGCTGCAGAGAATCTTTTTGATACTTTTTTTGTTGCAAATTGGAATCAAAAAGAACACATATCTTGAAAGCCATTGAAAGAAATTATAAACGACAATTCAATTAGCGAAGAAGAAAAGACAAAGACAATTCAAAAAGAATTTAAAGAATTTCTTGTAAACATAATTAACAACGATGAAGAATCAAACAATTTTACACAAGATATTAGTGCGGCAATATCATCATTCAAAACACATTTTGAAATAATAAACAGAGAAAAAGAAGAACAAGAAAAAACTATAATAAATTTAGCGGATATTGAACTCGATATTTTGCAAAATGAGATTAGAACTATAAAACCATCCAACCCTTGATCATCTCGCCGATCCTCACTAAGCCAAACAGCTACTAGAAATGAAACATATTATTCTGACATAACAACAAAAGAAAAAGAAAATAATAATATATTAGATGAAGAGAATGAACCAACGATATATGAAAGATTGTTGTATAGAAAAGATGAAGATTACGTTGATGAATACCCAAAAAGAGAAAGCTATCTTCAAAACGAGAATCTTCGCATTTGATTGTTTGATGAAAAAATAGAAGATATTTATAGCGACAAAAGAATTGCTCCTGTTTTGGCAAAAATATTTTGAGAAGACAATAATGAAGTCAGAAAAAGACATCTTGAAATAAATCTTGGTGTAGAAAATTGACTTGCATGAATTATTTTGGATATAGAGAGTGAAGCCAAAAGAAAATCAATCACTATAAACAAAGATTTCACTATTTTTGATATTTTAAAAGAACTTTGAGAAATACCAGCAGATAAATCTGTTATGGATAAAGATGATACTAAAAAGATTTTGGATAAACTAGACATTCCCTACAAAAAAGATGGAATTTTTGCGGATTTCAGAAAATTAACAAAACTATTCAATAATGTTGAATGGAAAAATCTTATTGCTTTTGCAAATTTGCTACAAGCAAGAACAAATGTCTCTAGAGCAACTAAGGAATGGTCCAATAACAAAAAAATCTTGGAGTCTGGAGAAATTAGACCCACAAATGTATTTGATTTTTTAAGTGATATCAACAGCGATTGAATAGTATCAGCAGAAAAAAGCAGAAAGAATAAAGAACAGTTTAAAGTTTGAGATGTGGGAAATATATCTGGGCAGCAACTTTTGTTTACATTGGAACAAGCCGAAAAAACACAAGATGCTGTCTTGTGAAATGGAAAATGAGAATGAGTTGTTGTTAAAAACATAACAAAAATGATATCTTTGATGATTAGAGAATCAGAAGAATATCCAGAATATCTATCACAAAACTATGCTGAAATTTTATCAACATTTAAAGATACCTATTCACAAGAACATAGAGAACAAATGAACAATATTTTAAACTCAGAAAATCCTACAAAACAAGATTTAGTTGATCTTCTCGAGTGATTTCCAGAATCAAAAGTATTTTTCTTAGCTGCTGTTGAAAAAGTGACTTGATGATCCTCTATTAATCAAGCGGATCTATATGATGTTTTGACAGGACAAGAAGGCAAAAGATTACAACAGATTGATTCAATAAAAGAAATGGAAGATTTAAGAAGATCTTTGGATTTTTATATTAAATGAAATCCAGATTTTAAAAAATTAATAGAAGAAAATTGATCTATTGAACTTAGAGAAACTATACTACAAAAGATAATGGATACTGTAGACAAAATTGGTTTACACATTTCATTTGATCCTGCAACAGAAAAGGACATGATCATGTCAAATGTAAACAAAACCTTTTATAGAGAACAAGCAAAAAAGAAAATTCTTGGCGAATTTAATATTCAAAACATTTCAATTTGAACAAACTTATCTGATATAAAATTGTCTTATAAAATATGAAAAGCTAGTATATCTGAAGACTGAAAAAGCAAATATCATATAGCTTGATGACCATCATTTTATTTATGAAAAAATGGAATTAGCTGAGGATTGGATATAAATTTTTCTCATGAAGAACAAATAAATTATGCCAAAGTCTCTTCAGCATCTTTGGATGATGTACAAAAAGCAAAGTATCTTGGTGTAGAATGATGAGCTGGAGCAAAAGCATGAACAAAATGAATTGGACTTTATGCAGCATTGTGACTATCAAAAGAAAACGATCCGTTGATGGGAATTATGCAATTGAAAAGAACATATCAATCTGTTTCAAATAGAATTTTTGATATTAGTGAACTTGAAAAATTCACAAAGCAATCTATTCAATCGCATTTAGAATCAAAAATAGATTCATTGAAATCATGAATATACAAAGATTTTATAATAAAAAACAATAAAAAACTAAAAGAAAATATTCGTTTTGTTATATCTTATCTAGAAAAATCATGAGTTCTAAGAGAGATAAATAACACATATAAAAGCACTAAAGAAAAAGAAGCAGCCATATGATCTCTTTTGAGAATTATTCAACAAGGAAATATCGATCAATGGAAGTGAGATGTAATTATGAATCTCAATTGAAAAATTGACCTGACTAGATTTTCTGCAGGAATCACTGCAGGAACTTGGTTCTTTGGTACAAAATCAAACAATTACACTTGAAATAGCAATGCAGGTGAATCAAATGAATTGGATTGACAAATAGATCCAGAAATACCTTTTGAAGATGGTTGAATTGTAGAAGAATCATCTGGATCTGAATGAGGAAACAGAATTTGATTTTTGGGAGTATATGCCAGTGCGAGAATCTCTACATGGAAAAACAAATACTTACCAAATTCCAGACAATTCCTTGCTACAGAAAGAGAGATGAATCAATGAATTATCGACCATATAGATGCAGGAAAAGATTTGAACAAATACGCATCATATCTCGAATGATTATTTAACAAAACCAGAATTGTTAATTGAGAAAAAAAATGAATTATTGTAGAAAAAATGGAAGGCAAAAACCAATTAAAAATCAGCTACAAACCTTTTTCTAGTGATGAGAAAAAAGTTCCTCTTCATAAATTATTAAATATACATTACGCAGATGATGAGCAATTTATATATACAAACAATGTTCTAATTGTATGAAATGTTTGACCAATATCTGCTTATACAACAACATTGCCGAATGGAGTAGATCGTGTACTTTGTCTTGGAACAAATGGTTTGGATAAAACGACACGTTTGACTTCAGAAAACATACCTACAGAACAAATAAAAGACATCGAATTCAAAGAAAATGGATTTGAATATTTTAATAAAACAAAACTTGATCAAACAATTGATAATATTGCTCTGTGAGAAAAACTTCTAGCAGATTCTGAGAAAACATTTTATAAAAACCTTTTTGATAACGAAGGGAAACTTTTGGCTCATGCAAATGTAACTTTACATGATTGATTGATTTTATGACAAAAATTTAACACAGGGACACTAACATTATACAAAAAATCTGATGGAAAATATATTTTGGATTATCAACCTTCACCAGATTGAAAATTAATTTTGGAATACAAAACTATTTGAACAACACCAAATGAAATAATAAAAGAAAACAATATAGCGCTATTGACAGAAGATCTATCTGAAATAATGTTTCCAATACCATGAGATATAGCAAAAATAGAATATGAAAACAATGATAAAAAATCAGCATTTGATTCTTTTAATGGCGCTGTTGTATCTGCAGATTTGGATAAAGCAACAGAAAATCTTATAAAGATTTTGGATAAAAACAAAGATATACCAAGCGAAACAATAGATTTGTTGAAATCATGAAGCTACCAAACAAAACAACATATTGTAGATTCATATCTTAGTTTGTTTGCTTATGAGCACTCTTATAAGTGAAATACCATTAAAGATGTTTTCACTACTAGATGATATACAGAAAATTATGATCCAAAAAATCTACCACCATTTTTGAAATATCGATGACCATGAAAAGAAAATTTTGATACAAAGTTAAAAAAAGAATTGTTTGATAAAAGAAAAGATGTAGTTGAAAACACAAATGGAAAGTATGAAAATATAGAAAGAGAAAAACATAAAAATATTTTTGGTTATACAGCTTTCTATAGAAGAATTGTTGCTAAAGACAATAAATGATACGCTCCTACAGCTTTCGGTGATTCTAACATAATAAAATGATCAATTAGAAATTTGGAAGAGCAAAGTCATGCTAAAAATTGGATTGTAGAAAACCTAAAAGCAGACAAAAACAAAACACACATAAAAGTTCTTTTAAATCAGATAAAAGATGCTATCAAAAACCCAGACATAGCCTCATATATCGATGAAAACAATTTAACAGAATTGATAACCACATGAAAACTAGAAACCAACAATACAAATCCCAACAATCCGCTTGACATTTCTTCTAAAATAATTAAATTAGACTCCGAAGCTATATTTTATTTACTTGGTGAGTGTTTAAATGAATCAGTATGATTAAGAATCAATGAGATTCGTGTTGAAGAAAAAATAGATACATATAAAGCCGAAGCTGATCCCGATAAAAGATATGTTTCAAACCTTTTTGGTAGAAGCAATTCAATTAGTGGAGAAATAGAATCAAAGAGAAGCGATTTTGGTATAGCAGCACACAAAGAAATTAAATCTAAACATAAAGAACAAAAAGATTATACTTGAGATTCTGAATCGTGAGAAAGTGATGATTTAACAACAGAAGAAGATGAACAAATAGATTTTGAATAAAAAATTTATATACCTAAAATAAGATGGCAAAAACAAAAACATTATTATATCTGTTATCAATCATATCCTTTTTCTCTTTTGGATATGCAGCAAATGAAATTTGATGTACTCAATCATCAAACTCATTTTCTAATTGTACAACAAAACACATGTATCTATATCAAGACAACAACCAGAATGGTCTTCCAGACTACTCTTTTGTACCAAAAGCAAATTATGTATACAATATAAATCCGACACAAGCATATAATCTTATCCAACTTATGCCCACAACCAATGTACAATACTTTATGTCCACAGGAAATATGTTGTATACAAAAGATATAGGATGAAATATTTGAGCAATAGATGATTATTTATTTGTTCTTAGATCTCGAGCTTTCGAATACAAACAACCAGTAAGAGCTATTTGAGCAACAAAATTTGTAAATATAGAAATTCCGACTGTTACATGAATAACATGAATAAATAACCCTGTGGTTTGATTTAAATACAACTTTGTTATTAAAAAAGCAGAATGATATGCAAATGAAACAAATTCAAACTATCGACGTAGAACAGTTCCTTCTTTAGATTACTTCTCTGACGCGTGAATCACAACATGATTAGTAAGCAATTTGAGAAGAAGAGCTCGATCGGATACTTTTACCAATTCTACGTGTTCAAATTATATTATTCAACGATGTGGTGATAAAAAAATCAGCACCCATACATGATATAAAATTAATAATACTTTTTATCCTGTAAATAATTGGGTAAGCACTTGATTTGTTCCAGAAATCTGTGACTCCAACACAGAAACAGGTGCTGCTTGTATAAATGGAACCCAAGGATGTTGTAATACTACATGTAGTTGATTTGTAAATGCAAATGAAAGATGTGGTGATGAAATTTTACAAATAGCTTGAACTTTTTATAACTGAGATCCAAACAATATGAGTTTTGAAGAATGTGATGATGGTGATGATGAATGAGATACTGATGGTATGAAAAACGGAGATGATCCAAACTTTCATTTCTGTAGTAGTATTTGTCTACCAACTTTTACTGAAGCATTTGTTGAGGTATTTATAAATTAAATAACAACCTTTATAATATTAGTCAATTACTATGAAAAAACTAAAATTACAGTTTAAAAAAATATTTGTTTTTTGTTTTGTACTATCAATAATAAGTACAACATTTGCTGATAATGTAATTGGTGATGTTCCAAGTAGCTCAAACGAAAATAGAACATTAAACCGAGAAACAACTATTTATGATTGAACTTGTGATATATCACAAAATCTAGCTTTTTATGATTGATCTCCTGTATATCTTCGTGTTGGTCAACCAAAATGACCTGTAAGCTATGTTTTTGATAAAACAGAAACGTACGTAAGAGGATATAACCAATCTATTTTTGTTGGTAATATTAAATTCCCTTATGTTTCTAATTTTGTACCATCTACAACTATAGACTCAGACACTTCTAATATATTAACTGTTGATGCCACTGGTGCTACTTTATTGTGATCAACAGATATAATAAGAAATCAACCCGCATGACAATTTGTGACATTTAATAACGAAAGATCTATTATACAAAATGCGAATGGTGTTTCATTAAATTATTATTATATAAGAGCTAACGACTCCTCTCTTCATAACTGATCATTGAATGTAATTATAAATCCAAACCTTACTACGAAAATATCTTGTACTAATTATTATATAGCAAGATGTGGCGATGGAGTTATTGATAAAGAAACGGGTACTACTGACTGAAATTGATGAATTTTATCACAAGAATGAGGCTTCTTGCAGTGGCATGAAATATCTATCAAACCAAACGAAGTCTGTGATGACTGAGCACTAAACTGACAACCAGGAAAATGTAAAACTGATTGTAGTGGAATTTGAGATGGAACCGAAACAGGAAACATGATAGTTACAAAGACATTAACTGTAGAACAAAATTATGCTCCAGAACAAGAGCTGCAATTTAGAATAAATTTTTCAAATCCCGGATCTCAAATATTAGAAAACATATCAATTGAGGATTTTTTACCTAGTGGATTGGAATACATTTCTAGTGAAATACACTGAGTTACAAACTCTCTTTTTAGTACGGGAGATGCATGATGAAGTTTGAGAATAGCATATACTGGATTTAATCTTGCTGCTGGACAAAACTGATATATTTTGATAAATGCAAAACTTCTTGCTTGTAACGCAGCTCTTAATATTGTAAATCGATCTGCATTAAGTAATTGACAAACAATTTCAGGAAACACCTCAAAACAGGTAGTTTGCGGTACAACACCAGTAAGTATAACCAAAACAGCAAATCTAAGAACTGTTCAATGAGGTCAAACAGTGAGATTTACTATTACAGTAAACAACGCCACTCCAAACACAATTAATGATGTTTTTGTTCAAGATATCTGGCCTGTTAATGGTTGTGTGTTTATGACAGGAACAGCCGAAACAAGCCTTCCAACAACACAAACACAAAACTGAAATTTAACACAATGGTGAGTGCCTTGATGATTAATTCCTGGTCAAAATTTAACTATCTCTTTTCTTTGACAAACAAAAACAGATGCAAGTTGTGTCTGAACACATACCAATACTTGAAAAGTTTTATATTGAACAGAACAACAAGAAACAAACACAACAGTTACAATTTCTCAAGCATCTCATAATGTAAGTATACAAAAAACTGTTATACAACAATGATTTTGACCTTGAGACCCTGTAAGATACGAAATAAAATACAGAAACAATTGATCAATAACAATAAACTCTTTAACAATAAAAGATTATCGACCAAGCTCTTTGGATTTTGTAGAATCTACTCCTTGGCCAAACAGCATAGTGTCACCAGAATTACAAACACCAATTGTTTGGAATATAACAACCCCATTACAACCAAATGAAGAAAGATCAATTATAATAAATGGTAAAATAAAAACAACTATCCAATAATTTTATCCATGTTTTGTAGTATTATGAAAAAACGACTTTTAAGCAGCATTATTATATGACTTCTGAGTTTATGAAGCAGTTTTGCTCAAGAATCAGAATATCCATATTGTTCACAAGTTACTAATTGAATTATTTCTTGTCAAGAAAAACAAGTTTGTAATAATCCTGATGGTTTTTGTAGATGTAAAATTTCTGCAAGTCCTTTTAATAGTGCTACAGAACATTATATTCCACACAATACATCTTGTTTTGCCAATACAGAGCTAGTTAAAAACAAAATTATTTCTTCTTTTGCTGTTTCTGGAAGTATCGTAACTTTCAAATTTACAATACAAAATGATAGTACAGCAAAATCTTTTGAATTAAGATTACCAGCAACAAACGAAAATCCAAGAATAAAAATTCTTGATATAAATTCTGATTGAACATGTAATTGATGAAACATCTGACTACTTAACTGATTTTTTAATCCAGTTTGTTCTATAAGTGCAAATCAGACAAAAACAATTGTTATTACAGGACAAGTAGCTTCCTCTTCGTTTACATTTGATAGAATTTCCACAAACACTTGTTTAAAAAATATATGATCCAATAATTGCATAAACAATGAACGAACTACTGCAACTATCTTCCCAACAACAAACTATAGTATATCACAACGCCTTCTAGAACCAAAACCAATTTTCGATAGAGAACAAGCTATATATGAAATAACTGTACAAAATAATTGATCAAAAATAAGCAACGAATCTATAAAACTAACAAGCACTTTGGGAAGTTTTTTATGAGAGCCTCAGTTATTTTTGAACAATGAAATTATAAATAATTCAAGATCTACAAATTTATGGCAACTTTGAACAATTTCTGCTTGAACAACAAAAACATATTTGATGAAAGCTTGATTTGTGTGAACACCACCTGCTTTAACAGTTATAACTACAACAAGCAACATTTCTGGATGAAATGAAATGATATTATATGATAATACAGCAACTACATCATATACAATACCAAAATTTTTGGATTTACAAATAAGTAAAATAGAAAAAACAAATGAAGAGCCAGAAACCTCTGGAAATAAAATCTGATTTATAATTTGGTACAAAAATAAATGAAACGAAGATCTAAAGGAGTTGAAATTAAATGCATTTGTTGATTGAATAGATTTAAAAATAGAAGACCTAGAATTGCCTGTCTTAAATTCAGGAGCTTTATCAAGCATCCTAATTACAGGAAATATAGATAAAATCTACCCAATAGGAACTAAATTTTGTTTATCTTGATCAATTAGTGCAAGCAATGAAACAGAGAGTCTTGAAAACAATGTTTTTTCTGGGGTTTGTTATACATTTGTAAAAAGTGCTGACCTTACTATTGATGCTGTATTAGAGAACCAAACAAACACAATAAATAGCTGATCACTTCTTACTTATAAAATAAACATTTTAAATAAATGACAAAAAACAGCAAATAATGTTTCTGTTAAATTATTCCCCTCTAACAATCAAGTTTCTCAAAACCCGACAAATATAACATGAATTAGCCTTGTTTGATGAGAGAAAAAAGAAATAATATATACATCATTACTTAAAAGTTATCCTATAGAAGGAACTAGCATTTCTCTTTCTGGTAATATTTCTTTTACAGGCATAGATTTGGATCCGACAAACAATAACTTTGAAATAAAACAAGACCTGCCTGCTTTGTCAGATGTGTATATTGATTTAAAATCACAACCTTTTAGTGGATTTAAAATTGGGGATGAGATTATTTATACAATTTCTTATGGTAATAGCGGACTAGAATCAGCACGAAATCCTATGATTAAATTAGAACTACCATCATTTGTAAAAACAGATCAAACCGAGCGAAGCCTATGAAAATCTATATCAGCAGGGGCAGCGTGAAATTTTGTGGTAACATGATCTTTGACAGAGAATCTGGCTGTAGGAACTCAATTTATCACTAAAGCTGGTATCTATGTAGATTCTGCTCAAGTTACTACAGGTAATGATATTTCTGTATTGACTTCAACAGTAATAGAATACAACAATATTTCATTTGAAATGAGCGTACAAAATGCATCTTGGGCTCCAGGAAATATTTGACCACAATCTATAAAAGCCGCTTCTGGACATAATATTACATTTACTATAAATTATGTAAACGATGGTAATGTACCAGCAAACAACGTAAACATATCTTTACCAAATACATGACCTCTTACAATAAATTCTTTCAACAACAATTTGGGAACAATCTGAATTTGACAACAAGGATCAGTTAGCATCCAAGGAAAAATAAATTGAATCAATTTTTCACAATTCACGCCTACAGCAACAATTTCTTATAACAACGAAAGTATTACTCGTTCTGTAACAATAGAAGAACCATATGAATGTGGAGATTGATTGATCACAAAAGATGAGCCATGTGATACAGCATTACCTATGAATTACTGAACAGGGTTGGCTTGTGAAAATCAATGATGAGTTTGTATATTGACTACAAAATTTATTTCAAATACTGCTTGTATAGAAGTATGAACTACAACTGTTTGTAGCGAAGCTATTATAAATCTAAAAGATCCCAAATGTGAAGAATTAACTGTTAGAAAAAACCCAAATAATGATAATCAAGTTGATGCGACTTGTTTACAACAATATGCTTTTGCTTGGACTCCTTATCGTATAGTTTGTGGTAGTGACAACATACTAACATGACTTGTTTGAGTGTGAAATTTTTGAGTTGTAAACAATTTTATTCAAAGGACATGTAACTATTCAAATCCTGAAATTGCTAGCGCATCAACTATAAGATGTGAGGTATGAAATGAAATAGGTACAGGCATAAACAACCCTTACTGTACAAAACGCGTACCTTCTTGTGAAGTAGATGTAGATTCAAAAGTAGTTATATTAGACCAATGAGAATGAAATGTACGTGTACAATGTTCTGTAAACAGCAACCAAGAGGCATCTTTGAGAATAGATTGCTGAAATGGAAAATCAGAAATTGTAGATGGTAAAATCATGGAACATACTTGTACATATACAAATTCTGATTTATTTGGTACTAGCAGCAGAATTAAAGATATAATATGTGAGGTAGATGGCATTGTTTCTTGTGAAAATGATATAATACTAGATGAAGGAATTATGGGGATTTGTGGAGATGGTATAAGACAGGGTTATGAACAATGTGATTTATGACCTGGAACACCTACAATATACTCTTATCTTGACAATAATTTTTTAATAGCTCCTTATGGGATAGCAAACCAATGAAAAAAATGTATAAATTGTTCTATAGATGGAGTAGCTCCTGCTCAATGTCTTTCTGTTCACAACGGAAACATTTCTATAGAAAAGTGAGAATATCTTCCTTTATGGTGGAGGGTTGACCAAAACTCGTTTACTAGCGCATTATATACAGACTGTTCAAACCCTATTAACAACAAAAAAATAATTATGAGTACCATGATGTGTACTTTTGGTCTTCAAAAACCAGGATGAGATAGGAAAGATATTTTCACAAGAAGATGTGAAAGCAATCCTGATGAAAACCTGTATTCTATATTTAATTACTTCAATCAATATTTTACAACAAATACATGGAGATATGCAATTCCCCCATCTGATTTTAATAGTTGGGTTGGAAATACTTTGGGTGAATATAAATTAAGACTTAACAAAATCACTTATGATTATTGTGAAGATTGACAAAGAAAAAACTCACAAACAGATAACGTTTGTGAAACCAATTTTACTATCACAAAACCATATCTTGTACAAAAAAGTGCATTTGGTATAACACCAAAAGCTACAAACATAAATCTAAAAGAATTTAAAGATTTTGATGGTAGGGATATTGTAACAAGAACAGATCTTGCAAATGTTATGATTCTTGATACAAATGATTATCAATCTTTTGATGTGGATTTTATGGTAAACAATTTTGTTGATACAGCAGAAAAATTAGCGGTAAATACAAAAACACCTCCTTGATTAAGCAAAGATTGAGTTACTGCAAAAAAAGTTCCAAATAAAGATATTTACATTCTTTATAAAAACGGCTGATCAATTACTATAAAGAAAGATGCTAAAGTTACTAAACCATTTACACTGATTGTAAAATGAGCCGAATTGATTGTTGAATGAAATATAGAAGTAAATGGTATGTTTATTGTAAAAGATGGTAAAATCAAATTCGTAGACGAAAATTGTAATCAACCACAAAGAGTAAAAGGAATTTTTATAGCTAAAGATTTTGACGCGACAAAAAGAACAAACAGTAATTTATATACAAATCGATGTAATGCTTGATGACTTCATGTAAAATGAGTTCTTATAGGATGATGAATAGAAGATCTTGTAAAAAACAAAAGATCCACTCTTTCTAGATGGTTTAATGTAAGCTGATCAGAAAGGGCTATAGAAGTACAAAGAAGAAATATGGTTTTCAACTGAGCATCTGTACTTATCGAATACAGTCCAGAACTTTGGCAACAACTTCCTCCAGGAGCTGATGAATTCACTAAAATGCTTGATGTATACAAAAAATAATCGATTT
>CAYRHE010000002.1:38028-50148 GCA_964424095.1 uncultured Candidatus Peribacteria bacterium | reverse complement strand
CAATTATTTAAATAATAAATACGCTTGAAAGTAAGTAGTAAAATAAATACAAAGATGATCGAAAGATCATCTTTTTTATAATTTTTTAGTTTTTGGAAAATAGCATGAGCCTTACTTTGAAACAATATATTGACTGAATTAATGATGGAAGCTTGGATTCAAAAGAGATTGTAAATAATTATATAAACAAAACTAAAGAACAAAATAGTCAGACTTTTTCTTTTGTTAGGTTTCATGAAGATTATATAAGTTCACATATCGATGATTTGATTACAAAACCTCTGCGTGGAGCTCCAATTGGAATCAAAGATATTATTTTGACTAAAGGATACATTACTTCGTGTGGGTCGAAGATGATGGAGGATTTTGTCAGTCCTTATAGTGCAACCTGTTTTGAGACCCTCGAGAAAAACGGAGGTTTGATGATCGGGAAGACCAACATGGATGAATTTGCGATGGGCTCTAGTACCGAGACATCTTACTTTGGAAAAAGCATCAACCCTCACGGAATCGATCGTGTACCAGGCGGTTCGAGTGGCGGAAGCGGGGCGGCGGTAGCCGCAGATCTCTGCATTGCAGCTTTGGGAACAGATACCGGAGGGAGTGTCCGCCAACCTGCATCTTTTTGTGGTATTGTAGGACTCAAGCCAACTTATGGAAGGATTTCTAGATATGGAGTGCAATCTATGGCTTCAAGCCTAGATCAAGTTGGCGTAATGACAAAAACTGTGGAAGATGCTGGAATCTTGTTGAAGGCTATCGCAGGTCACGATTCTCGTGACGCTCAAAGCTGCCCAGAAGCTGACACTTGGCAAGAACCGAAATACAAAAATGAAACGTGAAAACCAAAACTCGCCTTGCCAAAAGAAGCACTTGGAGAAGGATTAGACCCCAAAATAAAAATCAGATTTCTTGAAATTATAGAAAAATTAAAGGGACTTTGATGGGAAATTGAGGAAATAGATTTGCCGATTTTGTGATATGCGGTGCCGATGTATTATACATTGATGCCTGCAGAAGTCAGCACAAATTTGGCGAGATTTGATGGAATCAGATTTGGATTGCAAGATGATACGACCAAATACAAAGATATTTCCGAGTATTATAAACATGTAAGATCACAGGGTTTTGGAGAAGAAGTGAAAAGGAGAATCTTGCTTGGAACTTTTGTCCTAAGTTCGGCAAATTATGAATGATATTATCTCAAAGCCCAACAAGCAAGAGAGCAACTCAAGGTAGATTTTTCAAATATATTCCAAAAATATGATGCAATCATAACCCCAACAACTCCTACCCTCCCAGGAAAAATCTGAGAAAAAATCAATGATCCTTTGACTATGTATCTAGAAGATATGTACACAATCCCAGCCAATATGGCGTGAATTCCAGCAATATCAGTCCCATGAGGAATGATAGAAGAAAATGGTGAAATGCTGCCTATGGGAATACAGTTGATGTGTGATAAATGGGAAGAAGAAAAATTGTTGGAGATTGGAAAAACAATTGAAAAAACAAATTAGATATTTTCTATTACATAGTCGTTTTTCCGTTGCATTTCTTTTTCTAAATATTATATTTATTTTTGTACCCATTGTATTGGGTGATTTTGGTATGCAATACTATATTATAAAGATATTGTAGTGTTGAAACTAACAACACCAAAGAATGACAAACCTTTGGTTGGTTTAGAATCTTTATCAAAAAAATAAATCTGATTTTTTTATATCAAAATTTATGAAAAAAAATGGATATTCTAATGATTATTGGATACCTGCTTGCGATAGGAATCGGGTGAGCAGCAGGATTTTATGGTTATAAAAGAACCCTTACTCAAAAAGCTATACAGTTCAAAGAAAGAATGGCGAAAGCCAAAGAATTAGAGGAAGAAATGATGGAAGAAGCAAAGAAAAAAGCAGAGAAACTTATGGAACAAGCCGAAGAAAAAGCACAAAAAATCGAAGATCAAAGACTTCAAAAAATGGAGGTTATACAAAACAGGCTTCTTGCAAGAGAAGAAAAGATGGATGAAAAACTAGAAAAATTAGAACAAGAAAAATGAAAACTTGGTGATAGACAAAAAGAATTAGACGAAAAAATTAATGAACAAGTAAACAAGCTAGCTGAAATGGCAAAACTAACAAAAGATGATGCAAAAAAACAACTAATGGATCAAATCGAAAAGGAATATCAATCTGATTTTACTGCTTTTATAGAAAAATTAAAAAACATCAAAAAAGAAGAAGCAGACAAAGAAGCTGCTATGATTGTAAGCAAATCACTACCTAGAGTTGCTGTAGAGGCTGTAAGCGAATTCACAACAAAAACTGTTGACCTTCCAAACGAAGATTTCAAAGGAAAATTGATTTGAAGAGAATGAAGAAACATCTCTTATTTTGAAAAAATGACAGGTGTTGAACTTATTGTTGATGATACCCCACTTGTGGTTAGACTATCTTCATTTGATAGCGAAAAGAGATATATAGCCGCTCACACACTGGAAAGGCTTGTAAAAGATGGTAAAATCAACCCGTTCTATATAGAAAAAACATATAATCAAGTGGTTAGTGATTTGGATAACTTGTATACAGAAAAAGGTAAAGAAGCATTGAATATGTTAAATATACCAATGATGAAACCAGAACTTGTAAAAATGGTTGGACAATATTATCTCAGATTTAGTTATGGACAAAATTTATGGCAACATAGTATTGAAGTAGCAAAAATCTGTGAAGCTATTGCTAGCGAATTTGGTTTAGATACATTGCTTGCAAAAAAAGCATGACTTCTTCATGATATTGGGAAAATCTCGACTAATACTGGTGAATCACACGCAAAAGTAGGTGCTGATGTTTTGAAAAAATTTGGAATGGATCCTGTGATTATAAATGCAGCAGAAGCACATCATTATGATGTACCTATTGACAATCCTTATGCACGGATAGTAACTGCTGCTGATGCTATGTCTGCATCTAGACCAGGAGCTAGATTCAATACAAAAGAATTGTTTATAGAAAAAATGACAGAACTTGAAAAACTTATCAACGAAATACCTGGAATTGATAAAGTACATATTATGCAAGCTGGTAGAGAAATTATGGTATATGTTAACCCAAAAGAAATAACAGATCTTCAATTAGAAACACTTCTTAAAACAATTGGAGAAAAAATAGACAGTCAGCTTGATTATCCTGGAATTATTAGAATAACATGAATAAGAGAAACAAAAATTATTGAATTCCTACGTTAATTAAATATGTTAGGAGACTAATCATATAAAAAAGACTTTATTTTTAACAAAAAAATATGTTCCCCTTTTTTACCATCTGGTGAGCTAAAGTTTATATGACCGGAGTTGGTATTGTTATATCTTTTTTGGCATTTGTAATAATAGTCTGGTATCTTAGCAAAAGATTTCTTCAATGATTTTGGAAATTCTTTTATCGACTGCCTTTGGCAATTACGCTTGTTTACTTTTTGGGTTCATACACTCAATTTGTTTTGTCTAATCAGGCATTATTTCCAACAACCATAGAACAGCTGTTTTCTATAATAGGACCTTATTGATATAAATTTCATTTTGCATGAATTTTATTGGGTTTGGTTATATCTCTTTTTGTTTTCTTTAAAAAAATTAAAACAATTGAAAACAAAAAAATTTGGGCAGATATATTCTTCTATGGATTTACATTGTGTGTTGTTCCCTTGGGTATCTTCCTACTTTTGGGAGATAATTTTATTTGAAAAACAACAGATTCTTTTTTGGCTATAAAATCACTTCATTCTGAAAGTCAACGGAATAAGTTTGATTCTATATTACCAATATGACTATTCCTTTCTATAGGAGCTTTAGCAATTGCATTGTTTTTCCACATAAAAAGAATTATTTTTAAAAAAAGGTGATTATGAATGCAATGATTAGCTATTTTATTGATTATGATAAATATAGTTTTAATGATGCAACAATACCCAAGATATATGGTAATATGAGCTTGAAATATTAGCTTTGATATCAAACAACATGTTTCGTTTTTTGTTATTATGATTTGTTTTTATTATCATAAAAAACGGAATTCACCAAGACCAATACTTGAAAATTAATTTTAAATTTTAAGTACGAAATAATCTAACATTTAAAATTATTTAATGACGAATGAAATTATTTTTTCTCAAAGACCATAGTTTATACAAAATATTTAAAACACTGGAAAAACTTCCACATGGAAAAACTGTTCATATCTCAATAGATCCTGAACATGCTTTTTTTGATAATGAACGATGGTGAAAACAAATTCAAGAATTATTGCAAAAAAGAAACATTCATGCTTTTTTCATCACAAAAACAGAACAATCAAGGAAGTTTTTTGAAAAAATTTGATTACCAGTAATTCACCAAGAAAAACATAAAATACTAAAAATAATTAATTTGATATATCTTTTCTTTTTTAATATAAAGAAATTTCATCTACAAGCATATACAAAAAAAAACTATATGTTTTATATGATTTTCTGATTTGAAGTTGCTTTTTCTCTTATAGTAATATATTTTCTTTATTCTTTGATTCTTCCTAGAACAATCATAGACATATACCCAGCCAATCAATCAGAAAATATTATTTACAACTTTCGCTATTACCCTGCCGGAGATCAAGAGTTTGCTGAACAGTCAAAAAATTTAGCAATTCCTTATCAAACATGATTTATTGATTATAAATATACATTATCAATTAGTGTAAATAATATAAAACACATTCAGAATCCATCACAATGAACAATAAGAGTTTTAAACACGACTGAAAGAGAATACAATCTATTGAAATGAACCAGATTTGTGACAGAAGAGTGATTGGTTTTTAAATCAAAAGATCGGTTTAAGCTTGAACCAAACTCTGATGTTATAATTGAAATTGTTGCAAGCGAACAAGACGAACAATGAAATGTAATATGAGCAAGGTGAAATATAGAAAAAGATACAACTCTATATATTAAAAACCTCAAAGAAAGCTTTTTTATGAAAAACATTTATGCCATTTCAACAAGCCAATTTTCTTGATGATCTGTTCTTTCGGAATGAATTGTAACACAAAAAGATATTGAGGCATTATCTGGAAAATTAGTTTCAACTGTAAATCAACAAAAGCAAAATATTATCAACAAAAATTTTTCATTACCTGGACAAATATTCTTGCACTTTGATGATCTGATTGATATGGAAGTTGTTTCTATGGACATAGAAAACAAAGCACAAGAAAAAGTTCCTTATCTAAAATGATCTGTTGTGGTTCGTTTCTATTTTGCATATATAAAACAATCTGACTTATTGGATCAAACTCATTTATATTTACAACAAAGGCCTTCTGATAAAGTTAAACTTATAACTATAGACAAAGCTTCTGTTGTATTCTTTTCTAGCATTAAAAAAGATGTTTGATGAGTTTATATAATACCTACGAAATTAGCGATTATTCAATGATATGATTTTCAAAAAGATGTTAATGGAATTTTGAGTAATATTAAATCAAATATTCTTGGTATAAACAAGGATAAGGCAAAATCAATGCTTCTTGGTTTTCCTGAAATTTCATCTACAAATATTAGTGTTAGACCCCCTTGGTATACTTCTGTAACCAAACTTAAATCTAGAATAAAAATTAATATCGTACAAGGAAAATAGTTTTTAATTATATTTAATGGGGTTTTCTCTCAGAGTGATAGAGATATGTGATAATTTCCTTCTTTTGTTCATTGTTTATTATTTTTATTTATTAATTCAGCTAATTTAATTACTAATAGCTAATAAATATATTTTTATATCTTATTAAAAAAATGGAAAAAATTTTAGAAAAAAAAACATTATTTCTATTTAAACAAAAATCTTATGACTTTATTGTTGAAGAACGTTTACCTTTTCAATTATCTGGTAAAGGAGATGCTTTTTTCGTATATTTTGAAAAGCAAAATATGACAACAATGGGTATTATTAATTTTTTATGCAAAGAATTACATATATCTAGACTTACTTTGGGAGTTGCTGGGTTAAAAGACAAAGACGCCATTACTAGGCAGTGGATTAGTATTTATCAAAGTGCACTCAAAAAGATGTGAGGTGAAGAAGTTTTTCTAAACACACTTTCTCGTGTTGCAAAAATAATTGAAACAACTTATCATTTCAAGCCTATCCAAATGACAGATAACATAACAAACCATTTTTCTATTAGACTTAGAGCAAATCAAGCTTTATGAGTAAAAGTAAAACAATGGGCAAAAGAGATAGTAGAAAAACTTTTTGAAGAATGATTTCCCAATTTTTTTGGAACTCAAAGATTTGGTATAAATGGTAAAAACTGGGAAATTTGAAAAGCTATTGTAGAAAAAAAAACATCTATCAAAGACAATTTCGAAGCAAGATTTAAACTTCAAGCATATGCCAGTTGGTTGTTCAACCAATATCTCAAAGAAAGATTGGTACTTGGTGAAGATATGCTTGAATGAGAAATTTTGAAAAATGAAGAAATTACAGCCCCTGTTTTTTGAGATGATGTATTGTTGGCAAAACCAGATACAAAAGCTTGAGAATTTCAAAAAAAATTTATGGAAAAACATAAAATAAATTCAGAATTTTTTGCTTGTTATAAAAAAAATAAATTATTTGGCATACCAAGACCAATTTGGGTAAAACCAACCGAAACTCGTGTAAGATACCAATGAGATGATTTGTTGATAGAATTTAGCTTGGGTAGTTGATCTTATGCAAGTATATTGATTTATCAAATGTTAGAAAGCCTTGAAAAACTACAAGGAAAAAATAAATAATACAAACTTTTTTATAATTTATAATATTTTAATGAAAGATATAGTTTTATCATGAATACAATGATCTGGAAAAGGTACTCAATGTGAATTATTACTCAAGAAGTTTTGAAATCAAATAAGCTACTTCGAAGCTGGCGGAATACTTAGAGCTTTGCAAAGCAAACCAAATGCTATAGGAAACTATATTTGATCAATAATAGATAGTGGAAATTTATTACCAGATCAATTTATGGTTAAAATTTTTGATTTGTTCTTGTTTTCTTTGGAACAAAATAAATCAATATTAGTTGATGGCTTTCCTAGACAAATCCCACAGATGGAAGAATTTTTAAAAATGATGAAATCATATAATAGAGAATTTAGCGTGATTGTTTTGGATATTTCTAGAGACGAAGCTATCAAAAGACTTACATCAAGACGTATGTGTAAGACATGTTGAGCTATTTTAAATACACATCTTCATGACTGTGAAAAATGCCCTATTTGTAATAGCAAAGATATTTATCAAAGAGAGGATGATAAGGATATTTCAAGCATAGAAACGAGAATAGATTTGTTTGAAAAACAGACAAGACCTGTAATTGAATACTTACAAAAAGAATGATTTGTAACAGTTATAAATTGAGATCAATCTCCAGAAAAAGTTTTTGAAGATATTGTTGCAGTTATTGGTTCGTAAGGTTAATAAGGTTGCTAAAGTTCGTAAGTTTTTTCAACAATAAACAAATATATAACAAGTGAACGCTTACATTTTTAGGTAAAGAAAACACAGAGCCAAGTGTTTGTTTGTGTTTTCTACCGTTAAGAAAATGTAACAGTGAACGGTTATATATTGTTTATTGTTATAAGATTGCTAAGGTTAAGTTCTAAGTACTAAATTCTAAGCTCTAAGTTTAAAGCTTAAAAAATATAAAATTAAAAAATAGTTGATAAACAAAAGCTATTTATTATAAATGATTTGTTAACCTACAATTAAACATTTAAAATTTAATATTACATAAAATGGCTAGAACCAACAAACAAGGAATTGCTAAGAAAAAAGCGATACAATCCAAACAAGCAAACAGACTTAAATGAATGAAAAGATTTGAATATCCAAAAAGAAAATTAACTCTAGAAGAGGGTAAAGATCTTGGAGCGATTGGTATTTATACAAACCCAAAATGAAATGAATATCACCGATTTGTTAGATGAAGAAAAATTTGTCGAGAAACAAGGCTTAGAATAGATCCTGATTGATTTAGATATATTAGAACACCATCTGGTGGTTCAGAAATGGTTTCTGCTCCTATGTCTGGTTGGACTAGAACTAAGATGAGAAAAAATACTATTGGTAGATAATTATTTGATTTCGAAATCTATTTTCACTGATTTTTTGGTATTATTTGTATCGATTAATATTTGATAAAACAATCAATTTGCAAATGGGGTTGTAAATTTTTTGTGTTCTAAAATTTCTCAACCCACACTTTTTATCGAAATATTTTTGTCTACATACATTGTTGATTTTGTTTCTCGCCGTTTGGTGACTTTCTTGCCATTGGGTTCTTCGAAAACAGATGGTTGAATAGCAAGAATTCATTTTTCTCTATCTGTTATTTGTATACCATGCTTCTTTTCTAGGTTTTTGATAAAGGTGATATACTGCTCGGGAACTTTGAGTTCATAAGAAATCTCCATAAAATAATTTCATGGATCAAGATCTCTAACATCTATAATATCTCACCAAGATTCTTTGACTAAATCATCGTTTTTATCTTTTATTTTAACGTGTTTACCAACAAAACCGTCAACTTTATCAAATGATGTGTTTGTATCCCAAGCGTAAATATAACCAGATTTGAATGTATTGATAAGATTATGTTTTTCTATTGTTTCCATAAACCCAGTACTTACATTGGAAAGCCAAACATTTATTGCTTGCTTTTTGGTAAATTCGTCGAAATTATTTACCACGCTTCTGATAATATTTGTTTTGTTTTTTGCAAAAAAATCTTTTACTTCTTTGATATAAACTTCCTTTTTGTTTCAACGAACCTCTCCTCTCAGAAGATCAACTGAAGCATTTAAAAATTGTCGTTCCCAAATTATTTCTCTAAAACCAGGAAAAATTTCCTCTATAGTATCAGACCTGATAAAAACCACTCACTTAATATATTGGTGAAGAAGTTTTTCGTAAAGTTCTGGAGCCATTGTTTGTTTAACCTTTCGCATTTCATAAGTTTCGTTGAACATTTTTTCGTAAAGATCTTTTAGATTTTTACCGTCTATATCCGTAAAACCAAATTTATTTCCCGCAATAAAACCTATCTTACGATCTGGAAGAAATGAAGAGGTTCGTTCTGGCGCTTCTATACGCGTACGATAAGCAATAAAATCTGGATAATATGCGTCTACAATTTCCAAGTTTTTGATATGTCATTTGTCCATAGTAACAAACGCAAAGGATCAGAAAAATCATCAATTTGGTCTTTTTTCATTTGTATTTTGTAAGATTACTAGATAATTGTAGGGTTTGTTTTTTCCCATCAATTCAAAAAATTCTGATTTATATTTTCGTAAATCTGCTACAAATTCCATAATTTTTTCATATCAAGCGAATCACATTTTTTGAAGGTAATTTTTGTTTTTTTGCATATATTCTCGAGTTTCTTCTATTTGTTGTTCTTGGGTGATAAGTATATTTTCTCATTTGAGATATCATTGAATAATGCGATCCAAAGTCACAAGAAAAGTAGAAACATTTTTGTCTATAGGAAGAAAATAAACAGCAATTTGCTGTAAATCTTCTTTGAAAACATCTATTTTGTCTTTTTCAAAAAGGAATAATGAAATTTTATGATAGAACAAAATCACAGAAAATGCGACAGCCAAAAGAATAAAAAAAATCACACTTACTGCTTGCAGTGGTTTAGCGTTGTTTGGATTCTTCTTTTCAATTCAAAAGAATTTCATTGATTGGTGAAATATAAATATCTACTATATCATCTAGCAATAAAAGACAACAAAATTCATTTCTCATTAAGGCAGTATTATTGTTTAGATTTAAAGTCTAGTTAGAATTGTATCGCTGCTTTTTGGCTACAAATCATGTTGATTTAGTAATGATTGATTTCTTTTGTTTGTCTTATTTATTGCTAATATTATAGAAACGATTCTATCGCTTTAATCTTATTACAGAGTTTGGGTCGGAATCTAATTAACTATTTATCACTTCTTTTATAGAAATTTGATAAGATAATGCAAATCTGATTTTGCTTTGTTTTTCTTTGGGAGATATATAGAAATATAGTCGCATAGATATATAGACTACAGATAAATAGAATTATTTTCTATTCTACTATATAACTATTCTACTATTTACCTATTCTACTATATTTATGAAACAAGTATTATTTGACGACCAAGCAATAGCAAATTATGCCAAAGAAAAAAGAATCCAACCTTTCAAGGTGAAGCAGATTTTTTATGAAATTTACAAAAATCAAAATATAGAATTTGATGATATGACTACTCTTTCCAAGGAAATGAGAGCTGAATTAGCTGAAAAATTTGTACCGATTTCACTAGAAGTAGACAAAATCAAAGAGGACAAACAAACAACAAAAATCTGATTTAAAACTCACGATGGGCATTTGATTGAAAGTGTGATTATCTATCATCGACAACCTGCAAAACACGTCAAAAACGACAAACCAAAAATCAATAGAATTACCTTGTGTATTTCTTCACAGATTGGATGTCCTGTAAATTGTCTTTTTTGTGTAACAGGTAAACTTGGCTTCACTAGAAATCTTACTCGGGATGAAATCATTTCTCAGGTTCTTTACGCAAATAATTATATCAAAAAAAAGTTTGGTAAAAAAGACGATAACACTTTGCATGCCGTGAGAAATGTTGTGTTTATGGGTATGGGAGAACCACTTTTGAATTATGACAATATGAAACACTCGATTCAAGTAATGTTGCAGCAAGATAGACTTTCATTGTCCAAAAGACATATCACCATCTCTACTGCAGGAATAATTCCTGGAATAAAAAAAATGGTAACAGATATGATCGATGTGAAACTGGCGATATCACTTCACGCACCAAACCAAGAGCTTCGCTCCAAAATTATGCCTATCGCCAAAACCTACAAACTCAATGATTTGATGCGTTCGATTGATGAATACGTAGACGCAACAAACAATAGAATTTTCTACGAATATATTATGATTAAAGACATAACTGACAAACCAGAACTTGCAAAAGAACTTTGTCATTTGTTGCGCGGGAGACTTGCTCATGTAAATTTGATTCCTTACAACACAAATCCTGCGATTAATTTGGGTGAAAGCGATATGGAAAAAATACGTGAATTTCAAAGAATTTTGGAAAAATTTGGTATCACAACGACTGTTAGAGATTCTATGGGAAGAAGCGTAAAATCTGCATGTGGACAGTTGGGTTTTGAGAAAGTGAATAAGAAAAAAGATTATGAAGATAGTGATGAAAATGATTAAAATCTTTTCGCAATAAAAAACAGATAAATAAGCTTTTTTTAAGCAATAAAATTCATTATGATAAAAAAACCTAGCAATTGCTAGATTTTTCTTGTAAATAAAAATCAAAAATATCTTATAAACAAACAGGCCAACGATCTCAAATTTTTTGAGAACAAGTTCCATTTGACAAACAACAAGAACCTATTCAATAAGTTTGAACACAAGGCATATCATCTCATATACCACTACATGACGTTGGTATGGGATCAATTAAATTATCTGGACAACAACAGACACTATCATCAACCGAATCTCTAATACATGGACAATTTTGAAATGGATCCAAACACATTTCAGGGCATGGTTGTTCTGTATATCAAATCAAACAACGAACAGAATTAACTTTATTTGCGCTACAACTAGCAGTACCACATTTCCATGTCCAATTTGAAGTATTTGTTACAAAATTTGTAGCAGATCACCCATTACACAAATCAGGGCTTGTAATAGAAAGAGATGAATATGTTTGACCATGAGCAGATCAACAAGTTTGTACTACACATGTTCATGGAATTGGCGTTCCTCAAGAATTTCGTGTACAACCATTTTTGGACTGACAGGTAGTTTGTGTTGTAAGTGAACTACATGATGAAAAAGTCGTCCTTGATAACCAACTACAAAAAGAAGACTCAGCCTGACAAGCAGTTTGCGTTGTGTAGGGATCACATTTATATTCACAATTAGGTAATTGAAATTCTGCCTGATTCGAATATTGACAAAGGGTTTCTGATGCTGGAATGATTGTTCATCATTGAATAAATCA
>CAYRHE010000002.1:34068-37928 GCA_964424095.1 uncultured Candidatus Peribacteria bacterium | reverse complement strand
GACAAATATTATGTTCAAATACAGTAGTTACACTAGAATCTATTGTTGTTCATCATGTGTTTATTATTCATTTTGTTGTTGAGGAAACAGCTTTATATCACCGATATAATTTATTTCAAATTAATTCAATTTGAATTAATTCAGTTTGCGCTATTATAATTCATCAAAAAATTAGCACCAATAATATTGATAAAATAAGTCAGATTCTTTTTTTCATAAATATTATAATATAAATAAATATAATTGTATTAAATAAAACACAACAATAATCAAGTTATTTCTTACAATATTGTTGTTATTTTAGAGGTTTCTATAACATCTATTGAATACCAATATCAATTAAATAATCTTAATTGTTTTTTATCGACTATTCTCATTTTCATGAACACCAATATCAAACTTTTGCAAAGTTATTACAGATTTCTTTCTCTTGGGAAATATCTGGAGTTTTTGATTCAAAGCGATGATTATTCAAAAGAAGTTTTGGATGTTGCTATTGTTACTTGAGAAAAGTCTCATTTTGGAATTAGATCTTCTCTGGTGAAAACATTACTCAAACAAATACACCAAAACCCTGAACAAAAAAATATTTTTTGATATCTTGTTGAGATTAGCTCATTTAGGGGTATCTTTTGAATTATGAGAGAGCTCTTGGAGAACAACGAAAAATTTAAAAAATTTGTTGAGGAAAGACTGTCTGACCAATACTTTTCTTTTGAACAAATTATAAGACTTACTAGAAATGTTCTTAGTCATACAACAACAGCAGATTTGGCTATTAAAACTGATGATTTTATCAAACAAAGAGATTATCTTGTTTATGAAAAGAAACCAGAGTTAGAATTTAAATTTCTGTATTCTAAATATTGGAAAGAGCGAAAATGAAATGAAAAATACTGAATAAATATTGGTATATCATTTACCAAAATGAAAGAGTGAGATTTGCTTTTTGATATAATTCCTTTACATCAGTTATATTTACTTGGAGAATTGTGTTATAATTTGTGTGAAATTTTTAAATTACAATATCCTGTAAAAAAACCAATCAAAACTATTTGAAAAACGAAATGTAAAAAATAATATGAAGAAAAAATATTCAGATTTATTTATTTTGTATGATTACTGATGATAATAAAAAAATACCTATTTGCATTTGGATTGTTTTTGTTTGGTTCTTCTTCTTATGCTGCACAACTGTTGATTCAGTCAAATTTTGCTGATCCTAGATTTGAACCAGCAAATAAACTTCATGCTGGCTGCGTAAACACAGCTACTGTGAGTATAAAAACAAGTAGTAAAGAAAATTTATCTAGTTTTCGTTTTGTTGTTTCTTATGAGCCTCAAAATATAGAAATCTTGGAAATCAAACCCAATGAAAAATACAAAGATATTATGGACAGCAAAATAGAATATGACAAAATTATTGTTTCTATGTTGAATAAACAAATACCACTTGGAGAAACAACACCTCTGTTTACTATATCATTCAAAAGCAATGAATTTGCAACAGAGTCATTATTGGCCATCCGTAAACCGTCTTACGTAATTGATCAAAACAACAAAGAAATATTGGTTTTTGTAGAACAAAAATTATCTTTTGAAAAAGTGCCAGAATGTGAACCAGATACTTTACCTCCAACTATAACATTGATTAAACCAGAAAATACATCACAATTGCTAGCATTGGATAATTATTTTTCTTTTTCTATAAAAGATTTGTGAAAAGGTGTTGATAAAAATTCAATAACAATTGATTTTGATGGAATAAAATATACCTGAGCAGATTCAGCTTTTGTTTGGAAAGAAGATCAAATTACTTTTTATCCAAAAAAATGGCTACCAATAGGAAAAGACATTGATCTAAATATTTCAGTAAGTGACAAACAAATCTATTGATGAGCAAATACTAGCACAAAAACATTTAATTTTAAAACTCATAATAATATTGTTTTTGAAAATAATTTAACGCCTACCCAATACAGAAATTTAGCAAACAAAGCAAAAGCTATTTATGCTACAGCAGAAGAATGTGCTGCATTAACTCTTTTGGGCAGCAACGCTTCTAGTATAAACTTTCCTTTTGAACCAATAGAATCATTGAGCAAAAAGATCAACTGTTCTTTTGATAAATCTGATATAGTAAAATCAATTGAAAAAAACAAAGAAACAGTAAAATCCACAGTATTTTTATCTGTATTTTCAATTCTTGGGTGGGTATTGTTTGGGATAACTTTTATCTTGAAACTACATTATCTTGCTTCTTACAAAAAGCACAAAAAAATTTCTAAATCTTTGCAAGCTTCTGTATCAAAAGACTAAATCATTCTTTGGCAACATTGTCTTTGAAAGAAAATTTTTCTAATATATTTTTTGCTTTGTCTCCGTATTCTTGCAATAATTTTTGTCATTGATCAAGAGCTCAACTTTGGTCAAACATTTTTTGTAAATCTGAGATTTGTTCTGTAGTTAGTCTATTTCACATAGCTCAATGTAAAATTCATTTTTGTTCTTGGGTTCAATGAGTAAAAATATAATTGGTAAAATACGTTTGTTGTCATTCTTGGATATCTGAGAACGGGGATTTTGTGGGATCTCCAAAAGTTATATCCATCATATCATCTCTAAGCTGAAAAGCCAATCATAAATATTTACCGAGTTCTGAAGTTAATTTCATGTTTTCTGAATCTGTATCTGCAAATATTGCACCACAAAGCATTGGTCTGATAAATGTATATGAAGCTGTTTTGTAGTAGCATTTTTTTTCTATCAGTTTATAAGGAGCTTGATCTCAAGCCATCATATCCACATCGATCATTTGCCCCAAAATCACTTCTTCGATCATACTATGGAGATTTTCTCTAGCTTTGGTGAGAAGATTTGAAGGGAAGTTGTGTTGTTTGTTGCTAAGCTCGTAAACTCGCGAAAAAATAAGATCTCAGATCAAGATTGCTTGGCTCTCTCATACGCGTCACTTTCATTGACTAAGTTTTGTTGTTATATATTTGTGCATACTAGGAATATTGTGTCTTTTGTCTGCTTGGTCTATTACATCATCATGAATCAACGCCATACTATGAAGAAGTTCGAAAACTATTGCAAACCTCATTGCATCTTGATCAGATTTTCCTCCGAATCATCTGTAAGTAAGTCGCATCACATACGGTCTAATTCTTTTTCCTCCAGAAAATATAAAATCCTGAATATAATCTATGTAGCTATTTATTCTTTGATCATTTAGCAATTTTTTTGCTTGATTGTTTTTGATATCTATGTAGTCTCTGAGTATAGGATCAAATATTTCTTTGAATGTTTTGATATCCATAAAAACTTATTGAAAAATAAATAAGGATTTTTTATAGATTTTGAGAGAGAAAACAAGATTAAGGGCAGAGAAACAAAGACTAGGCAACAAATCCCCAAAAAAGCAAGCAAAAACATTTTCAAAAGCCAACACTTTTGACAAAAAATTTTTTTTGAGTAGAATTAAATTGGTGATTTTAAAACTAATTAAGTTGTCGTGATTAAAAAAAATGTTTATAAATATAGAAATCTAAAATTATACATTAATTTAACAAAAAAAATTATAGTATTTTTATTTTTAAAAATATCTTTTTTTACTTTATCTACTTTTGCTATAAATCGAGATAATACAAATTTTCTTGATGCTTCTTTTTGGGATCAAAACCCAAATAGTGGAGATATTATAACTGCTTTATATGGAGATTGAATTATTTGAAATAATAAAACTGCCTATACAACCAATCGAACATGAACTATTTGTAATACATGAGATTTTTCTATTCAGACAATAAATCCATGAACAAATACTATTCCATCTGAACCAAATCAAAACACCATAT
>CAYRHE010000002.1:5924-33968 GCA_964424095.1 uncultured Candidatus Peribacteria bacterium | reverse complement strand
TGAGAAATAAAATATTCTTTTGGTAATGACTTGATAAATCAACTACAACCTGCAAAATATATTTCTTTTTATGACAAACTTCATGATATATATTTTACCAATTATGAAAAAGCTGAATATAGTAATTTATCTCGAGACTGATTATTTCCTATTGGTTTAAATAATTTTGATTTAGAAACTTATTTTTGATGAAATGGTTATCTAAAATGAACTGGTTCAATAAACAATATCTCATCTGATACATATGTATGAAACACACCTATAAAATGAGAGTTCTTGAGTAGGTTTGCCGATTGAAAAATAGATTTTCCTATAATTTTACAATCTACATCAGCAAATCCAACTGAGGTTTTGATTTCACAAAATACCTATATAAAAAACGACGTAAATCAATCTTATACATGATTAATCAATGCTCCTATAATTATTTCAACATGAGATATTGTTTGAGTATCTGGTGTTTGTAGTGCTATATCGGTTTGATCATATAGCTGAGAGTCTATGTATTTCACTGATAACAATTGAAACCCAAAAAATGTTAACATCACTATGCCTGTTGATTCTTGTAATAATTTTCCAATAGATTCAAATATATGAGTATATACAAGACAGTGATTATGACCTTGGACACATATAGGTAACTCAAAAATAACAACAATAAATGATACAAAATATATTACTTTTTCGACAACTCACTTTACTGATTTTGCGGTTTGATGAGAGTGAACATGATCTTTCCTGATCAACAACTGAGATACTTATACCAACTCATTGGATGTTGTTTTAAATATTACAATGCCTACAAATATTTCTTGAATGAAATTTTCCAATGATTGATTCAACTGGAGTGATTGGGAAATTTATACTGGAGAAAAACAACGAACATTATCAGCTTGAGAATGAATAAAAACTGTTTATGCAGCATTTGATATAGATTGAGATAATATTGCAGACACAAACACATCTGATAATATTATATACAACCCACTGAAAGAATGACAATTTCAATGAAACCTAACTCTCATCATCACATGATGAATGACACAGTGTGTATATGGTACATCATTGGATCTTTGATCTCAAGATGGTAACCTATGAACTGAATGATACAACTTCTCTGGAGATTTTTCTCCAGCTAATCGATACTGTGCTGATTATAAATGATTATCTGGGTGGGTATTTACCATACAAACTACTGATCTAATAAACGAAAATTGAGGAGTTATTTCTGGATCCAACGTATTTATCTCTCATGATGTTCCTGTTGTTCAAGGACATGATTCTTGTACAGGTCATAACTGAGATGAAATTCAATTTTACGGCAGTCCACTTTCTTTGATAGAAAAAGCAGAAGTAGCAAATAATGACAAAATATGTAAAGTTGATATATCAAATGTTAAGTTGAAAGTAGATGTCCCAGCTTATCAAGCTCCTGGTAATTATATTGGTACTCTTACTATTACTTTGCCAAATGGTTTTGATTGATAAAAAAAGTTATCCAACTTCACATATTAAAAAGAAAAAAGAGCCAATCGGCTCTTTTTAGTTTAATCCAAAAACTCTTGAATACTCGAAGATATTCAGTAATCTTTTGGCGTTTAATTCGTATTTTTTGTGATGCTAATAAAATTAAATCAGATTATTTTATTCTCACTGGGAGCGTTTTTTTTGGCGATTATTTTGTATCCTTTGTATATTCGTATTTTGAGAAATCTCAAAGCTGGACAAAAAATACGCGAGGCTTCGGTTACAGGTGAAGACTCTCCTATATATACAAAACTTCACTGACATAAAGCAGGTACTCCTACAATGTGATGATGACTATTCATTTTTATTATGGCTATTATGATTTGAATTTCATTTTTTTTAAAATGGAAAGGATGGACTACATTTTCATTGATAACAAGATCTGAAACATATATCCTATTGTTTGGTTTTTTTAGCATGTGATTAATCTGAATAATTGATGATTTTCTCAATATTAGAGGCATTTGAAAAATAAAATGACTTAGTGCAAAAGCAAAATTAGTTTGAATGTTCTTATTTGCTGGTTTTATTAGTCGATGGTTTTATGCCAAACTTGGAGTAGACTATATCAACCTTTGGCCTATTGCTGGCAAGATCGACATTGGAATATTTTTTCCCATTTTGACCTTTTTTGTAACAATCAGTATAGTAAATGCTATAAATATTACCGATGGTCTTGATGGATTGGCTGGATGATTGATGAGTATTATCCTTTTTGTGTTGGCGATTGTTTTGTTTGTAAACGGGACATATCTGGCAACGACGATTATCGGGATAACAATCGCCACGCTTATTGCGTTTATGTTTTTCAATATTAATCCTGCCAAAATTTTTATGTGAGATAGTTGAGCCTTGGCTCTTTGATGATTGCTTTCATCTTTGCTCTATATTCTAAATATGAGAATGGGAATATTTATTCCATTTTTGGTGATTTTTGGACTTTTTATCGTAGATACATGATCAAGTTTTTTGCAAATCCTTTCCAAAAAATATCTCAAAAAAAAACTTTTTGCAACCGCTCCTCTTCATCATTTATTTGAGCATAAATGAATAGCAGAACATACTATAGTAATGAAAGCATGGATGCTTCAATGAATATTGGCAGCAATAACTTTGATTGCAATCTTTTATCAATTATCATAATAAATGAATAAAGAAAAAATACAAAATATATTACTGATTCTGATTAAAGTATTTTTCATATGATTGCTATTACAATTTTTTTTACAAACATTCGTTGGTTTTGGACTTTGACGAAATTGACCAATATGGTCTATAATTTGGATGTGGAAAGAAATAATAATTCTGATTCTATTTGCTTGAATTTGTTATCGAACACGAACACATAAACTATGGAAAACTCTTTTGGAAAAGCTTGATATCAAATGGTTTGTGATATTGACTGTGGCGTTTGGTATTCTTTGAGTTTTAAATTGATTGGGGATTTCTCAGACATGACTAAGCGCAACGATAATGTCACTAAGATATAGCATTACTTGATTTGTCATATTTCTAATTTTTTCTGTGGTTTCTTGGGAACTTTTGGATCAAAAATTTGCCGTAGAAAGACGGTGGAGTAAAATTATTTGATGGCTTTTGTGGGGAAGTTTGTTTTGGTGGGCTGTTATTTATTTTGTTCCAAGAACTTTGGAGTTTGTATGATATAACCAGTACAATTACGAATGAGATGTTGGAATAGCACCACCTGCTGCTTATTATTCTCAATACAATCAATGATTTGTTCGTAATCAATTTTTGTTTGAAAGACCTATAAGTTGGGGATTTTTCTTGGTCGCTTTTTGGCCATTATTTTTTGCATTGGCTATCAAAAGAAGATGATGGAAAGCTTTTGTATTTGGCTGAGGATTATATTGATTAGCTGTTCTTTCGACCTTTTCAAGAGCCGCCTGGATCGCATGGATTGTCCAGACTTTAATTTTGTTGTTGGTGGAATATAGAAAAGATATTAAAAAAGCTTTGATTTATTGATGACTTCCAATTATTTTGATTTTTTGATGAGTAGCCTATATTTGAAGAGATCAAATAATTCATAGACAATATTCTAACACTGGTCATATTGTAAACATCAAAATTGCTTTGGAAAAAATAAAAGAACATACTTGGTTTTGAGAATGACCGTGAACCGCCGGCCCAGCATCTCATCATTTGGGAGACGGGGAAGAATACAATCCAGAAAATCAATTTTTACAAATATGGATAGAATATGGAATATTTGGATTTATTGCTTGGATGATGTTATATGTTTGGTTTTTGCGAGTTTGACTAAATGCTCTACGCAAAAGTTTTTTAGAAAAAGAAACCAAACAACAGAGATATCTGGGATATGTTTTATTTAGCTTGTCTTTGGGGATTTTTTGACTTGGAATCTGCTGATTGGTTTTGCATAGTTTTGTAGACAGAATGATTGTATATCCTTTTATGGCAATGTTTGGTTTGATTTATGGACAATATAAAAAAATAATAACATAAAAATATACAGAAAAAACATTTATCTATTTAACTATTTAAAGTGTTTATCGTTTTCGTTCTCATATTGTTGGCTGTTTTGATGGGTATATTGAGTGTTGTATACTCTATTTTTGCCCCATTTATGCAAAACATATGAAACGTAGTATATTTTAATAGTGCTTATTATTGAGCGCTTGCTGGTGTTGAAAGAGCAAACTTAGTTTTGAAATATAAACAACCGTGATTCGAAGGGTCTGGATGATTTTTACAATGAGAAACTTTTTGACCTCAAAGCGACTCTATAACATGAGATTTTGGTTTATTATCTTCTACTGATAACTGATTTGCTTGGACAATTTCCTCTAGAACAAACAAAATCCCATCTCCATGAAAGTGAAATGTAGATTATCTTTTTACAAGCTGAAATGATAGCAAGGACTACAACAAATTATCTTATTATATGTGAGAAAAAATAGATTTAAGCTTTGATGACACAAAAAATCCTGATCTTTTCTATACAGGAATCTCAATTATAAGATATTTTTCTTGATGAAGCTTTAGTTGAATTATTAGACTACCACCTGCTGCTATAACAAGATTTGATGGGGAACTCTTATGTGATACCTGTGATCATGATGATGACTGAATGGCAAATGATATTATGGTAAATTGGATTCTTGATTGATTCAACAACTGAATACCATTTTCTATAGTTCCCACTATTTCTGTTTTCTATTATAGCTGAGGAATTGTTGATGAAACAAAGGATATTGCTATTAGAGAAAAAGTTATTAATGAAACCTGATTCTTAAACTTTTGAAATCTTCATTGATATAGTCCATTGGTATATACAAATATATTAACAGAACATAATGTTTTGTCTTTTGACGATAGCATAAAAAACGATTCTTTTAATTATATTTTGGACTGATCAACTACTGGATTAAAATTATGACTTTGAATAATAAATATGCTACGCACGCAAAGCGACAATATTTATCCCTTTTTGGAATACCAATTTTCTTTTCCAAAACCTGTTTCTGATAGTTTCTATACGCTACAATGAATTGGTCTTGTATGAGACTATAATGTAAAAATTTTTATAAAAAAATCCACCAACGAACAAGCTTGATCAATTGGGGATTTTACAATTATATTTTAAACTATTTTATTTCTATTAATGTTATATCAAATATCAAATCTTTGCCAGCTAACTCATGATTGGTATCCAAAGAAATTGACTTTTCATCAACCTCATGAACAGTAAATGTTTGTCACATTTCACTCATAAGTTTCATACCTTTTTCATATTCTCATTCTGGTAATTGATTACGATCTATCTCTATTATATTTGATTCTGACCATTCTCCATAAGCTTCTGCTGCTGGAATAGTAATGGTTTTTGTTTGACCAATTTTCATACCTTCAACACCCTTATCAAAACCTGGAATCATTTGCCCAGCTCAAACTTTGAAAGATAATCATTCATTGTAATTTCTTGCAGGATGATGTTTTCAACAAGCTTTGGCAACTTCTTCTACACTAGTATCAAAAACCTCTGTCTCATTCAATCTTCATACATAATGAACAGCTATTTCATTTCATTTTTCTACTGTTTTTGTTCATTTTCATTTGAGATCAGCTTTTGCTAAATAATCTTTAATTACATTTGAACACATTTCTGGAGTATTAATAGATAAAACCTCTTCTTGAATTACTTCATTACCTTCTTCTGTTGGAGTTTCTGTTTTACTACATCATATCAATAACAAAGAAACTCATAAAATTGCTATTAGAGAATACTTTTTCATAATTTTCATTAATAAATAAAACGAATATTAATTGTAATAACTTAAAAAAAGATTTCAAGTAATTAATTATGTTTTTTTGATTCCTCTATTAGATTTTTGAACATATCAAATAAATACTGATTAAATTCTAATTTTGATTTTCCATATTCATAGTCTTTTTGAGATGATCGTTCGAACTCACCCTTTCATTTATACAATCAACCATTTGTTAAATATTGAATTTTATATTGAATTTGATCCAATGCCTTTACTATTTTTGATTCGATTGTTTTGCGCTGATTATATTCTTCTACCAAACCATGAAATTCTCTTTTCAAATCATCTGGAAGTAAGGAGAGCACTTTATCCAAAGATTCCATTTCTTTTTTGTCTTTATTTTTTTTTGCTTCTTTATCAAACGCAACAAACGAATCTCATACATAAATTTCCCCCAAATCGTGAAGCATGATCATTTTCATAGCTTTGAGCATATCAAATTCTAATCAAATTTCATCTTTGATACACATCAAAATTATGGCCATATGCCAAGAGTGTTGGGCATCATCTTCCAATGTTTTTTGGTCAGATAAATAAACAATTCTGGTTATTTGTTTTAGTTTTTCTACTTCTCTCATAAAGTTCATAATTTGCTGATATCTTTCCATTTTTATGAATTAGAAATAAAATTTATTGTTTATTATATATTTATTAATTTAATAACACATCAATAAACAAATATATAACAAGTGAGCGCTTACATTTTTAGGCATAAAAAACACAGCGCTGTCTATTTGTTTGTGTTTTTTGCCGTTAAGAAAATGTAACAGTGAACGGTTATATATTGTTTATTGTTGTCACTATTTATCTTATCACAAAACTCCGATAGTCTCAATATGATGAGTTTGAGGGAACATATCGACAGGTTGGATTTGTTTAATAGAGAATCATTGCTCTAATAATAGTTCGATATCTCTCGCCATAGTTACAGGATTACAAGAGATATAGAGGAGCTTGAAGTCATGTTCTTTTTTGAGTTCAGCTAAAGTGGTGATGACATTTTTGTGAAGTCCGTCTCTTGGGGGATCAACAACGACTAGTCATAAGTCTTCCAGCTTCTGTGTAATTTCTGGTACTGTCGTAAATGCTTTCTCTGCGGGAGTATCTGCAAAGAATACCTCTTGATCCCCCAGACTTATTTTGGCATTGTGCCAAGCGTCTACAATAGCTTCTTCTACAATTTCTATACCTACTAATTTATCTCCCATACCTAGTTTGAGAAAACTTATTCCAATGCTTCCTGTCCCACAATAAAGATCCAAGATTGCACCTTTTGTGTAACCTGTCATTTTTGCAGCTGTTTGGAATAGCAATTGTGCAGCCAAAGTATTTGTCTGGAAAAATGAGAACGGTGAAATTCTAAAACTTACTTCGATATTATTAGATTCTTGATTGTCTTCAGAATTATTTTCTTTTTGAAAAATTAATTTATCATAAATAAATCAGTCACCACTTATGATTTTTGTTTCGCTGTCTGGACTACGAGTAATATCAGCCAATCAGTTATTGTAGGTAACAACAAATGTTGTAATAGACTCTTTTAGATATTCATCATTTTGAAGTTGATTTAACAATATTTCTCGTTGGTCTTTTTTGTTTTCATCCACCAATAATTGATCAGAAACGACTAGATTGACAAGTATTTGATCTGTATTTATTCATTCTCTAATCACCAAGTGACGAAAGAATCCTTTGTGAGTTTTTTGGTCATAAACTGGCAATTCTGAAGAGTACAACAAATCTTTGATATAAGAAAAAAGTTTGTTTGCTTTTTCGGAAATCAATCAACATTCGTGAATATTTACAATTTTACTAAACTCTCATTGTTTGTGAAATCCCAAACTTCGATTGGAAAGAAAGTTTAGTTCATCATCTCTTTTAACAACATATTTTCCAAAGCTGAATTCGATTTTGTTTCTATAGTTTTTTTCTTGGGGCGATCAAAGTATAGGGAGAATTGTCAATTCTGGGATTAGTTTTTTTATTTTAGTAAATGAGTCTTCGATGATTTGTTGTTTGAGATTGAGTTGGTTTGGATAACTCATCATTTGCCGTTTACATCCTCCACAACCGATGGTTGTTTTCTCCTCATCTGTAAGTTCTTTGTTTTCTAGTGACGAGAAAAAATGAGGACAAAACGGTTTGGCATCTATAATATTTTTGTCATAACTTTTGATTTCTGTGATATGAGCTTCTATGTAATCCTTTTTTTGCTTTACAATTTTGAGGTCCACCACACTTCCTGGCAAAGCTCATCATTTTATCAAAATTCTCTTGCCATCTGGCATCCTGGCAAGCCCAATCCCTCCGTATCCTATTTTTTCGATTTTAATTCATTTGAGTGATTTCATAAGATTCTTATAAATTTTAAAGGTGAGTTGAGTGTAGGGAAAAGAAGTAAAAAAACAATCTTTACTTACAATATTTCTCCCAAGCCGTCAATTGTTTACTAATAGACTCTACCATCTGACTCACTTCTACAAATTTCTTGAGATCTAATAATTTCAAGTCTTTTGATAAACGAAACAATAATCTGACTACTTCTATATGTTCTCTCGCTTTTTGGAGATGAGATACTTTTTCTTGGCTACAGTTTGCTTTGAATATAATAGAAATCAGAACAATCAATTCTTCTTGGATTTTGCTTCATAAGGTATATTTATAACTTTTAGGAAATGTTGGAATTATCTCTACAGTCTGAATTAGTAGATCGTATGCTTGCTTGTACACAGGTAAATTATCGTAGGTTACCATCGTAATATCATTGAGGATAAAGCTTTTTCACTTCTGCGGATTTGAGTTTTTTAATAATTGGTTCTACTTTTTTATAGTCTGAAGTAGGAGTAAATGTATTTCGGATATAATTATTACATTTCTTCCGCAGCTTTTGACAGATGCGATAACTTTTGTGATGAGATAAAATCCCAAAATATGAATTAAGCGTTGAAAGTATTTTTTCTTTGCTTCTGATCTGATTGATTTCTTGAATTTTGTGATACATCTTGCCGATAGTTCTCTTGCGTACATAGGTGCGATATGGTTTGATATAAGCACCGAGAAATAAGACTCACTTTTTGATTTCCTGGAGATATATTTTCTTGGGATGAAGAGTAAGATGAAGTGAATCTTTGAGAAAATCTCTGATTTTGGTAATAGTTTCCAGTAATTTCTCTTTATCCTGATGAACAATCATAAAATCATCTACATATCTCCCGTAATAAGAAAATCAGAGTTGATGCTTGATATATTTATCCAAATCATCCAAATACACATTAGCAAAAAGCTGGCTTGTAAGATTTCCTATAGCTAATCATCTATTGTTTCAAGAAGAAAAGAGACTTTTATCAGGAGGTAATCCAATTCGATTATCTTTTGATCATTTGATGATACAATTATTTGTAGGATCGTGGAATATCGTTTGCTTTATAAGTTTTAACAAAAAATCATAATCAATAGTCAGTTGTTCTTTATATTTTTTGAGAAAATTCTCTACTTGACCAAACAAAATTGCTTTGTCAATATTCATAAAGAATCCTTTGATATCCATTTTGAGGACATAAGCTTCTTGCGTAAAATTTTGCGAACATGATCTAAAAAAACGTTTTACTCTCTGTACACCAAAATGCGTACCTTTTCCCAACCTACAACTATAACTATCATAGATAAAATGATTATCAAAGAGCTGATAAAGATAATTGTAGATCAAATGATGAACTATTCTATCTCTAAAGTCAGCCGCAAAAACTTCTCTCTGAACAGGATCACGGATAATAAATCAGATACTCGGACTGATAGTATAGGTTCCGCTTACTAATTCCTGATGCAGAGCAAACAGTTTGGATTCATAGTTTATCTCAAAACTCAGTGGTGTTGATTTGTTTCTCTTGTGCTTGCGTGCATCATAGTAAGCTTGGAATAGATCAAGCAAAAGTTGGTCTTTATCTAGCATAGATTTTGTTTTTATGTAAAAGCTGATCTATAAAGACCAGCTTGAGGAGTGCTCTACTACGAATAAACAAGGACGGGCATTGTTTCTATTATAGTTATTGTTGAGTTTACCTTTATCCTTATTGAATTTGAAAGCTCGCGTATTATTTGTATTGACTGGAGATGCAGAACTGAGATATCCATATTCATTCTTATTTCACCAATTACCGTCTGAGTTCACATAGCCTCCAAAGCTACAACTGGATTTGTCAACTTCTCGTTACCGAGCTAGCGATCTTATACTCCCTACAATACTGTGGGGTGTAGCTGAACTCCTGATGCACGCTTCCTATATCCGTAAACATAGAAACTCTGGCAAAAAATTAATACAAAAATACCGATGAATTGCAAGGCAATTCATCGGTAGCGATTTTATTTTCAAGAATAGTCAAATTGACAAAGTGTCGAATAATCGGATACAAACAGGAATTACTCTACTACGAATAAACAAGGACGGGCATTGCCCCTATCCCAGTCAGTGTTGAGTCCACCTTTATCCTCCCTGAATTCGAAAGCTCGCGTATCAAGTGTACTGACTGGAGAGGCAGAACTGAGACATCCATACCCATCCTCATCTCACCAATCACCGTCTGAGTTCACATAGCCTGACATTGACAAATTTAAAATATTTCATAAAATATTGGCTCATTGATACCAGTTATTATCTTTAAATTCTCCTGGTAATTCTTGTAAAGCGTTTCTGATATGATCATCTTTGATTGCTTTCTTACCCTGTTTTTTAGCTTCTTTGATATATGCATCTGTAGAGAGATAGTATTCATCTTTTCCGTTATAATTTGTCTTGCAGATTCATTTTTTGTTACTTTCAAAAACATCATATTGATTCACTTTTGATTTGAATTCTACTTGAGGAACTAGTTTTTCTCTAGAGAATTTTACTCCTCCGATTTCGATAAAATTAGCTCCATACTTGATAGCGTCTAATTTTTTGAGATTTTCAGAAGTATCCATTTTATTATCTACAAGATATTTTATAGATTTTTCCATATTTTCTTTATCTGTAGCTGTCATATTTGGTTTATTGAGCAAGCTTTCGTAAGAAGTATCAGAAAATTGAGAAATTTGTTTTGATTTCTCCTCTTTTTTAAAAGTATCTAAATTATCTAATAAAGATCTTTTTTGTGCTTCTTGGATTGCTACCATTAGTTCATCATTTGTAAGCTTTCACACATTGTTTGAGGTAAGTTCAAATTCTATTGGTACCATGGGTATGTAATAATAAGTAAAATTATACATAAGTATATTCCTTTTCTCAAAAACTTGAAAGTTTTTGAGAAGTTTTGGATGATTTTTCGATTGACATTATATCGATTTGTGATTTAATTACAAGTAAAAATAGTCTAAATTTTTTCCTTGATTTTGATCAGAATTTAAGATATAATTGAGAAATTTTAGATTTTTTATCATCAAAAACTAAACAATGAAAAATCAGATAGCCCTATTTGAATGAAAAGAAGTTAGAAAAATACTTCATAACAATGAGTGGTGGTTTTCTATTATAGATATAATTGACTTGCTTAATGTATCTTGAAGAGAAGCTAGAAAATACCGATCTGATCTCAAAACAAAACTTATCGAAGAATGATACACTGAAGTGTCCGAAAAAATCGGACAGTTGAAATTAATCGCTTCTGATGGGAAAATGAGATCAACAGATTGTGCTAATACAGAAATTTGTCTTAGAATAATCCAATCTATTCCATCACCAAAAGCAGAACCTTTCAAAAAATGGTTGGCAAAAGTTGGTTATGAAAGAATCCAAGAAATTGAAAATCCAGAACTTACTATGACAAGGATGATAGAAACTTACGAAAAAAAGGGATATCCAAAAGAACGAATTGATATTAGAACAAGATGAATACCTGTAAGAAAACAACTAACCAACGAACGAGATCAAAGATGATGAGCAGAAAATTATGCAATTTTAACCAATGAAATCTACAAAGCATATTCTTGAATGACAGCCAAAGAACGAATGAATCTCAAAAAAATCAAAAGAGGAAATCTTCGTGATGGCATGAATCCAACTGAACTAATTTTGACTATGTTAGCAGAACAAGCCACGACAGATATTACCAAGTCCCGCAACGCAAAATGAGTCAAAAAACTCAAAAAAGCTAGCAAAGATTGATGATGAGTTGCATTAAAAGCTAGAAAAGAACTTATAGAACAAACTGGGAAAGACCCAATATCTGACAAAAACTATTTGAAATCCTTCAAAGAAAATAAAACTTTGCCAAAGAAAAAATAAAAAACAATCTCTATTCCTCTTGAATTTTCTCCTTTTTTCAATATATAAACAATTGTTTATATCTTTATACGATTAATGAATAATCTATTCAAAGCACTATCTGATCCCAATAGAAGACAGATTTTGGAACTTCTGAAAACCAAAGATATGTCAGTCAAAGAACTTCAGACTTATTTTTCTATAACTCAAGAAGCGATGTCGCACCATCTTTCTGTGCTCAAAAAAGCTGATTTAGTGAGTGATGAAAGAAAGGGACAATTCGTCTTTTATTCGCTCAATATCAGTGTTTTTGAAGAAGTTATGAATTACTTTTTATCTTTATACCATAAACGCAATGAAAACTAAAAAAACTCTCGCCCTTTTGGGGGTAAAACTTTGACTCGTAATCGCTATGCTTCTGACAGGACGAGCTGTGTATGATCAGCTTCCAGAACCAACTCCTAGACATCGAAATATCCAAGGTCAGGTCGATGGCTATTGAACAAAAATGGGGGCTGTTTTGAGTATACCGCTAATTGTTGTGGCAATGATTGTTTTGTTTCGATTTTTACTAAAAATAGATCCAAAGAAAGCCAATTATGAAAAATTCAAAAACACTTGGGAAATTATTCAATTTGTTATAATTGGATTTATGACTTATGTGCATTTTGTAAGCTTGTTTATGATTCTCAATCCAGAATATTCGATCAATAGTTTTATGTTGTTTGGGCTTGGTGCGATGTTTGTTTTGATGGGAAATTATATGGGCAAAATCAAACACAACTTTTTTGTTGGAATAAAAACTCCATGGACTATTGCTGACGAAACTGTTTGGAATAAAACACATAGACTCAGTGGTTGGCTTTGGGTCGCTACATGACTAATCTTTTTGGGACAAGCATTTATTCAAAAATATATTCTGATTTCATTTATTGTTTGTATAGTTATTTCTGTTCTTGTTCCTATGGCTTATTCGTATTGGTTGTTTAGGAATAGAAAGAATTAGAACTTAGGTTCTAGAACCGAGCAATAAAAAGAATAAACAAAGGGAAATAATTATCACCAAATCAACATTATTCGTAGCCAAAAAGCAGCGATACAATTCTAACTAGACTATAATTCTAAACAAGATACTGCCTTGATAATTATTGAGTCTTATTTATTTTTTATTGCGAGATAGTTTGGAAACTTAGAGATTAAATTTTTATTGATAAACAAAAAAGATGACATTCAAACGTCATCTTTTTTGTGCTTATTTATTTTATAATTTATTGATATTTTCTGAAAGTTTATCCAAGTCACTGCTATCATATTTTTGCATCAACATTTCTGTTTTAACTTTGCTTATAATATCAGTAACAACTCAAACTATAATAATTACTCAAGAACCTGTTACAACCATCGGTAAAGATCCAATTGCTTGAATAAGATCTTGAATAAAAGGAATGTATGTCCAAACATAACTATAAATACCAATCAAAGCTAATCATATACCTCACCATAGACAAAGATGCATCAATATTCAATTTATATATTTTGCAGTCTCTTTTCATGGCCTAATTCCTGGAACAAACCCACCTCTTTTTTGTATGTTATCACTAATTTTATCAGGAGAAAATACGATAAGAGTATAGAAAAACGTAAATACTACTATAAGAACGAAATAGAATAATATTGCTAATGGTCCAGGATTTTGTGTATAAATATTCAGATTTACTTCTATCCAATTTGCCATTGCCATAAGTCTTTCGTTCATTGGTTGAAATTGAACAATCAATTTTGAAAGAAGATATGGAAACGAAACAAATGCGATAGAGAAGATGATAGGTATCATTCCAACTGGATTCATAGGAATAGGTAGAAATGATGATTCTTGTACCTTACCTCTTCTAGAATATATTATAGGAATTTCTTTTATTGACTTCAGAATGAAAATAGAAAGAAATACTAATCAAAGAACAATTACTAACATAAATACAATAACTCCCCATATATTAGTAGAACCAGAAACTTCTCCATATACTTGTTGAGTTATTCCAGCAACGATTGAAGCAAAGATCAAAATAGATACTCAGTTTCAAATTCATTTTTCTGTGATAAGTTCTCAGATCCACATAAGTCACATAGCTCAAACAGTCATTACGAATGCTGAAAGAAGTATATTTGGTAATGTGGTAGCTATAATATTTCCACCCAGCATATAGTTTATGAAATAAACCATTCATATACCTTGAGCAAATGCCAATGGTAAAGTAAGATATCTTGTATATTGTTGAATTTTCTGTTGTCCAGCTTCTCATTGCTCTGTAAGTTCTTCTAATTTTGGAATAACAGATCACATAAGTTGCATAATGATTGATGCATTGATATATGGCGCAAGTCATATCGCTATGATAGAAAAGCTATCCAATGCTCATCAAAGAAGCATCACAAAATATCAAAGTCCAGATCATGATGCATCAATAGTTTTGCTCATCAATGCAGTAATATCTACAAATGGAACTGGAATAAAGACCAAAAGTCTATACAAAGCCAACATTGCCAATGTAAATATAATCTTTTTTTTGAGTGATTTATTTTCAAAAACATCTTGTATTTTTTTGATAAGTTTGTGCATGACTAAAAAATAATTCATTAAAACTATTCAGCTTTAGCTTTTTTTGTTGATGTTTTTTTTGCAGCTGGTTTCTTTTCTTCTTTTGCTTCTACTGCTTTTTTTGCAGCTGGCTTTTTAGCAGCTGGTTTCTTTTCTTCTTTTGCTTCTACTGTTTTTTTTACAGCTGGCTTTTTAGCAGCTGGTTTCTTTTCTTCTTTTGCTTCTACTACTTTTTTTGCAGCTGGCTTTTTTTCTTTTTTGGCAGAAGGGTTTTCTAACTTTTCTTGTGCTGATTTAGAATAAGAATCTATATCAACGAAAGTAACTTTTTTAGTCCAATCTCAATTTCAAAGAAGCTTTACATGAACCTCTGTTTTTTTTATATATCACAAATCTTTCAATATTGCTTTTGTGATTTCCATTCATTCAATAATTCTTTCATCAGAATCAAGATTACCAAGATTAACAATAGAAACTTCTTTTATTAGTTTGAAATATCTCTTAAACCCTCTTGCTTTAGGAATTCTTTGAACTATAGAAGTTTGTCATCCTTCAAAAAATGGTTTTGTAGTAGAACCACTTCTTGCTTTTTGTCATTTATGACCTTTTGTAGAATAATTACCTTTTCCAGAACTGTTTCATCTTCAAAGTCTTTTTCATTTTGAAACAATTCCTGTACTTCTTTTTAGCGTATGTAGTTTCATTAGAAATAATCAAAATAATTAAAAATTTATTTTTTAGCTGTTTTTTTTGCCTCTATTGGTTTTTCTATCTTTTTTTCAGCTGGTTTCTTTTCTTCTTTTGCTTCTACTGTTTTTTTTACAGCTGGCTTTTTAGCGGCTGGTTTTTTTTCTTCTTTATTTACTTTTTCTGTGGATTTTGAATTAGTTTTAACCTCAACAACAGGTTCATCTGTTTTTGTAGTTTTTTTAGTTAATATACTTGTAAAAAAATCTTTATGTTTATAACTTGATAATCATTTTATTGTTGCAATAGCGTTATTAAGTTTGTTATTTGATCAAACGATCTTAGACAACATATTTTCATATCCTGCTAATTCCAAAACAGCTCTCACTGAAGATCCAGCTTTAAGACCAGTACCGGCTTTTGCTGGTAATAGTTTTACAAAACATGATTTGTATTTTGTACTTGTCATATATGGAACAGTGTTGTCTTTTGTCAAAGGAACAACGTACATATTTTTATATGCTTCACGAGAAGCTTTGGATACTGCGATTGAAACATCGGCTCCTTTTGCAACTCAAAGTCATATCTTTCCTTTTCTATTTCCAACCAAAATAGTCGCCCTAAATGACATTCTTCTTCCTCATGTAGTAACTCTTGTCACTCTTCTTACTTCAAGTAACAATTCGTCAAACTCTTTTTTTGTCTTATCTTTATTACCACCTCTCATTAGCACAATAAATTATATAATAAATAAACAACAATTACAAAGCTATTCAACCTGCTCTCAAACCTTCTACAAAAGATTTTATTCTTCCATGGTAAAGGTATCAATTTCTATCAAAAACAACTTTTTTAATCTTTTTATCCTGAATTGTTCTTGCTAAAACCAATCATGCTTCATGAGCTTTTTGTGATTTATTTTCTCATTTAAGTTCTTTATCACAAACAAAGCCAATCACATTTCATGTTTTATCCAATAATTGAGCTTTAACATATCTATTTGATCTATTTATAACAATCCTAAAATCTGGATGCTGTCATTTTATAATAGCATTTACTCTATTTTTTCTTCTCAAGAAACTCGCTAATTTTCCTTTGTTTGTTGATTTCAAATTTTGCATGATATTAATACAATACAAATAAATAATTATTTTAGATAGAATAAAGGGTTTAGATGGTTTAGGAACCTAATCATGTCTAATCTATCTAAAAATATAATCTTATTTAAATTATTTTTTAGCTGTTTTTCCAGCTTTAAGTTTTACTACTTCATCAAAATATCTAATACCCTTTCCTTTATATGGTTCTGGTTTTCTAAGAGCTCTGATTTTTGATGCAATCTCTCAAATATATTGTTTATCAATACTTTTCAATATTATTATATAATTACCTTTTGCATCTTGTTCAACTTCAAACTGTATAGAAGAAGGTATTTCAAAAATAACTTTATGAGAAAGTCACAAAGAAAGATTAAGAGCATTTCACTCTTTTTTTGCAGCATATCAAACTCAAATAACCAACAACTTTCTTTCGAACCCTGTAGTAACTCATTCTACCATATTTGATAACAATGTTCTTGTAAGACCTCGAAGATTTTTATTTTCGTCGTTATCTATACTTACCTCAATATTTCCTTCATTTACTTTTGCATTTACGCCATCAAGTAAAGTATAAGATAACTCTCATTTTGGGCCTTTTATAATAACATTTTTATTGTTGATTGTAACTTCAACACCATCTTTAATAAAGATTGGTTTCTTACCAATTTTTGACATATTGTATATTTACTAATAAAATACTAATAAATTTCCGCTATAAGTTCTCCTCCTATTTTCTTTTGTTTTGCAACATGAGAAGCCATAAGTCCCTGACTTGTAGAAATAATACCGATTCCTTTTCATCAAGCCACAGTATGGATATCTTTTGATCTAACATACCAAGCTCTTGAAGGCTTTGAGTAAAATTTCACATTTGGGATATCATTTATAGGATCTTTTACCAAATTAAGATGAATATTGATGAATTTTTTTCAGTCTTCTTCAATAATTTCTAAATTTTTGATAAATCCATATTGTTTCAACAATTCAAGTATTTGTTGTTTAAAATTAGAAAATAACACTCACTCAACAAGAGGTTTTCTTGCCATATAAGCGTTTTTAATTCTAATTAACAAATCATGAATAGGGGCATTTACATAACTCATTACTTGCAACATTCACAAAATAAAAAAATTTTACCAGCTCGCTTTTCTTAATCACATAATTAATCATTCTCTTGCATATGCTCTCAAACATACTCTACAAATACCAAAATCTCTAACATATGATTTCGATCTTCAACACAGTCTACATCTGTTATAATATTTGGTAGGATGTTTCAAATCTTGTCCTTTAACAAACCTTTTTTCAAACATCTTCCATTGTTTTGACTTCAATGCTGTTCTTGCCATTGGAATATTAATATAAATTAAAGTTACACTATTTAAATAATAATCATAATTCTTGTAATAATGCTTTTGATTTGTCAGTGCTTGTTGTTGAAGTAACAACAGTAATTTGCAATCACATAGGAGTGTTTGCGTCATCAACACCCAACTCAGGGAATATATTATAATTTGCTAATCATATATTTAAATTACCCTTTTGATCAAAAGACTTGGAAGATAATCATGAAAAATCTCTTAATCTTGGTAAAACAACTTTTACAAATCTATCCAAAAAATCATAAGCCCTATCTCTTCTAAGAGTCACCTTGTACATAACAGGCATTCACTCTCTCAATTTAAAATTTGAGATAGATTTTCTAGATTTAATAAGAGTTGGTTTTTGACCAGTTATTCTTACGATATTTTTTTCAAACTCATCAAAATCTTTTATAGATTTTCTTGTAGCCAAGGATCAAATTCCAATAGATACAATAATCTTTTCGATTTTAGGTACCGAATTAACGTTCTTCACTCCTAACTTTTCTTTTAGAACAGGAACGATTTCCTTATTAAATTGTTGTAGTGCACTCATGTATCTTTAAATAAACACAATAAAATTATTTAATTTCCTTATCTGTTTTTGCTATTTTTCTAATTCTTTTTCCTTCTTTTGTTACAGCAACTTTTACTTTAGAAGGTTTTTTTGAAACATCATCATAATACATAATATTTGAAATATTTATAGAAAGATGTTTTTTTACAAAACCCTTTCATTTCATAGCTCTTTTTACCTCATTTATTCACTTAACCCAAACTCTATCTTGATCTATTTTTTCAATAGAAGATACTTTTCCTTTATATTTTCCTGCGATTACCATAATAGGATCTCCAGATCTTAATTTTTTCATTAAATCAAATATAACAATGTAAAAGCCGATTTAAAAATAATTATTACACAACTTCTTCGGCCATATTGGTAATATTTCTATATCACAAATCTTTTAATTCTCTAGCAACAGGTCAAAAAATTCTTTTTCCAATAGGTTTTATTTCACCCTTTGCATCTTTAGACATAAGAATAACAGCGTTATCTCAAAATCTAACGTATGTTCAATCTTTTCTAGTGATTTCTTTTCTTGTTCTAACCACCATTGCTTGAGTAACTTCTCATTTTTTTATTGTTGATGTTGGAGCTACTTCTTGTACAGCAACCACAACTTTATCTGCTATTGTTGCAGTTCTAGCCATAGAAGACTTCAAGATTCTAATTATCTTAACTTTCTTTACGCCTGTATTATCAGCAACCATAACAACCGATTCTGTCTTTAACATTGTCTTTACAAAAACAAATAAATGAATATTTTAAACTTTTTCTACAAAAACCCATTTTTTTAATTTACTTATAGGTTTTGTTTCTCTGATTTTTACCATTTCTCAAATTTTTGAAACATTTTGTTCATCATGAACATAATATTTTTTTCTTACGATAAATCTCTTTCTGTATAATGGATGAATTTTTACTGTCTTCACCAAAACAATACGAGTTTTATCTGTTTTATCGCTTATCACCTCTCAGATAAGCTCTTTAATGTTCTTATTTCATATTATTGCCATATTTTTCTTTGATTTTAAGAGCTAAAAGAGTATTTATCCTAGCTATTTTTATTCTTGTGTCTCCTATTTTATGAGTTTCTTTAAGTCCTCTAATTGCATTTTTTGATCTCAATTCAAAAAGATCTTTTTTCATTTTTCTTCTCATATCAACAAGCTCTTTTACAGATTTTGAAGACAATTCTTTTATAAACAAAGCCTTTCACTTCATTGTATCAAACGATAAAACAAATAAAACTATCTAATTTCTCCTTTTGCAATAACTTTTGCTTTTACTGAAAGCTTTTTAGACGCTTTGATGAGAACTTCTTTTGCCTCTGCCTCACCCAAACCACTTATTTCAAATAATACCCTTCCTTTTTTTACTGGTGCTGTATAAATATCCACGTCTCCCTTTCCTGTACCCATTGGCATTTCCAATCATTTTTTTGTAAATGGAACATCTGGAAATATTCTAATCCAAATTTTACCAATTTTTCTTATATGCCTTACAATAACTTTTCTTGCAGCCTCGATTTGTTTGTTGGAAATATAAGAACTAGTAGTTGCCTTTAATCCATATTCTCAGAAAGCAACAGTCGTACCTCTAGCACTTTTACCTGTCAAAGACTTAATTATTGGTTTTCTATATTTCCATCTTTTTGGAGTTAATAACATTTTTACATCCACACTAAATAAAACTATAACGCTATTTTTTTATTATTATTTGATCATTTTGTATTTAAAACTCATTTTTGGATCCAAACTTTTACTCACAAAACACCATACTTTGTTTTTGCCTGTAAATGACAATAATCAATATCTGATCTAAATGTCTGTAAAGAAACTCTTCCATCAATAAATTTTTCTGATCTTGCTATATCTGTACCTCAAAGTCTTCATCAAATCTGAATTTTTGCACCAGCAGCTCCTTTTTCTATAATTTTTTGAAGAACATTTTTTGCAACCTTTCTATATGGCATTCTAGATTCAAGCTGAGTAGCTATAAATTCCGCCATAACCTTTGCCGATAACTCAGGATTTCTTACTTCTTTGATAACAACTTTAAGATTTTTACCAAACTTTTTTTTCAAATCTTCTTCAAATTCTTTTACTTTTGCTCATTGTTTTCCCATTAAAACACCTACTTTTGATGTGAAAATTATTATTTCTCACTCTTTCACTGTTTTTCTGATAACAACCTTTGATACACCTGTTCTAGGAAACGTTTTTTCTATAAATCTTCTTATTTTTATATCTTCAACAAAAAAATCAGATCACATAGCCTTTGTTTTACCATACCACTCACAAGGCCAAGACTTTACGATACCAACTCTCATTCCAACTGGATTTACTTTTTGTCACATATCAAAGATTATTTACTATTTAAAACAACTCTCACAAAAGATCTATATTTAGCATAATGACTAATTCTTGATCTAGATGTGAATCTTATTCTTTTTAATTTTGGAGCCCCTCAAACATCGATAGTCTGAATATATAATGAATTCATATCTTTATTTGCTACCTTTACCGCATTATTTGCTGCAGATTTTATAACTTTATGCAACGTTTTTGCAGATTTTTTAGGCAAAAATTGTAATGCATCCAAAGCATCTTGTACCTTTTTTCATCTCACCATTTTTGCCATTAGTTCCATTTTTATATGAGAAACTAGTGCATATTTCAATGTGGCTGACATACTATTACTCATTATTAATCATGTTTAGATTTAAAACAACAATCCATTAGAATGGATGACCTCTAAATGTTCTTGTAGGAACAAATTCTCACAATCTATGACCCATCATATCTTCAGTTACATAAACACTCACAAATTGCTTTCCATTGTGAACAGCAAAAGTGAATCATAACATATCTGGCGTTATTTGACAAGCTCTGTCCCAAGTTTTTATAACTTTCTTATCTCAAGACGAAACCATGTCTTTTACTTTCTTTTCTATCTTTGGATTCACATAAAACCCTTTTTTGAGTGATCTTACCATTGTTAGTTGATAACTAATAACTAAAAACTATTTATTAATTTTTTGTTCTTCTAGATACAATAAATTTTGTAGACCATTTTTTACTTTTTCTTGTTTTAATTCCAGCAGAAACATTTTTTCAAGCAAATGATTTTGGTCATCTTTTTGAACCAATAGGAGAGTGTCATTCTCAACCTCAGTGCGGATGATCAACTGGGTTCATGTTTTTTCCAAGAACTCTTGGTTTTCTACCCATCCATCTTTGTCTTCCTGCTTTTCAAATAACAATATTCTTGTGTTGATCATTTCAAATTTCTCAAATAGTTGCCCAACAATTTTCATCAAACTTTCTAACTTCTCATGAAGGCATTTTGATAAACACTTTCTTTTGTTGTTCATCTCTACCCACAATACTAGCATATGATCATGCTGTTTTGATTAGCTTTCCTTTTGAAAAAGGCGTAACCTCCAAAGCAAAAACATTCATTCCTTCTGGAATATCTTTGAGTTGTTTTCTGTTTCATGCTTTTATTGGAGAATCTTTTCCTGCCATAACCTCTTCCCCAATAGTGGCTCATTTCCAAGCTAAAACATATCTTTTTTCTCAATCAGCATAATTTAGAAGAGCAATTCTGGCTGTTCTATATGGGTCGTACTCTACAGAAGCAACTTTTGCAGGAATATCAGTTTTGTCATATCCTCTAAAATCAACCAATCTGTATAATCTTTTGTGACCTCATCACATCCACCTAGAAGTAATTCTTCATTGATTATTTCTTCCTCATGTTCTTCACAAAGAAACTACCAAAGTTTTCTCTGGTCTTTTTGATGTTAGTTCACTGAAGTCATATCCAACCATAAAACGTCTAGAAGGTGTATACGGTTTGTACTTTTTTATTGCCATTTTTAAATACTAATCAAAACATAAATATATCTTACAATCCTATTTCTATTTTGTCTTTTTTAGACAAAGTAACCACAGCTTTTTTATAAGCCTTTCTAACCAAACCTCTTTGTGTTCTATTTTTTGAAACAACATTTACGATGTTTACAGATTCTGGTGTAACTTTATACAAATACTGAATAGCTGCCTTAACATCGTTTTTGTTAGCACCTTTATGTACTCTAAAACAATATTTATTTGCAGTATCATGAAACTTGTATGCCTTTTCTGTTACTATTGGAGCCAAAATAACATCATATATTGAGAATTTTTTTACAATTTTATTCTCAACGTTTTTTTTAGCTCTTTGTTGTAATTTTTGCGCGAATACCATGCTTATTTTCGTAAGATCAAATAAACTATTTTGAATTAATTGCTTCCAAAGCCGTTTCAAAGAAAACAACCTTGTTTGCAGACATTACATCCAATGGATTTAAATATCCAACTGTAATATATTTCACATTTGCAATGTTTCTTAATGATTTTGCTATATTTTCATTCTTAGCACCAAAAACAAATAATGTTTTTTTCCCATCAATTCAAATATTTTTAACAACATCAATAAGATCTTTTGTTTTTGGCTCAGCAAGATCAAAATCTTTTAATCAAAGAATACTCTTGTCTTTTGCTTTTAGTGTGATAATACCCGTCAAAGCCAACCTTCTTGCTTTTTTATTCATAGCTTTTTCAAAATTTCTTTCTCATCTTGGTCAAAAAGCAACTCATCAACCTTTTCTAATCGGAGAATTTCTATCTCCAGCCCTTGCGTTTCAAGTTCATTTTTGCTTAAATATTTTTTTTCAAGAACCAGCTATCGCTCATCTTCATTTAACACAAGCTATGTTGTTACGAGCATTGCTTGACTGTAAGAGAATATATTCATGAATAAGAGATTCATTTATATTTCACTCTACAAAAACATCCTCGTTTAGTTTCACAGTAGAAACAACTTTTCATTTTTTATCATATATATCTATAGAATATGCCATTATATATAAATTAAGAATTAAGAATTTTAATAACTAACGTAAAGAAATCTTTAACATACCATTGTAAGCTCATGGCAAAGACCCCTTTAAGGCAATAAGCTGTTCACTATCTGTTTTTATAACATCAAGAACCTTGATATCTTTTAGAGTAATACGATCAGTTCACATATGTCCAGCATGAGGATGTCCTTTCAACGTTCTTCTTGGTTTTCTATTACCTTTTGATCAACCTGTTCTTGTGAATTTATGACCATGGGTTGCTCATCATCATTTTATATTACATCTTTTTACCATTCCTTGAAAACCCTTTCCTTTTGATATTCAAACAACATCAACAGATTCCACTCATTGTACAACATCCGCATCAAAAACTTTACCAATCTGATTGTTTTGAACATAATCAGATTCCACCTTAAACTCTACAGTATCTTTATATACTATTTTTTTTCATTTTTTCACATCTCTTTCTTTTTTTTCAACACCAACAACTACTGCAGCGTATCAATCTTTTTCATCTGTTTTATATCTTACAATTTCTTGTGGAACAATTTTTACTATAGTAACTGGCACAAATTTATCATCAACCCAGATTCTCGTCATTTCTTGTTTTTTTACCACTAATCATCCTTTATTCATTGGTACAATTATTCATTAAATTAAAAGAAAAATCCAAATTAGAAAACCTTAACATCAACCATAACACCAACAGGTATTGCTAGGTTTTGAAGATACTCCATGGTTTTAGATCACGTTTCCACAACATCAACCATTCTAGAATATGTTATTCTTTCGAATTGCTCTCTAGCATCTTTATGTTTAAAGTTTGCTCTCAAAACCGTATAAAGTTTTCTTTTTTTTGGCAAAGGAATTGGTCATTTAATTTCTGCTCATGATTTTATAAGCAAACCAACAACTTTTCAAACAGAAGATTCCAACATTTTTGCGTCATAACTTTTTAGCTTGATTCTCAACTTCGCTTTTGTGTCTTTTTTAGCCTTAACTGCTTTTACTTTTTCTGACATATCAACAAACAAGTAAATAAAAAAACTTAATACTTAGGTCCTAGCCCCGCTAGAAACGGAACCAGGCACTAAATAATAAATTAATCGTTAATTTTTGTAACTACTCAAGCACCAACAGTTCTTCCTCATTCTCTAATTGCAAATCTCAAACCTTCTTCCATAGCAACTGGATAAATAAGTTCAACATCTATTTTTGCATTATCACCAGGCATAATCATTTCAACACCAGCCTTTAATGAAATATTTCCAGTAACATCTGTTGTTCTCATGTAGAATTGTGGTCTATATCATGTCATAAATGGAGTATGTCTACCTCCTTCTTCTTTTTTCAATACATATACTTCAGCTTCAAATTTTTTGTGAGCTTTAACAGTTCCTGGTTTACAAAGAACTTGCCCTCTTTCGATATTGTCTTTATCAACACCTCTAAGAAGAAGACCAACATTCATACCAGCTTCTGCAGAATCAAATTGTTTGTGAAACATTTCTACTCCAGTAATAACTGTTTTTTGTGGTTCAGCACCTAATCCAAGAATTTCAACTTCGTCATTCATATTAACAACACCTCTTTCAATTCTTCCTGTAGCAACAGTTCCTCTACCTTTAATAGAGAAAACATCTTCTACTGGCATCAAGAAAGGCTTATCATTATCTCTAACAGGAACAGGAATATAAGAATCTAAAGCAGCTAATAAATCCCAAACAGGCTTTGTAGCAGCTTCGTCTGTAGCATTTTCTACAGCTTTAAGAGCAGAACCTCTAATAATAGGAGTATTTGCTCCATCATATCCTTGTGCTGTTAATAAATCTCTTACCTCTTCCTCAACTAGATCCAACATATCAGCGTCATCTACCATATCACATTTATTCAAAAACACTACAACCTTTGGTACATTAACTTGTTTAGCCAAAAGAATGTGTTCTCTTGTTTGAGGCATTGGACCGTCTGTTCCAGCCACAACAAGAATAGCTCCATCCATTTGTGCAGCACCAACGATCATGTTTTTTACATAATCGGCATGCCCTGGACAATCAATATGAGCATAATGTCTTGTGTCTGTTTCATATTCAACGTGTCTTGTGTTGATTGTAATTCCTCTTGCTTTTTCTTCTGGTGCATTGTCGATTGAATCATAAGCAGTAGCTTTTGCAAATCCTTTTGTAGCAGCAACTGTTGTAATTGCAGCTGTTAATGTAGTTTTACCATGATCTACGTGACCGATAGTACCTACATTTACGTGTACTTTTGCCATAACAAAGTGTATTAAAAAATTAAAATTAAATACTTTTGGACAATCTGAATGTGTTTACTGATTTGTCTCTTTATTGCAAGTCTTTTTTGTAAAAAAAAGTTTTGTCTCGTAACCTATGATTGCTCGTTATTTTGAGCGGATCACTGTTTTCGAAACGTTGTTCACTGGTAATTAATCCACAAAGTAGATCATTGTACTAGCGATTATAACAATAGACAAACGTAGACATTCGGGGATGCGGGACTCGAACTCGCGACCTCCTGGTCCCAAACCAGGCACTCTAGCCATCTGAGCTAATCCCCGAGATAATAAGTGGTGCCAGGAGGCAGAATTGAACTGCCGACACAAGGCTTTTCAGGCCTCTGCTCTACCACTGAGCTACCCTGGCTTGTTTGTTTTTAATTGGTGGGCATAGGTGGACTCGAACCACCGACCTCATCCTTATCAGAGATGCGCTCTAACCAACTGAGCTATATGCCCCTAACTTCAATTTTTTGTACTGCGAAAAAATGTCGAAGCGGAACATTGTATACAAATATAGACAAAAAATGCAAGAGATTTTTTATTTTTATTTTGTACGAATATCTTTTATATTTCTTTGATATCATACAGCATGAAGAGCTTCATTAATTTTTTTAAGCAAAATTGGCTTTTCTTGAAATATTTTTATTTTGACATGCTGCTGAGTTGTTTTTATAAAAAGTATATCAAATCTCAAAGAACCATCAAGCAACAAAGGATTTTTTGTAAATCAAAAATGATCTCTAACAGCGTTAATGGCAATAACCCCTGTCATATTTTTTGTAAGATGTTTCTTTGCTATAACTTGACGAAGCTTATCTTTTAATAGTCGCATGGTTCTTTATAAAGTAATTAATTGTGATTTAACTTTGCTATAATTAGTTGTAATTAGTTGTGATTGATTGTAATTAGTTGTAATTAATTAGATTACCATGAATTACTATTAGTCACAATCTGCGAAGCAGAGTAAATTACACGAGCGATAGCAAGTAAATTACAATACATTTTATATAAACCTATTCTATTTGCAATAAAAACTAAAATATGTATAAGAAATAAAAAATAGCATCTGATTTTATTTTTCTACCTTATATATATGAAGAGAATATTTTGACTTTTGATATTAGTAGGAATATTTATTTCTCAATGATTATTATACAATACAGCTTTGGGTCAAAATGATAAACCGATGGGAATAAAAATGGACCAAGACTGTCTTTTGAACTGACAATGTAAATTTAATATTTACCAATTTCTGTGAATTAAAAAAGAAATTGCTGACGCTAGCTCTCCAGAATTATTTGTACAAGATATATTATTATCAGCAACATTTTTTATATGAACTGTTGTAACAATAGCTCTTGTTGTATCTGGGCTTATGTTTATTTTTGCTTGAGCAACTGGTAAAGACCCAACAAAAGCAAAAGCTGGAATCAAAAATTCTATAATATGATTACTTATTGTTGTTTCATCATATTCTATTATTAGAATTGTACAGTATATTGCCAAAGGACTTTAAACTAGACACGCTTCGCTTTAGATAGATTAGACATGATTAGGTCCCTAATCTATCTAATCTATCTAACCCATCTATTCTATCTAACCCATCTAATCTATAGCCACTCTCGCAATAAAAGACAACAAAATTCATTTCTCATTAGGGCAATATCTCTTTAATACTCAACTTCTAGTTGGACTTAAACTCCTGCTTTGGCCACAGATAATATTGATCTGATAATGATTCATTTCTTTTGTTTGTCTTATTTATTGCTCGATTCTAATCCATCTAATCTATCTAACCCTCTAATCCATGAAAATAAGCTATATCTCTATTTTTCCTGAAATATTCAAAAGTTTTTTGACGACTTCATTGATCGCCAAAGCTCAAGACAAAAAATTACTCTCGTTTGAATGTACAAATCCAAGAGATTTTTGTGAAGACAAACACAAACAAGTTGATGATGAGATTTATGGGTGATGAACTGGTCTTTTGATGAAAGCACAACCATTAATAGATGCTGTTGAATCAGTTATCAAAACAAATAAACTCAGCAAGAGATGTAAAAGACGAAGAATCGTTTTTCTCTCTCCAAGCAAAGATGTTTTTTGTCAAAACCACGCTCATGAATTTGCAAAAATGAAACACATCATCTTTGTATGTGCTAGATATGAAGGAATCGACTATCGTTTTGAACAATATATGATAGATCAATATCCAAAACATTTTGCAAAGATTTCACTAGGAAAATTTATTACTCTGGGCGGTGAGGTTCCTGCTATGACAATGACCGAAAGCATTGTAAGGTTGATTCCAAATGTAATCAAAGAAGAAAATAGCCGAAAAGACGAAAGCTATAGCATAGAAAAAAACATGAACAATCTAGAATATCCTCAATATACCAGACCAGATGTTGTCGAAGGATACAAAGTCCCAGAAATTCTTTTGAGCGGG
>CAYRHE010000002.1:0-5824 GCA_964424095.1 uncultured Candidatus Peribacteria bacterium | reverse complement strand
GAAAAATTGTTTAATTGTGTGACAAAATTATTAGAAGAATCAACAAAAAAAAGAAAACCAATCGTAGATATAAAAAACTACAGCAAAGAAAATCGAATTATTAGATTTCTTCCTTTGATATGAAAACATAAAAAAATACTTCTTGCAAGTGATTTTATAAATAAAGTTTGATGAATTGAAACATATATTCACGATGTAAAAGATGTTTTGGAAAGCCATTGATATGAAGTAAAAATTTGGTGAAGAAGGCTGCCAAAATGATTTTTTGGAAAAATTAAAAAAATATTTGGAATATGATGGGGAGCTTTCAATTTTATCGACGCATTTCGCTTACGAATATTTTGTAAAAAGCGAAAACCAGATGTAATATGGTATAATAGTACTTTAAGGCGACTTTGATGGATGTCAATCTGGGTTTGAAAATTTTGTGCAAAAGAAAGATGGATGATGTACCATGATTTGTGATATTTTTTTCCATTTCCAAAAAAACTTCTTTACACAAAACAAATAAAAAAACCTCTTACATTATTTAGTTTTCTTTCTATGGTGAATTCTATACATCCTACAGTTTTCTTTTTTGTTGCAGGAAAATATCTTTCTTTATCATTGTTAAAACGACGCTTATCAAAAATTGATAAACACCTTGTTCCATCTAATTTCCTAATTAATATTCTTCATGAATCTCATAATATATCCAAAAAAAAGATTTTTTGTTTGGAACATTTTTTACAAAAATAGAAAAAACCTCTCGAATGAGAGGTTTATATTACATTAGATTTCCGCCGCAATTCCGCTAAAAACGGAACCTTCGGCTGACAAAGTTTGCCTACCGGCAGGCAGGCGGAAATAATATTGGTTATTTAGAATGGCAAATCATCATTTGAAGATTGTGCAGGAGTTCATTGATTTCCTGTTTCGATTCTCCAACAAGTAACACTATTGAAATATCTTCCTGGTTGATTTTTTGATTCGTTAGATCTTGTGTTAAGATGAGCTGTAACCAAGTCTCCAACCTTTACATTTTCCAATAATTGGATTTTGTCTCTAAAGAAATCTACAGCTAGACTTCCTTTAAATTCTCTGTCTGTGTTTTCTTCTAAAACGATAGTTTGTTTTTCTACGCCCTCAGCGATTGATTCTTTTTGTCAAATAAACTTTACGATTCCTTGATAGTGCATAATATTTTTTGAAATAATATAAAATACATATAATTCTGGTTTTAACTTTAACGTTTCAATTTGTTTTTTCAAGTAAAAAATTCTTTTCGTAGATATATTATTACTCAAAGGTTTAGAAAAATATCTGCTATATTGAAAACAGGAAACCAATCAAACGGCATCAAAAAATCTCTTACTCATCATAATAGAATTCTATCTATCATATTTCAAAGTGTTCATGATATAAGAAATATTGCGATTACCAAAGAAATATGTTTTTTAAAATATAGCCAAGAGAAAAAAAACAATGCAAATACTGCTATAACAATTGAAATTATAGCATTAACAGGTATTGACCGTGAAACTCAAGTATTTAGGACCGGATTGATAAATAATAAACTTTCTGCTATTTTAAGATCATAGAAAAAATATTTAGTCAAAAGATCTATAGAAAGTAATAGTCAGATTAAAATTATTAGTGAGATGGTTTTTTTGAGAGTTGGTTTCATGGTTAGTATTAGTTTATAAAGTTGTTTATTGTTTATGTCATTCTCGCTTCAAGAGACTGGATCGGGAATTTAGCTTGTATTCTCGCAATAAAAAACAAATAAAATTCATAAGTTGATTGTGATGATTTCCTTCTTTTATTTGTCCTTTTTATTGCTCGATTCATAATGTTTATAAACCGATTCATAATTACAGCTGTTCACACTTTAGATTTTAATTAAATAACTTTACTCAGTGGATTTTTTGACTCTGTTCATGATAGCGTAGCCGAGTCATTTTTCCTCCAGGGGTTCTACGAATAAATGGGAGATTTGATCTTTATCTGCTTGGTGGTAGAAGGAGAAAAGGTTTTTGGCGCAGGTAAGGAGGTGGGATTTAGTTCATCGAAGATACAGGGATCAGTTTTGCGCTAGGAACTTAGCAACTCGGTCTTTTTGATTGTCAATTCGTTCTTGAGTAACAAGTATTGCTGTTTTGCTATTTGATAAAGGAAATGGAATCTGATTTGTATTTTGTAATAATTGTATTTTTGCGTTTGGAGAATAATGCTTGAACATATTTCATGGCGTAATTTCTGAAATACTTTGGGCATATTCGACCTGAATATTTTCTGGAAAAAGTGATTGAATATCTTCGGCGGTGATAAACCCGGGTCTTGTGATAACAACACGGCTTCATTCGACTTTGACAACAGTTGATTCGATACCCACATCACAAGCCCCACCATCAATAATCATAGGAACCGCGTCGTGAAAATAACTTTCCACCATCTGCGCGGAAGTTGGACTAGGTTTGGTAGAAATATTTGCGCTAGGTGCCGCGATGGGGAGCTCAACCGTTTGTAAAAAATCCAATGCCACTTTATTACTTGGGATTCTTATCCCAACAAATTCGCTCCCCGCAGTCACAATATCAGAAATGTTTTTTTTCTTTTTGAGGAGAATTGTTATTGGGCCAGGCATAAGTGTATTGATGATTTTTTCTTCGAGCGGTGAAATTATTTCTGCATATTCTGCAATTTGATCAATAGATCAAACATGGACAATTATAGGATTCCTTTGTGGTCTTTTTTTTGTTTCAAAAATTTTTTTAACTGCCAAAATATCGAGCGCATTGGCTCCAAGTCCATAAACTGTTTCAGTAGGAAAAGCAACAAGATCTCAGTTGGTGAGAATTTGTTTGGCGTCAAGATATGTTTGATAGGATGGTTGTATTATCATAGATTTATTTTAAAATAATTATTTTGCTTTTTTGATCTTTCTTTTTACCAAAACTCTTTTTTGGTTTCTTTCCATTTCTTCTGCGCGTTTTTGTTTAATCTTTTCTAAAGTTTCGATTGATTCTCCTGGTGCAGAACGATCTTCGTTTCATTCTTTGCGGTCTTTGAATCTAATAACCAATGGCACTCCAACAAACCCGAAATGTTTTCTAATTGAATTTTCTATCCATTTTTTGAATGAAAAGTTTGCTCTAGTTTTGTGGTTTACAAAAACAAGAAAAGTAGGTGCATTTATATCAACTTGTGTCATATACATAATTTTACAAATTTTATTTTTTGGAAATCTTGGTGGTCTCTGGAAAAATTCTGTAGTAATAATTTTGTTTAGTTCTGTTGTGGGGATTCTCTTCTCTGATTCTTTGCGAAGTGCATGTACAAAAGCAAAAAACTCCTTTGTACCATCACCTGTCAATGCAGAAATCGGTAAAATAGGAATATACTTTGCAAAATCCATCATACGTTGTGTGTTCTTTATTATAGCTTCCATGTCTTTTTTCGGCATCAAATCAGACTTATTTAACGCAAAGATAATTGGCAATGCTAAACGATTGATTTCCGCCAACAATGTCATATCTCTATGCGAAATACCCAAAGTTGCATCTATAACAAAGATTACGACTGGTCTAACGTATTCCAACATATCCATAGTTTTTTTGAACGCTATTTTTTCTATTACATGCATAGTTGCATTTTTTTTGATTCACGCAGTGTCGTAAACAACGTAATTTTTTTTATTTAAAGTAAAAGATCACATGACATAATCACGTGTTGTTCATGGAATATTTTCAACTTTGGAAAGTTGTTTCCCGACCAAAGTATTGAGTAATGTCGATTTTCCTGCGTTTGGTTTTCCAAGGATTGCAATTGGAATTCACTTATCAACAATGTTGAGAGGTTTTGCTTGTTGGTCATCAAGTGGTGCTTCTGACAATTTTTCTTCTAGAAGATATTTCTTTTTGATGAGCAGGTCTTGCAATTCTGGAAGATTTCTTTTTGTTTTTGCACTAATCCCAACAACATCTTCAAATCACAATCAATAATAATCAGACAAAGCTAGCTCTGTTTCAGATTCCTTTCGTTTTTTATCCAATTTATTTACAATCAAAATAGTCTGATTTTTTTTGTGTTGTTTTTGAATATATTCGAAAATATGTTGTTCTTTTGCTGTTATTCAAACAACATCATCTATTACAAATAATATAATATCTGATTCATCAATAATTTTTTGAATAAATGGTCGTTCATCATGAAATTCCAAAAGTCATGGACTATCGGCAAAAACTACATCACCCAAATCATCAAGAGAAGCCGTATGGTATAAAATATCTGTTGTAGTACCGGGAATATCTGTTACGATCGCCCTAAATTGATTAATTAATCTGTTGAACAAAGTTGATTTACCAACATTTGTAGAACCTACAAGTCAAATTTGCATAAGATTTTAGTTAACATAAAAATTAGCAATCTGAGTGTATTTTTTTGCTATAAAAAAGCAATGGAAGAAAATATACTTATATTGCCTTTGTGTTATTTAAAGATTTTTCCAATCAATAGTCTGCCAAATATTCTTTCATGTTTTCATTTAAATCTCCAATATAGTCTAATTCTTGATCGGTTTGGTTTTCTTGAGAAAGATCTTCATGATATGTTAACAATTTTCTTGTATCAATAACAGTGTTTTTAACTCAAGAAAAGCGCTCTTTATCACTCAGAAAAGAACTAAAAAACTTATGCAAAACTTCACCATTAAAAGATCCAGATTCTTTTCATTTCCTTAGCTTTTCAAAAACAACATTTGTTATTTTTTGTGCGTTTTTAAAGTTATTTCTTCATATAGATTTTGAAAGATTATCAAGCTCTTTGTCTATATACTGAGATGATTTTATATCCAAATTTTGTTTTGATAAAAACTCATTATTATAGTCAACCATAAACTTAAAAACTCATCTAAAATCTTCTATTTGTTTTTTGTCATATGACGAAAAACTTCTTGATAAAAGAGAAAAAAGATCTTTGTTTTGTTGTCCCAATTCTTTTGATGAGGAGCTTTCAAGTTTGCTTCTTATTCAAATAATATCTCAAATTTCTTGTAAAGTAAGATCTACAAGAAAATTTTTATTCAATTCTTCTTTTGCAAAATCTGATTGATTTTCCAATGGTGCTAAAATTTTTAACTGATTTGAAACCTCTTTTGAATAATCAGAAATTGAATTTGTTTTTTCATTTTTCAAAATATCAAAATAAGATATACGTTTTGCATTTTGATAAAAATCATCTATTTTTGGTCACTTTACAAAGGATAATGAGGTTTCCTTTTTATCTACATCTAATCTATTTGAGTCTTTATCAAAGTGTATCCATTTACCAACTTTAACCAATCAAGACTCTATATTGTATGAAATTTTTATTTTTTTACCTGCTTTGTCTTTTCATGCCAAAGAAATCTCTCAATTATTTTTGTCTTCAAAATTACTATCTTTATCAAAAGATAAATTTTCTAGAAGCGTTTTTTGAGAGTCGTTATCTAATTTTATATCAAAACAGTTTCATAAAAAATAAACAAGCCTGTCTTTAAATTCATCTTTTATTATTTTATTTGTATCATTGTACAAAGAAGCTTCTTTTTTTTCGATATTATTGGATTCTGATTTTTTTTTGTTTTCATCTAATAGATTGTTTGTAGCATTTTTTTGACTTGGATAAATTTTATCTAAATATTTTTTGTCATTTAATCAAACATTAAATATTTTTTTTGGAATTTCTCTATCTCAAAAAATCAAATTTTCATTTTCTATATTGGAAAATATTTTGTTTTTTATGGTTCATCACAAACTAGATTCTTGATATTTTAATTGAGATGGTTCAAAGTTTTTGTCGTATG
>CAYRHE010000001.1:82397-84505 GCA_964424095.1 uncultured Candidatus Peribacteria bacterium | reverse complement strand
CTAGATTCTGTGCGACATAAGTGTCGCACAGGTAGTCAATCTAGGTATCTTTTACGTAAATTTCTCTCAAAAACAATATAATTTTTTATATCAAAAAAAACTTGAAATTTTCTAAAATTTTTTTATAATAGCACCGTTTTGGTTTTAGTGCTAGTACATCATTGCGAGTGGCAACGAAGCAATCCATCGTGAACTAGTTTATCTTATATGGATTGCCACGCTATTGCTCGCAATGACTTAGTTTATATCATAAGAAATTAACTCATGCCAAATTTCAATAAATTTACTATCAAAGCAGCGGAGGCTGTACAAGAAGCGCATGATCTTGCGCTCAAAAGCAAACATAATCAGATTGGTGTTTTGCATCTTTTTTTTGCAATGATCGATCAAAAGGATGGTTTTGTCCCTATGGTTTTCAAAAAAATAGGAAAACAATCTGATGTTGTCAAAGGATTGATTCAATCTAAATTCGAAGCTATTCCAAAAATCGAATGAAATTATCAAATTGGAATTTCTCAAGATCTCAATAAAGTTTTCTTGGAAGCAGAAAATCTGATGGCAAAAATGGGGGATAGTTACGTGACTACAGAACATTTGCTGTTGGCAATACTAAACTGAAATAGTGAAGTAAAAAAAATATTAGAATCAGAATCCATTCTTTATGAATGAACAAAAAAAATAATTGAAGAGATGAGAAAAGGACAGACTGTGCAATCTCAGGATCCAGAAACTATTTTGGATGCATTGGGTAAATATGGGAAAGATCTAACAAAACTTGCAGAAGAGGGGAAGCTTGATCCGGTGATCGGAAGAGATGAAGAATCTAAACGTGCGATCCAAATTCTTTCTCGCAGAACCAAAAACAACCCAGTTTTGATCTGAGATCCTGGGGTAGGGAAAACAGCTATCGCAGAACTTTTGGCTCAAAAAATTATCAAAGGTGAAGTGCCTGATATTCTCAAAAACAAACGTCTTATCGAACTTGATATGTGAGCTTTGATGGCTGGAAGTAAATATAGAGGAGATTTTGAAGAACGTCTCAAGGCGATTTTGGCTGAAGTCGAAAAAGCTGACTGACAGATAATTTTGTTTATTGATGAGTTACACAATGTGGTAGGAGCTGGCAAGGCCGAGTGATCTATGGATATGGGGAATATGTTGAAACCAGCCCTTGCCAGAGGTCAAATGCGCGTCATCTGAGCAACAACTATCAATGAATATCGTAAATATATCGAAAAAGATGCGGCACTTGAAAGAAGATTTCAGCCAGTGATGGTCAACGAACCAGAAAAAGAGGATGCAATTTCAATTCTTAGAGGAATCAAAGGTAATTATGAAACACACCATGGAGTGAAGATTTCTGATGCTGCAGTGATTGCTGCAGTTGATCTCTCAGTAAGATATATCGCTGATCGTAGGCTTCCTGATAAAGCGATTGATTTGATCGATGAAGCTGCAGCAAGCGTCAAAATGGGGATGACATCACTTCCAGATGATCTGATGAAACTCGAAAGAAAAATTGGTCAGCTTGAAATCGAAAAACAAGCACTTATTATCGAACAAAAACAATGATTGAGCGATGCCCAAGCAAAACGTCAACAAGAAAGACTTGCTACAATTGATAAACAGCTTGCAGATCTTAATGAATCTTATAGAACTGAGAAAACTGCTCGAGAATGAGACAGAAATCTTTTGGTTGAAACCAAAAAAATCAAGGAACAGCTCCAAAAACTCGAACATGAAGCAATTATCGCCGAAAAACAAACCGACTACAATAAAGTTGCTGAAATCAAATATAGTACAATTCCTAACTTACAAAAACAACTGACAGATATTGAACAAAAATTAGCAGAAGTAAAACAACAATGAAAATCTGGAATTAATGATATTGTTCAACCTGAAGATATAGCAATTATTATTTCAAAACGAACCTGAATTCCTGTATCAAAATTGATTGAAAGTGAGGCTCACAAACTTACTGAGTTGGAAACTTACTTATCAGCCAAAGTGATAGGACAAGAAAAAGCTATTTCTTCAGTTTCTAACGCTATTAGACGTGCAAGAGCTGGACTTAAGGATCCAAGTAGACCAATCTGATCATTCTTATT
>CAYRHE010000001.1:53288-82297 GCA_964424095.1 uncultured Candidatus Peribacteria bacterium | reverse complement strand
AAAACAACCAAAAAGAAATCAAAAAAATCAGACTCCAATGAATGAAAAAACAAAAATATTACAATAACAAACCAAGAATTAGAATCAGAATTGATGCCTATTCTCCAAAGATTTTTTCGTCCAGAATTTCTCAATAGGTTAGATGATACTATTATATTCAATCCTATTTCATCTCTAATGCTTAGAGCTATTGTAGAAATTCAATTGGCAAGTTTTATTAAGCTAGTTAAAGAAGAAAAAGATATTTTACTTACAATCAGTGATGAAGTAAAAGATTTCTTATCTCAAAAATGACGAGACCCATTGTTTGGGGCTCGCCCTCTCAAAAGGACAATTCAACGCCATATCTTAGATGAATTAGCAATGCAAATTATTGAAGGTAAAATAGGTGATGGTGATAGTATCAAATTAGTTGTTAAAAATCAGAAAATATTTTTTCAAAAATAATTAAAACCACTTGAAAAATAAAGCTGAATCACTATCTATAGTCAGATTCCAAATTTTTTTTGGTATATTTTTAATTTAATATGTATAAAAGCTTTTAATTATATAAACTAAGAGCTAAATACTTAATTTTTAATTATTAATTTTAAATTATGGCTTGAGACAGAAAACCATTGAATATGGTTAGAAACATCGGTATCATGGCCCACATTGATGCGGGAAAAACCACTACTACTGAAAGAGTTTTGTTTTATACAGGAAAGAAACATAAAATCTGAGAAACTCATGATTGAGAAGCAGATATGGATTGGATGGAGCAAGAAAAAGAAAGAGGTATTACAATTACTTCTGCAACAACAGCGTGTTTTTGGAGAGATCATCATATCAATATTATTGATACTCCAGGTCATGTAGATTTTACGATTGAAGTAGAAAGATCTCTTAGAGTTCTTGACGGGGCAGTTGCCTTGCTTGATTGATCTCAATGAGTTGAACCACAAACAGAAACAGTTTGGAGACAAGCTGATAAATATAATGTACCAAGAGTTATTTATGTTAACAAGATGGATAAATTGGGGGCTGATTTTTATATGTCAGTAGACTCTATTAAATCAAGAATTACTGATAAAGGAGTTGTTGTTCAATTACCAGTAGGTCAAGCTGATGAATTCAAAGCAGTAATAGATTTATTAAAGATGAAAATGTATACATTTGAATGAAATATGTGAATTGAAGTAAAAGAACATGAAATACCAGCTGATATGTTAGCAAAAAGTCAGGAATATAGAGAAGCTATGATTGATAAAGTTTCTATGTTTGATGATGAATTAGCAGAAAAATTTCTTGGAGGTGAAGAAATTTCAATTGATCTTATCAAAAGAGCTATTAGAAATTGAGTTATTTCTACACAATTATATCCAATTATGTGTGGTTCGTCTCTTGGAAATAAAGGTACTCAACTTATGCTTGATGCTGTTGTTGATTATTTTCCATCACCACTTGATAGAGGAGCAATGAAAGGTCATGATGTAAATGACGAAGAAAAAATTATAGAAAGAAATCCAGATGACAAAGAACCTGTTTCAGCTATTGCGTTCAAAATTCTTACTGACCCATTTGTTGGTACTTTGACATATGTAAGAGTGTATTCTGGAGTTATTCATTCTGGTGATTCATTGTTGAATCCAATTACTTGACAAAGAGAAAGAGTTTGAAGACTTTTGCTTATGCATGCAAACAAAAGAGAAGAAATTTCTGAAATTCATGCAGGACACATATGTGCATTTTTGGGTCTTAAAGATACAAGAACTGGAAATACTCTTTGTGATGAAAAAAATCCTGTTATCTTAGAAAAAATGACATTTCCAGAACCTGTTATTGACATAGCAATCGAACCAAAATCAAAAGCTGATCAAGAAAAAATGGGATTGGCTCTTTCAAAACTATCTTACGAAGATCCATCTTTTAGATATTATACAGATAAAGAAAGTAATCAAACCATTATTGCTGGTATGGGAGAGTTACATCTAGAAATTATTGTAGATAGATTAAAAAGAGAACACAAAGTTGAAGTTATTACAGGAAAACCTCAAGTATCATATAGAGAAACTATAACTCAATCAGCACAAGGAGAATGAGTATTTAAAAAACAATCATGAGGTAGAGGTCAATTTGGACATGTACTTTTGAGGCTTGAAAGACTTGAAGAAAAAGATTATGAATTTAAAGATGAAGTAACTGGAGGTAGAATTCCAAAAGAGTTTATTCCAGCTATCGATAAAGGAGCAAAAGAAACAATTGCTCAAGGTATATTAGCAGGATTTCCAATTATCAATGTAAGAGTTTGTCCTTATGATGGATCTTATCATGATGTGGATTCTTCTGAAATTGCTTTTAAAATTGCTACATATAAATGATTTAAAGATGCATTTATGAAAGCTGGTCCAGTTATTCTTGAACCAATAATGAATGTAGAGGTTGTTACTCCTGAAGAATATGTAGGTACTGTGATGTGAGATCTTAGTTCTAGAAGAGGTATGATTCAATGACAAGATAAAAGATGAAATGGAGCAGTAGTAAGAGCAAAAGTTCCATTATCAGAAATGTTTTGATATACAACAGATTTGAGATCAAACACACAAGGAAGAGCTCAATCTAGTATGGAATTTGCAAATTATGAAAAAGTACCAGAAGCTGTTGCAAAGAAAATTATTGAAGAAAGAGCTGGAGCTTGAAAAATCAAAAAAATGGATGAAGAATAATATATTTTCAAAAAAAAGATTCCCTGCATGTATTTGCAGGTTTTTTTTATAATAAAAAATGATTTTGTCAATCTAAATAAAATAATTCTGATTCTTTTTTTTGTTTTTTTTTGTTTTGAGAATATAATTGTAGTGAAGGATTTACTTCAAATATATAGCTATGAAAAAATATTTTAAACAAAATTTTAAAAAGCATATTTTGTATAATCATATATTTCACGTAATATTGGGTGTTTTTTTTGGTATTTGACTAATACTTCGTGTAATTCAATGAAGTGCTCAAGAAACAAATCCATTTTTTCCGTTCAATACATTTATAGCTGGTCATAATAATACAACAAACATTTCATTCAAATATTGATGAAATAGTCTATCTGGTATTTTGGCTTGGTCGTGATGGATAACATTGCAAAATCCAGAGACTATTTATATAACAGGATCAAATACAAGCGTTTCTTGTTCTAAACAATTGGAATGATTGTATTACAATACTATTAGATGAGCAAAGCTTTGGCCAATGGATCAAAACACTTTAAACAAACTAAGGGAAATTGATTGATCTTATAATAATGTTTCAATTGAATGATGATTATATACAGATTGTATTTGAACAAATATGCAAGATAGTTATGTTGTTTGACAAATCACACATTCAAATCTATGATTAAAATATATTTTATTTGCTGGTTTATTATACGATGAAGCAAATAACATGCTTAGTTCTAATCAAAGTATTAGTGCAGGAACTTTAGTTTTTCAAAACAATATTTTTCAATGAAGGATTTTTGATCTATATTGAGGTGGGATATGAGATTTGTCATACCAAACAACACCATGATTAATAACAATATGATGATTTACATGAGCTGTTTTTTTTCCAGGTATTAGTAGCGTAACAAATGCAGAGCCCAAACAACTTTATTCATCAAATACTTTTAGTGTTGCTGGTTTGACATGACAAACATTGATATCTATTTCTAGTTGAGCATTGTTATATGTAAATGGTTCTTGAGTTTGAACAACTGGTATGATAAACAACAATACGCCATTAAAAATAGAAATGTTTGCAAGTGAAGAGTTTGATACAACGGTAAGTTCTTCAATTACAGTCGGTTCATTGACATGAGTTTTTACAATAACTACAAAACCAAAACAGCCAGATAGATGTATGTTGACCAAAGATGAAAAAGAAAGTATTCGTACTGTATTTTCTGGTTTGTTAGAACAATACTGAACAACAGCAAAACTTACAACTTTGATGAATACTATGAAAAGTATGATTAATGATATGCAAGATTTTAATTATGATTGTAATCTAGAATATCTACAAAGTTTAGTAGAGGATTATTTGGATGAGATTTGATGATGAAACGAAAACATTCATACTGCACCAAACTGTAAAAAATATACTATTATTTATAGTGATGAGAAAAAATGATATACTTCATCAAATTTAAAGGTTAAACAATATTTTGCTACTCGTCAAAGTTTGATAAGGTTTATTGATAGTAGAAATCCATGAGATTGTAATATAGTAACTTATTGAGATGATAATGAAAGCTATGATCTTGGTGAAGATATGTATGCAGCCCCTAATGGTAAAGTTTATGAAATAATAGAAGTTGCATGAATATATAGCTCACCAACAATGATCAATAAAAAAGAATTTAGTTCTAGATCAGATTTATTGTATTATATAGATAAGCATAATCCAAAAATTGAAATATGGGATCACAATGTTGATACAACACGAACGCCAATAGTATACGCAGCAAGTAACAGTAAAGAATACAAAATATATAAAACAGATAGGGGTTTTATGTCTTATAAGTTAGTAAAAGTGATGTATTTTTCTACATCAGAAGAGATTATTTCATATATAGAAAAAAACAATAAGAGATAAATTATTTTAAATCCATTGTTTCCTGTAGAAGTCTTGTTTGATTTTCAAGAACCATTTTTTCCATAATATCGTCAAGTTCTCATGTAAGAACTACAGGTATGTTTGATCGTGATTCGTGAATACGATGATCTGTAATTCTATCTTGAGGAAAGTTATATGTTCTTATTTTTTCTGATCTATCTCAGGTTCAGATTTGGTTACCTCTTGTTTCTTTTTCTTGTTTTATTTTTTTCTCTAATTCAATTTGATATAATCTGGATTTTAATACTTGGAAAGCTCTTTCTTTATTTTGTAATTGAGATTTGCTATCTCCAATTGTAACTATCAATCAAGATGGTCTATGATGAATTCTAACTCATGTTTGGTTTTTATTAGCATTTTGTCATCAAGCAGAAGATGCCGCATATGTATCAAGTTCGATATCTTTTGGGTCAATAACTACATCTACATCTTCAACTTCTGGCATAATAGCAACAGTTACGGTTGATGTATGAACCCTTCATTGGCTTTCTGTTTCAGGAACTCTTTGAACTCTATGTACTCAACTTTCAAATTTCATAAGAGAATAAACACTATTTCAGGATATTTTGACAATAACTTCTTTTACTCATCATATATCAGACATTTGCTCATCAACAATTTCAGCTTTCCATCCTTTTTTGTCTGCATATCAAAGATACATTTTTAAAAGTTCTCAAGCAAATAATCATGCTTCGTCTCATCCTGCAGCGGGTCTTATTTCCAAATAAATATTTTTATCATCATTTGGATCCTTTGGTAATAAAGCTACTTTTATACGTTTTTCTAGGTCTTCAGCCTTTTTCTTTGTTAAACTAAGCTCTTCTTGTGCCATATCTATCATTTCTTCATCTGACTCATTGTTTATAATTTCTTTTGCTTCAGTTATTTGGGTTTTACACTTTCTATAAGAAACAGCTAAGTCATAAACTTCTTTGAGGTTTGAAATTTCTTTGTTAATTGAAATATACTTCTTCATATCATTCATAATATTAGGATCCATAGATTGTTCCTGTAATTGTAGATATTTTTTCTCTATAGTTTGTAATTTTTCTAACATTTTTTAAAATTAGAGATTTAAAGTTAGTATTTAGATGGGGTAGATAGATTAGAAGGATTGGATAGATTAGAATCGAGCAATAAAAAGAATAAACAAAGGGAAATATTTATCACCAGATCAACATAATCGTAGCCAAAAAGCAGCTATAAAATATTAACTAGACTATAATTCCAAGCAAGATGTTGCCCTGATAATTATTGAGTCTTGTTTATTTTTTATTGCGAGATTTTTCTTAGCACTTAGGATTTTAATACTTTAGATTGCTTAACTAATTCCAGCTAATAAAAGACTTGTCCTAATATCATAAAGAAAAAATCTAATATCCAGTTGCTTGTTGTAGAAAGGAAATTTCAAACAATGCCTCTTCCAGGTCAAAGTATAATAAATAAAAACAATATTGAGATGTAAATAGTATATTTTTCTATAATTTCTCATATTTCCCAAGATATCATTTTTACTAATCTAAAACCATCAAGAGGAGGAATTGGTAATAAATTAAATATAGCCAAAGCAACATTTATTTTAGAAAACAATATCCAAAAATAAATAAAAGGATCGGAGGGGTTTATATAATTTCAAAGTCAGATTATTTTTGATGAAACAATAAGAAATAGAATTCCAAAAAAAGCTAAAACAAGGTTTGTTGCTGGTCAAGCTAAAGCAACCATAAGTTCTCACAAACGAGGATTTTTATAATACATAGGATTGACTTGAACAGGTTTTCACCATCCAAAATGAATAATAAAAATCATTAAAAATCACACAGGATCTATGTGTTTTAAGGGATTTGGAGTAAGTCTTCACTGTAGCTTTGGCGTTGGATCACCTAATTTATATGAAACATATGCATGTGCATATTCATGCAAACCAATAGAAACAGCAAGAATTATTGCCAATTGAATTATTTGAACAATGTCTATCATATTATAAATAATTAACAAAAAAAGTTACTCAGAAACAGTATTTAAATCTATCTCAGTATTGTCGCTGTATTCCTCATTTAATAATTCATCAGAGCTAATACCTAAAACGCTTTTTATAAAAGTAGAAAAGTTTTTGTAGTTCCAAACTCTTTTCCCATCTATATGAACAGTATTTACCAATTTTAGATTTTTATAAACTAATTCTCTTCGATTATAATCATAAAGTTCTAAAGATTCACTTCATGTTGAAAATAGTTTTTCAGCAACATTGATTTTTACTTGCATAGGAACAAATGTTTTTCCTAAAATCACAAAAGGCATATCTTTTGAATAAATATTATTTATGTCGTTTAGTATTCTATCTGTTGGTTTTGATGTGTATTGTTGGAGTAGGGAAATAAGCTTGTTATTTTGGTATTGTGATGGGTTTTGCATAGCACTATCAGTAGCAAAAAGTTTTGTAATATCTCTTTTTAGTCACATATCTATTGTATTTATCATGATGTCGTAATCTCCCAAAAGTAGTCTTCACTCTAATTCTTCTGTTGAGTCTATACTTTGAAAGTAAAAATAATCACTAATATCAAAATCTCTAAAAATAGATTGCAAATTTAATACAATAGCATTGTAAATTGGTGATTCATAATAGATTATAGATATTGGTTCAATTGTTCATGTAAATTTTGTATCTGATTCAGAAACATTATAAATATCTATTGTTGCTAGTGTTGTTTTTTTGTTATTTTTTCGTCATAATACAGTATATTTATTTAATCCTGTTCAGAACGTTTTTAGATTTGTACCTATATAAAATTTAGCTTTTTTGTCTTTTGCAGAATATGAATTTGCAGAAATAAGTTTTTTATTATATTCTATTGCAACCCTATCATAAACTATATCAAAATTAATATCTAATCATGTTTTGTTTGGTTCAACTTCTGTATAGAAAACAAATTTTTTATTTTCTCATTTTATATTTATATCAGTACTAAGTGGTTTTATTCAGCTATCAATAAGGTCTTTTTTTACAACAGTATCTTGGTTGTAGTTTGTGTTTAAATAATCTTTTATATTTAGTCATGTAGATAAAAATGTGTCAAACAAACCATCATTATTTTTGACTAAATAATTTGTATATCACGTACTGTAAAAATTGCGTTTAATAAGTCATCAAAGAGCTCTTCTAGTTCTTACACGAAGCTTATCTGAATTTGTATTAAAAAAGACGCTAACTATTTTATTAGAAAGTAGATTGTGTTGCTCGTATCAAGGAAATGTCTCTTCTGCCAAGTAAATATCAACAATAGAATTCTTTTTTTCACCTATAGATGCTGAAAAGTTATCAAAAGAAAGATGGTTTTTGATTTGATAAAAATTTAAGTTAGTGTCGTTACAGTTTACAAGGTTAAATATAAGGCTATATTGATCACTTGTTTGCGAAACAATATTTGCACAATTTGTGTATGTAGGTTTCATAGAAAAAACATCTCTATAACTTTGAAAATCAAAGTCTTTTAATATATGATTTGGTAAAATATATTGTGTAAAAAATAGTTTATTATCTATTGAAGCAACAGGAAAATCTACTTTAATAGAAGAATCATCTTCTTTTGTTATTGAAATATCTTTGTATGATGAAAGAGTTCTAATTCACCATTTATTTTTTATAATAATATCTTGGTATGTAAACAAAATATCATCAATAGATAAGGGGGTTCAGTCAGACCAAATAATACCAGGATTTAATGTGATAGAATATGTCTTATTGTCTTTTGTTGTTACTTTACACAAATCTTCTTTAAACTCCATTCAGTTTGAAGTTATTGAATATTTTAAACATCAATTAAATAATAATCACTGATAGAAAAAACTTTGTCAGTCACCACGAAGATATGGTAGATATGACGTGTTATCAAAAATTCATTCTACAAAAGTTCATCCTTTTGTATTTATTTTATTTGAAGAAAACCATACATATTTATATAGAATAAATATGCTGCTTATAATCCAAAGTATTAATGCTATAAAAAAAGCATATCTAAGTATTCTTTTGATATGATGTTTTTCTAGGGTAATCATAAAAATTACTTACTATAAGGTAAAAGCAAAGAAGTTACTACAAAAATAATTCAAGCTATAGTAGCTATTTTTTTAACTTTACCTTCTAATGATTTTTTGCTACCATATTCATTTCATCAAGCCATTCATCATATACCCATTCAAATTCATCATTTTGGAGACATCAAAAGAGCAGCCCCAATAAAAGCAATTCCTGAAAGAACCATAATGATTATCAACAATGTACGCATTAAATAAACTATTCAAAAAATAAAAAACGTATGCATTACATCATACGTTTTTTAAAGTCAAAATCAACTATATTATCTTTAAACTAAGTCTTGATATATGCCAGATATATACTAGTTTATAATCAAGAAGTTTGTGATAATATATCAGGTTCAAATAACTAGTATTCCAATAAATATATATAACAAGCTGTTTTTAATCTTTTTCATAGCATCAGGACTATCTGGTTTTAGTAATAGTTGAAACGCTTGAACCAATACCATAATAAGAATAACCAATGCTGCTAATCCCATCGCCCAATTTATAATTTCATACAAGATTGGTAGGTTTTTATTTGAAAACAATCATGTACCAATTTCTCATAAATTACTTACAGACTTTACTACATCTTGTTGTTTACCATATATAAATTCAATAACTTGTTTTGCTCATATAATAACAAACATTCAAACAACATTCCAAGCTATAATAGTTCATGCTTTCTTTTTTGTTTCTTCATCGCTTCCAAAAATGAATGTAAGAGTACGAGAGGCTAATATTACAAACAAAACACCAAGAGTAAGATATATTGCAAGTTTTAAAAACGGGAAAGCTATTTTTTCGTATAATTTTTGAGCTATTTCATATCATTGTACAGATCAGTATCACAAATTTCAAGAATTGAAAATATCACTATATAGGGTTGTAGAAATAAATTTAGCACTCATAATTATTATAATTCAAATTACTCAATATGTTATATATTTTACTCAATCGTTAATAGCTTTTTCATCATTAGAAAACAATAGTTTATAGAATCATAATAATGAAATTAGTATACCAAGTGTTATTATAAGAGGAACAAGAATATCCATGATTTTATTTATAAGAAAATCTTTGATTGCATCAGCTCCAGGCGTAGCACTTACTTCACTTAAAATTTCGGGAGCATCAAGATTATTTTTAATAGGATCTATAGCTCTATTCATTGCAATATCAAATCTTTCAGCTTTTATTATAGATACACTACCTGTCCGACTATTGTTTATAATATCTTTTTCATCTCATCGTTTTTTTAAATCACAAGAAATATCTTTATCTCATAATGATTGTGTAAAAATGTCTTTTAGAGTTATTGTTGTATTTAGTGATGTTCATGGATTCAGTGTAAATTGAGCAATTTTCTTTGATTGGTAAATAATCAATTTTTGTCAATTATCCATAGTCCAATTACAAGTCAAAAATCATGGCTCTATATTTGTTCAGTTTATTAGAGATGTTCATCGGTTTTTTATAATAGCTTGTAATGTAGGACTGGAATATTGAGCAAAATTGCTAGTTCATCCCAACAATTTGATTTCAAGTCTTAAATCTGTGCCATCAACTAATCATCAAGTAACCTGACATCCCAAATATTTAAAAGTATTTCGGTTTCCCATTATAGCTCAATTATTACAAGATAGTGTCGTTGAAATTTGTTCACATGTTTTTGGAAACCAAGCCAAAGAGTCTGAATATGTTGTAATAGTTCAGGAGTGAGGTACTATAGTTCATCATATATTACAATCAGCAGGTAGTCAGTCAAGGCATGTTGTGTGTGGGTATTGATTAAAATCTCAAATAAAAACCCCATTAGTACAAGAAAACATAGAAGCAATATCTACACATTTTTTTGGATAAAGACTAGTTAAATGAGAATAATAAATTCAAGACCATCCATGAGGATAATTTGTGTCGTTTACAGTACAATCTTTGAATCAAAGATCCTGACATCCGCTATAAAAATTTGAAACATCTCATCATTGTCGGTTTCAATTTTCACATGTCAAACTAAGTTTCAATTCATCACATGTTTGTGTATTAGTAGATGTTTGAGATGTATATCAAATCAATGAATTTCAATTTGAAACAAAGTTTTCTTGCCATGGATGAAGACATTCTGTATCTCTTCTTTCACGACATGTTTGATAAGGATATTCATTGATATCATCTCAGTTTTGACTTATGAAGTCTCAATTTCTGCATTGAAAAAGTGAAAGAGTTTCTGTACAAGTTGTTGTATAAGTAGAAACGTCTATTTTATAAAATCATGTATAATCCAAATGATTAACAAAGTCTCATCAAGGTGTTTGACATGGGTTTGTTTCCTGTGCAAAAGTCGTTTGAGAAAATACCCCTCAAATTAGAGTTATAATTCCAAACAATAATAGATGAATAAAGCGTTTCATTTTTATTTTTTTGAAGTAAAAGGTTTTATAATAACATTAGCAAGACCAACAATTTCTCTCATTATTGGTATGTCAGGACTGCGTCACCAAACAAATAACATAGTTCAATACCTTGCCAATAAAAGTAATATGGCAAAAATACTTAATCATCAAATATTTCAGAGATCTACCTGTCGTAATACAATAATTATTGAAATCATTAATAGTCAATACTGCCATTGAATTGTTCAAAACTTTTTGATATCATAAAGGTATTGATATTCTTTTTTCTGCTCTTCTATTATTAGTTTCCAGTAAGGAATGTTGTAATTTCCGTGAAAAATAAAAACAACACTTCACCATACATATGCCCGTATTTCTTCAGGATTTTTATAAAACAATCAAGAAATAATTTCTGATATAGATAATGGTATTATATTTATATTTCAAAGTAATGTTACTATTCTTATTATTATTGCTATCAAAATAAAAATAGTGATTATAGGTGCTGGAAAAAAACATGAAACACCAAACAATATCCACAAAAGCATAGATTCTTTTAAAAATAAGTCAGGTTTGTCAAAATTGTGTTTATTGTACCATAAATAAATTGAGTATCCAGGAATATAAGACAGAATTGATTCTAATTTGTTGTCATTTTTGTAATCCACATTTCATTGCTTTCCAACCAAAGATTTATTAATTATTTTTGTTTCTGTTATAGCTCAAACACATCAAACAAATAAAAGAATAATCAGTAAAATAGTTATGGTTTGATATATTGTTATAAGTATATTTGATGTATAAAAGTGTGCAGATAATCAACTAACCAATGTTATTATCAATAAAATAATGCTAATCTTTCACAAATAAATATATGATTCAACAAAATCTAACTCATCCTTTTCTAGTTCGAAGGAGTTTGTTTTCAAAAGTTGTTTTATAAAAGGAGAAAAAAACATCAAAGAAGCGATGCTTAATTGGATTTTTAAAGATTGATTATTTTTTTTAATTCCTTCGTTATCCATATAATTTATAAAAGATAATATAAATATGTTAATAATATTTATTAAACATCAGTCGTGATAAATTCTTTTTCACTTGGAGAAGCAAGTATTTTTACCCCTACGTGCTGTTGTCCAGCAAAAATTAACCCTTCTCAAACTCCACAAGAAACCAATCTTCTCTGTTCTGCTTCAGAAAGTCCAAGTAGGTCGTTTAGAGATTTGATAGATGTTGTAGATTGTTTTAAAAGAACTTGTAAAGATGAGTTTGAAAGAATTGGTTTACCATATTTACTTCTTACAAAATCTTCTATATCTTGAGATATTGTTGTAATTCCAAGTCCATATTTTCTTGCTCTTTTAATAAGACCAAATAAGAATTCTGCAGATGTTTCGTGTTGTAACATAATCCAGGCTTCATCACATATTAGTAACCTTTTCTTTTTGTTAGCCCTTACTTTTGTCCATATAAAGTTCAAAACATTAAACATTGCTGGTGTTTTTAATACTTCCTCAAGGTCTCTAATACTGAAAACAGTCATAGCGTTATTGATATCCACATTTGTGTAATTATTAAATAGTTTTCAAAATGTTCCAGTAACATATTTACTGAGCTTAAGTGATATTTTTTCTCATCAATCCATGCCATCCAACACATTCATCAAATCTTCCATCAAAGGAGGTTGTTTTCATTCGTATGACATTGCTTCCAAAGAAAATCATTTTAATCAATAAGTGCTTTGTAAAGCTTTATCCAAAAGAGCTTCTTCTTCTACGCTAATATCTCCAATAAGTAATTTAATTAACCCAATAAGTGTCATGATTTGACTTCTCAAAAGATCTCATTTTCAATAATCTATATCACTTATTTGTGGTGGAATATCAAAAGGATTAATAAACTGTTGAGAACTAGTTGCAATATTTACATATGTTCCACCTACTTTTTCAGCAAGTGTTTTATATTCGTTTTCAGGATCTATGATTATAATATCAATACCATTGAGTAGATATCTTAGTACTTCAAGTTTTACAGTAAATGATTTTCAGGCTCCAGATGTCGCCAGTACACAACTATTCATATTTGGAAGTTTAGAATCAAATCTATCAAAGATAACCAATCCTCATGTATGTTGATTAATTCAATATAATATTCCTGTTTCGCTAATCATATCATTGGAAATAAAGGGAAAACTTCCAGCCAAAGATGATGTTACACTACTTCTACTGATACCAAGGTCGTCAATACACAATGGTAAACTACTAGTAAATCATTCATCCATTCTTTGGGTAGCATTTTTCATTCTAATACCATATCCAGAAATTTTTTGTTCAATTTTTTTCCCTTCTTCTTTTAGTTTATCTTCATTTTCTTCGTATACATTGACATAATAAGATGTTTCAAAATATCTTTCTTCACGAGTTGTTAATTTTTCTCTAATCATTTCTACATCTTTATATTGTTGTTCAACTTCTGTATCAAGAGTTATACCTTTTTCCATAGCATCTTTAATTTCAGCTTTTAGTTGCGTAGCTCTGGTTTTTAGCATAGATTGAATTGCTGCATCATCTTCTGGATAAATAAACCAGCTCATATCCCATTTTGCATGATAACTCAAAATATCTCTAGTCCAAAGAGCATCAATATATGATGGATAGCTTTGTACATAATAACTTTTTCCCAAAAGCCCAGAAACATTGAAAAGATTTGGTTTATGTTCCCAAAAAGAAGGTGATATATGTGATTTGTAGTCGTTGATAACTGATATATATTGTTTTTCTACCTCAAGAATATATTGTCTAAGTTTGCTAGTAAGTTTGCTATCACTATATTCTTCATCGGGTAATTCCAAGAGATACTTTATTTGATCTTTTAGATCTTTATCTTTTATACTGCTATTTTCTTGAATTATAGGCGTTCAACTAGAATTCTTTGTTTTTGGCGCAGCAGCACTAGGAAAAAGAGTAGCAAAAAAACTATCAAATAATCATCAAAGACCTCCAGTAGATTTTTTTTGTTCTTCGGCTTGAAGTGTATAATTTGGTTTTCCTCAATTGGGAATTTGTTGGCTATAGTTTGTATCAAATATCAGATCTTGAATAGTATTCATGTATATTTTGGGCATATAAAATTATTCTTTTTAATTATATTCAAAAACATACAAAGAACAAAACAGTTGATATGTTTGTTGTTATTTTGATTTGACTTTGTTTGTAGATTGTATATAGAATAGGAAACTCTAAAAATTAAAGGTATGATTAAATCTATTGTTAGGCCAACTGATGAAGCTTTCTTGAAATCATGGAAAGATTCAGGACATTGTTTCTCGCCAGAGGAGCTTGATATTGTTGATAAAGGTGGTATCATTTGTGTAGAAAAGATTCCAAAAAAAATCAAGTTTTTTGCAAAAACTTTTGATGGAAAGCCCAAAAGTATTTGTTTCCCTTATGAGGGAATGAACGGTGATGTCCTTTTCCAAAAAAGTTTTGGACAATATTGTTCTGAATCGGTTCAAGAGTCGGTTTTGTCTTAAAATTGTTTTAGGGTTCCCAGATATCTGCTTTCAGGTATCTGGGATTTTTTTAAACAATACTATCAGCATTCCAATTTACTTTAAAATGTTTCCCAACCAAATTAAGTTTGGTATAAACAATATCCATAAAATTTCTAAGATTTGTTCATTTGAGGATAATGTTATATCTATATTTCCCAAAAATTTTATAAATCAATGGCGGAGTAGAATAAATTTCTAAATCATGAAATTGATATTTTTCTTTGAGGTAGAGGAGTTCTTTGTGGAGTTTATCTACTTTGGTGAATACCTTTTCCTCTACCTCGTTTTTGTAAAGAAGGACACAGAGGTCAGCGAATGGTGGATAATTGTGAGCTTTTCTAAATTCATTTTCTTCTTCCCAAAAACCATCTTCATCTAGTTTACAAGCATGACGGATACTATATTGTTCAGGATTAAAGGTTTGTATGACAAACTGAGCATTTTGGTGATGCAAAAACGTGTGATAAAGCAGATTAAAATTCTTTTCCCCTACGTTATAATCAGGAATATTGAGTCCCATATCGGCATTCAAAAATATTACAAGATCCAATGGATAAGATGGGATTGCTGTACTAAGAAGAGATGTTCCAATTAAAATAGGATATTCATTTTTCTTTTGCTGAAGTTCTTCCATGATATTTTTAATTTTTTTTTCAGAATTTGCCTTTTCAGATTCAATTATCAATGATTTTGCTCCAAATTCTTGTTGCAGGTATTCTTGTACTTTTTGTGTTCCCATACCATATCATTTGATTTTTTCGGATCAACATTTATCACATTTTGTTGGTAAGTTATATTGAGTCTTGCAGATATGACAAAGTCAGATTTGATCCCCGCTATCTAATTTATGATAACTAACACCGATAGAACACCTTTTACACTCTGGCACAAATCAGCAATTGCGACAGATTATCCCACTAGAAAATCACTTTTTGTTTACAATAATCCCTATTCTTTTACCTTGTCTCAGATACTTACCAATTCCTCTTTGCGCCAATGTCGAGAAAAAATGCTCAAGTTCTTGAGTCATATCTACGAGGAAAATACTTTTTTCCTTGTTATTGATCGTATGAGAGAATTGTTCGTAGTTCATTTTTTATCTAAAATAAAACATCACTTCATCAGCTCCATTAAATAATTTCTTCTTTCTCCATTCTTTTGGAAGATTTCTTTCACAATCTTTGTAGGAAGTGATAAATCAGCCTCAATTGCTATTTTGGATATGGTTTATAAGTTGAGTATAGATATTATCCAAATCGCTTCCGGTCAATCTCTTTCCATAAGGAGGGTTAGAAACTATAGTCAAATCATTGAGTTCATAAGGAAGTAGAGGAGACAAAATGTCATGCTTCGTAAATGAAATAGTGTCATCAACTCAAGCTTGTTCTGCGTTGGTTTTTGCTATTTCCAATATTTTTTCATCGCTATCGCTACACAAAATCTGATATGTTTTATCTTTATATTGTTTGTTTTTTGCTTCAGTTTTGATTTTCAAGTAAAGTTCTTTATCTAGATTATTCCATTGTTGATATGCAAATGTTCTTTTGAGCCCAGGAGCAATATTTCTAGCAAGTAGGGCAGCTTCTATTGCCAGGGTTCCCGAGCCGCAAAACGGGTCCCAAAAGGGACTACCATATTTCCACCTACTCAGCACTACCAGCGCGGCCGCCAAATTTTCTTTCAAAGGTGCTTCACCAGTCTGACTTCTATATCATCTTTGGTGCAAAGGAGCTCAAGAGCTATTGATGAAAATCGAAGCACGATCATTTATAATCATCACAAAAACATCCAAAGTTTCTTTTTTGGGATTCATAGACCAGGTTCCATTGGGAGAGATTTGTTTATATACAGCTTTGTTTGTTATAGCCTGAATAGTTCTGGTACTTTCAAGTTTTGATCATTTACTATGTACGGTTACTACTATATTTTGTCATTCATTCACATAATTTTTCCAATCCACAGTTTGCACCAAAGCAAACAACGCATCAAAATCAAAACAAGGACCAAAAGCGGCCTCCAAATAGACTTTATTGGCGATTCTACTTCGTAAATTTATTTTCATCATATCAGCAAAATCGCCATCCACATATATTCAAGTTTCAAAACTATGATGAGGAGTCAAACCAAGATATCTCAGTTCGTTTTGTACCAATTTACTTAGTCCAAATGGACAGCTTACAAGGAAACGCATGACAATAAGATGAAAAATTAATAATTAAAAACCAACAATAAATTTAATATTCGAAAATCTAATATTCTAATGTCTTAAATCCTAAGATTCCAAACAAAATTTTCAACTCAGAATAATTTTTTCCAAACAAAAAAAGCTCCTCCGGAAAATCCGAAAGAGCTTAATTTATGATTATTATTCGTACCAGTACACAGAGCCAGAAAACTTCTGGCCATAACTGAAAAGAGATCCAATTATTACCAAGTTTTTGTTTTGGGATTCTTTTGCGATAAGCTCAGGAATTTCTGGCATACCAGTAGGGAATCTGTAATAAAAACAAGCTTTGATATGAGGCCATTCTTCGCCACCGCCAATAGGATTTACGCATTCTGGATGCCATACAAATTCCATAGGGTAGTTGATCCAATGAAGTTTTTGGCCACAAGACTTTTCAAAAGCAGCTTTGCTTTCGGTCCAAAGAGTAATTTCTTTCCAACCATATATCTTTTGAAGATGATATTGGCTGATAAGAGAATCTTTTATGGGTTCTTCTTTGATAATATTATTATTTTGTCTTTTGCTTTCTGGATATGTTACAATAAAAACAAATAAGGCTACTATTGTAATACACAAATACATTGTAATCATCCAATATTTAAATTCTCTATTCATAATCGTGATTTTTACAGGTGAACAAACAAATAAAATTTTAGCATATTGGTTTTGATATCATATCCGCTACCAATTTTGCCTTTTACCCATTGGGAAGAAAAATTTTTCAAAATTCCAACTTCTCCTCGGATATAATCATTGTTTTTCAGGTCGATTCCTTGGTCAGAGTATATTTCAATATCTTTTTCTTTGCCAAGAGTAATACAAGAAGTATTAGCCAAAACTTCGTTTTGTTTCCAAACTATCGTAGTATAGAAACGATCCAAAGATAGCGAGCTAACGAAAGCAAATTGATCAGAATATTTGGTATAAATACCTGTTATTCTAAACTTTTTTACTATTAGATCTGCTTGGTATTCCGGCTGTTTTTCTCTTTCGAAAAATCCAGCACCAAATCCAATATTGTTGTCAAAAGTATAGCTACTCTTGATTCCCAGGGCTCCATTTGCTCCGCGAGCTTGGGTCCAGGTTTCAAATTGTCCGCTGCTAGTTACAGGAAGAGGGCGTTGTTCGGTAGCCAATGTAGCCATTTTTCCAATTTGGATATTCCATTGTTTTGTAGGCGCAATTTTTAAATTCAAAGATGTTGCATAAAAAGCCTGTTTATCTACTTGATAAAAACTCCAAATAGAGAACGAAAAAGTTTTATTCATCTTGTAAGTAGCCTGTGCACCCAACCGTACATTCACGAAATTTGTGTTGTACAAAGAATCCATAGAAAAGAATGTTCCAGACAACGTGCCTGCATAAATCCTGTTCATAACCATTGAACTGTCATTGGTTAGATAAATATTTTCAATCTGACCAAATCCTTGTGTTGATACTGCTATCATTATAACAGCAATTATTGCAAATAATTTTGCTTTCATTTTAAAGACCTCCTTTTATTTTTAGTTTTTGTTAGTTGACTTTTTATTTTTGTATTATATAGATATAGAAATTCTAATTATTTTCAAGAGATATCAGTTCTAAACTGTTGTTGATAGTCATCAACAGGTGAGATAATTAAAAAAATCCCGCCATCGATGACGAGATTTACAATTAATATGATTCAGAATTATTTATTTCTAATTTCCAAAAAATCTTTGGCGATTTCTTCTCATAGAGTAATATAATATTCTCATCTTCTTCGAGGATTTTCAAAATCTCCGGCAAAAAGATATGGGTTACCTTCTATATAAACAACCAATAATCAATATATTTTTCATTTTTTATCTCTGTATTTTCCTATATATTTTGTTTTGTATGATCTATCTCATTCGTCTATTCGGAGAGGATGATTCTTGTTTCTAAAAACTTCTTCTATGCTATCTTTTTTCAAAGAATTTTCAAAAGCATCTCTGTATTGATCCAAATATCCATATGCTTCCAAAGAAAATTCTTTATCCAAAATATCTTTGTTTTCCAAAACAAAATTATCTGCTATTTCTACAATTTTTGCAAAATCATTTTTATCTATGTCGTACAATTTATTCTTTACCATATATTTGATTATTTCTTCTTTGATATTTCGTTTTATTTTACGTCTCATTCTCGTGAAATCAGAATCGAATATATTTAGTTCCTCGGCTCAACAATAACGAAGTGTTATTTCATCTATGATGGTACTTATCATTGGTTTTGTTTGCAAAAAATAGTCATAAGCTATATCTTGTCAACCACCCAAAGACCACCAATCATTATCTTTAGTTTTTCTAATTTCTCCTTTATAAATAGAACTTCCTTTTGTAATATATTGTTTTCCATCTATTGTTATCACACCTATTGCATTTCATCGTCCATCTAGTTTTACATAACCACCTATTTGCTTTGGTATATTATCAGTAAACCCAGCTTTGTTTGCTAAATCATCAACAATTATTTTTCTGTTTTTAATTTCATTTGACATATTTATTGTATTTTCAAAAATATTTTCATATTTTTGATATCTTTTGTAGGGTGTGATATCTACTCAAGAATTAATTAAAATTCATTTATTTTGGGGAGATAAAAGAAAATTATCAATAACAATATTAAATCTATCCATATTATTTGCATTAGCCAATATATTCAATACTTTTTGGTCGCTAATACATCATATAACCAAATTTTCAAATTGTCATTTTGTAAGTTTTCCATATCAACCAAAACGTATTACAAAGTCATTCATAATACTTTCTTTGTAGTGGTTTATTTGTTCCAATTTTTCTTCTGGGGTTTTATACTCGATACCATACATATCTCACCAGGCAGAAACAGATTTGTTTTCAAAAATATCTTTTATGGTTTCTTCTGTGATTGCTTTTTGTTTTTTACGGTCAAAATATTTTGAGCTAAAATATGTCGCTCATATTCCTATTGTCAAACCCAAAGTAACCAACAACGCATTTCTTGTTTTGTTTTTTAACAAATCTTTCTTATCAATCTTATTGAGATATTTTTCACTTTCTTGTGTATCAAAATAAACTCCCTTAAACGATTCTCATTTGAGATAATTCCAACAAGCTTGTTTAAATTCGTCCAGTAAAGTAAAATCTTTGACATAAGGATTGATATGTTTGAGAAGTAATGCATCATATTTTTTTTGTCTAGCAACTCATCATTGCAATGTGATTCCATGAAGTAAAGCATTTATACGAATAGCCATTTCTACCAATCAATAATAATCAGAATTTTTGTTTTCTCATTTGAAACTTTCGCTTTTTAGTCATTTGATTTCTGCAAAGTATTCTGGATCTTGTTGCGCGACACTATATAAATATCTAGCAATATCCAAACTATCAAAATTTTTATTAAAATCTGGTAATTTTCCACCTTTAAGTTCTTCTATTCATTGATTTTCCAAAACATCGAAAAGTCTTTTATTATTATCCTGGATATCGATAATTTCTAGATCTTTTGTCCTTTTTTTGTTTACTGATTTTGCCAATTCCAATATATGTTGTTTTTGTTGTTCAAAATCCATATGGTCTTGCATACTTTTATCTCAATTTAGCAATTCACTTACTTTGTTTGCAAGCTCTATAACAACTTTTTCATCTTTTTTTGTATTATCAAAAAAATATTTTATCAGAGCTGTTATCACTTCATCCGAATAAGTTCCTGTTCCATTAATTTTCATCTTTCCAATATAACTATGACAATGTTCTGAGTTTAGATCCAATTTTTCGATTTTTTTATCTTTGCCATTTTCTCTGTAACTCACAAATCTTGGATCTGGTCCATTTAGGAGATCGTTTATACGTCCAAGTTTGTTATGAGCAGAGGCTACTACTTTTTTGGCTAAAGATTTCATTATTTTTTGGTTTTATAAGCATCTCGCAAGAGACTAAAAAGACTGGTTAATCCATCATGCAAAGTCTGACTTTCTATAATCAATCCTGACATTTCCTCGGTTGCATACATAAGCACAGCTATTTTGTTTCATCCAAAGACAACAATCTCATTTCCTAGATTGAACAATGGTTTATCAACAACGATTGTATCGTAACTTTTCTTATGATAATTAATATATTCTGAATTATTTTTTGACATAATTGCTTTCGTTTTTGCTTTGATTTTCATTCTTCTTGGGACAAATTCTTCATAGATATATTTTTCTACTTTAGTATCTATTTTATCTGTTCATACAAAGCTTAGATAGTCTTCATTCATCTTTTCTCCTGCAAGCAAAACTTCTTCAAAAACTTTTTTCAATCCTTCAAATCCTTCAAAAAATTGTGTTCTTGGTCTATTTCATATTTTGGTAGTAATTGCAAGCAATTCTGGCAACTGATCTTTGATTTTTTGAAATTTTTCTTCGTGGTTTTTGAAAAGGATATCAGGAGTAATTACGCTAAAATATTTTGTTCCGTCTTTGTTTGTTTCTGTCGCTATACCTCTTCTTTTGAAATCTTCCAAAATAGAGTAGGTTGTTCACCTATTAATTTCAGATCTTCTAGCAATAGTACTTGCCAAGCTACTTCATAGCTCCAAACAAGTGATATAGACTTTGGCTTCTTTTTCTCCCAATCCATAGTTTTGAAGATAATTGATAAGATTGATATCCATAGAATTTTACCAAAAAAATAAAATCAGAATTTTTTCTAGTATAATATTAATCAGAATTCTATTTTTTGCAAATTTTATATCACAGATCTTATTGGAAACTTTTGATTGACTTATTGTGCAAAATATATATAAATAAAGCACAAATAAAACAATAAAACCCAAATAATAAAAGGAGGTCATTATCATGAAAACAAACATTTTGTTCTTAGTTATTTTTTTATGCTCATTCAATATTTTTGCTCAAAATTACAAGATATTGAAAATAGGGCAGGATACTATGCTCGTAAAAGATCAGTATTTCAAGGAAATTGGCGAAATCCCAGATTTCCCAGAATTTATAGATTTACTTTATGATGGCTGGGGATCTAAAAATCTTATAAAAGCTTGGCTACAAGATAGCGTTGTTGTAAAAAAGGAATCGAAAACTGTTTACAGCAAAAATTTATCTTCTCGCCAAGAGCAAGCAACAATTATTTCTCTTGTAAAAAGAGAGAACAAAATTGTAGAGGTAAAATCGGATCCGATCCATTATCCTTTTGAACTGGCTTGGGAATTTTATGTTATATTGCTTGCTAGTGCGCTTCCAATCTTCTTTTGGAGAGGTCTGCTCAAATTGAGGGCTAGAAATTTCAGTATTATGTTATTTTTTCCCTTGATTTATATCATTCCCGCTTTTTTTGCTACTATTTTTGTTATTAATAATGGGTTGGGTTTGATTGGTTTAATCATTGTATTATTTATTCTTTGTCTAGTAGCAATGCCACTTTATCCTTTGTATATGACTAAATGGGCCTGTTTTACAGGTGTTATTTTGGCGCTATGTTGGACATATGGAACATGGTATCAGTTATTTATTTACTTTTCTATTTCAGTTGCAGCTTTTTTATTTGGTTATTTGCTTGAAGACAGTAAAAAAAACAAAAACTTAAAAATGGAGGAACAATCAGATGGAAAATCAAGAAAATAAATTCTATCAGGAAATCTATGATTGCCTGTTGGAAAAAAAGAAAGGTAAGATAAGAGGTAAACGTATTAATTATATCATGGCTGGAATTATTTTGCTAGTAGCTATTAATACGTTATTAATATATTTATCATTATGGTTTTTAAGTGCTTTTTGTTTCATTTTAATTGTATTTATTCTCTCCTTTATTAATAGTGTTCCTTTGGGGAAAATTCCCGAACCAACTGAAGAAGAAATTAAGTTGGAAGCGAGACGTATTTTGGAGGTTAGGGACAAAGAACTTCAAGAACTCAAAAAGTCAATCCCTGAGTACGAAAAAGATATTGTGTCGCTAAAGAATCTTATAAATTAAACATCTCGAAGCTGTCGTTGTAACACAACGATGGCTTTTTTGTTATCAAGAATAATCTTGCAAGCCAATCCAAAAATATTATACTAATCCGATATTTATTTTTGTTCCACAAAAAATGTCGTTTATTACCAAAGAAATACAAATTCAAACAAAAAAATCTTTTGATATTATAGATATTACAGATCAGGTTCAAAATTTTCTCCAAGAAATAAAAGCAAAAGATTGATTGGTAAATGTTTTTACTCGTCATACAACAGCAGTTCTCAAAATAAATGAATCTGAAGATTGACTTTGGAAAGATTTGCAAATTTGGTCAGATAAAGTTGTGCCTATTGAGGATCGATATCATCACAACGATTTACCAAATAGAGATCCCAAAACTATGTGTGCAAGCAAAGAAGAATGTCTCAACTGACATTCTCATATTAGATCAATGCTTCTCGGTGTTTCTAGCGAAATTATCCCAGTAACTGCTGGCGTAATGATGCTCGGAGTGCGACAGAGGATTCTCCTCCTCGAACTAGACCACGCCAGACCTAGAACTATTATTTTTTCATTTATGTGAGATGCCACGTAAAAAACTTGTAAGATTCCAAGATAATTCAGTCGATTCCTTAGTTATCCAACCAGGAAAAGACCAATTTGAATCAGTAAGAAAAAACTGGTCAACTTTTTTCTGAAATAATAATTCTATAACACTAGAACTAGCCTGTGGAAAAGGGGAGTACACTGTTGGGCTAGCCCCTCATTTTCCCGACAGGAATTTCGTAGGCGTAGATATCAAATGAAACAGACTTCGATACGGAGCCCAAATAGCCAAAGAAAAATGACTCAAAAATGTGTGATTTATCCGTGGAATAATCCAGAATATTTATGAATTTTTTGATCCCCATACTATAGAAGAAATCCGAATTATTCATCCAGATCCAAGACCAAGAAACTCAGATACCCGCAGAAGATTGACTTGTCCTCGTTTCCTCAAAATATACCAAGAATTATTGATTCCTGGATGAATTTTAAAACTCAAAACAGATGATGCTGATCTCTTTGCATATTCTGTAGAAACGCTCAAACAAGAGTGACGAAAAATCTTGTCACAAACAGATGATTTATATAATAGTCCTTTGTTACAAGAACATTTTGATATCAAAACACATTACGAACAAAAATTTCACCAACAAGGCAGAACTATTCATTATCTCAAAGCAAAAAAATAGTTTGACTTTGTTTTTGAAATACATAAATTAAATTTGGGTTTAGAAATAGAGCTTTGATTTGAAGAGGTAGTTGTTTTTCGCTACCTCTTTTTCTATGCAAAAAAAACCACCCGAAGGTGGCTTCTTAGAAAATTTATTTAAGATTATTTTTTGCTTGCTTCGATAACTTCTTCGATAGTTCCCTTGTACATAAAGAATTCTTCTGATATTTCATCAAGTTCTCAATTTATAAGTTTTTCAAATCCAGATATTGTATCTTCCAATTTTACATAAGATCAATTCATACCTGTAAATTGTTCAGCAACAAAGAACGGTTGAGAAAAGAATTTTTCCATTTTTCTTGCTCTATATACAAGTAATTTATCTTCGTGAGACAATTCTTCCATACCAAGAATAGCAATAATATCTTGAAGTTCTTTGTATCTTTGTAGTACTTTTTGTACTTCTTTTGCTACTTTGTAATGTCTATCACCTACAACATCTTCAGCCAAAATTGTTGAAGCACTGTCAAGAGGATCAACAGCAGGATAAATACCTTTTTCTGCAATAGATCTATTTAATACTATTGTCGAATCCAAATGAGTAAATGTAGTTGCAGGAGCAGGATCTGTAAGATCATCAGCAGGTACATAAACAGCTTGCACAGAAGTAATAGAACCTTTATCTGTAGAAGTGATTCTTTCTTGTAAGTTACCCATTTCTGTGGAAAGAGTAGGTTGATATCCTACTGCAGAAGGAATTCTACCCAAAAGTGCAGATACTTCTGATCCAGCTTGTGTAAATCTAAAAATATTATCTACGAATACCAACACATCTTTTCCTTCTGTATCTCTAAAGTGTTCTGCCATAGTCAATCCACTCAAAGCTACTCTAAGTCTAGGTCCAGGTGTTTCATTCATTTGTCCATAAACCATCACTGTTTTATCCAATACTCCAGATTCCTTCATTTCATTATATAAGTCATTTCCTTCTCTTGTTCTTTCTCAAACCCCACAAACCACTGAAACTCAGCTATGTTCTGTTCCGATATTGTGGATAAGTTCCATCATAACAACTGTTTTACCTACTCCAGCTCCACCAAAAAGTCAAACTTTTCATCATTTTAAAATAGGCGCAAGAAGGTCAATAACTTTGATTCCTGTTTCCAAAATTTCAGCTTTTGTTGAAAGACTAGTAAACGCAGGTGGCTCTCTATGAATAGGCATTTTTTTTGTGGCTTTAAAATCTTTTGTACCATCAACAGGTTCTCCCAAAGCATTGAAAATATGACCAAGCACATTTTCTCAAACAGGTACATTAATACAGTCTCAAGTATTTTTTACACTATCTCATCTTCTGATTCAATCAGTAGGATTCATAGCGATTCCTCTCACAACTCAATCTTCCAGAAGTTGTAAAACTTCTATAACTACATCATCTCCATTACTGTTTTTATTTTCAACAATGATAGCATCATAGATTTTTGGCATAGCTTCTTCAAATTTGGCTTCAACTATGATTCCTTTAATAGCGGTGATTTTTCACTTCATGATGATAAAAAAAGAATTAAAATGTTATTTTTGAGCTTGCTCTATAGCAGCTTTTGCATTACCAATTTCTGATATTTCTTGAGTAATTTTACCTTGACGAACTTTATTATAAAGTGTGTTTACACTTTTTATTATTTCTCAACTATTATCTTTTGCATTTTTCATAGCAATCATTCTAGATGCATGTTCTCAAGTTTTGTTTTGCACAACAGCACTATAAACTATATACTTAATCATTTCTTGGATTAATTTTTCAATCAGAATAGTTTTTGATGGTTCTATTGCCAATGCAGGTATATTTACTTTGTCTATTTTTTCCAACTTCACATCAATGTCTTGCAAGAAAGCATCAAAACTTTCCTTATCCAATGGATATATTTTGAATCTCAGAGGAATCTGAGTCATTGTTGTCTTAAAATAATTGAAATACACTTTTATTTTTGAATATTTTTTTTCTGCAAGACTTTTTTTAATATAGGTATATAGTGGAATCAATTCTTCTTCAGAAAAATCATCTTTTAGTTGTAATGATCATACAATATTCCATCAATCTCTTACAAAAAACTCCAATCATTTTTTTCCTATAACAAACACATCTACTTTATCTTTTCGCTCTGCATATTTTGTAGCAAGATGTCTTGTAAGTTTTGATGTAATTGGTCCACAAAGACCTTTATCTGTACTTACCAAAACAATAAGTCTTCTTCATTGTGGATCCCAACGTTTTTCATCAAAATCAAACAAATTTATTTGATCTTCCAAAGCATGAAGAACATTTAAAAAACTTATAAGAAAATCTCTCAATACTTCAGTTTTTTTCTTCATTTTTTGAAGTTTGATCGTAGAAACAATTTCCAATGCTTTTAGAATTTTTTGGAGACTTTTCAGTGATTTTATTTGCGTTCTGAGTTGTCTTGTACTACTCATAATAAGCTATATATGATAAAATTACGATTTATTTTTGATCTTGTAAAGTTTAATATCAGCAGATATTTTTTGAAGGTGTAAGAATGCTTTTTCTACCTCATCTAAACTTCATTTTGATTTGATTTCTTCAATTTGTTTTTCCATATTTTCTTTCATCTCTTTTAGTACAGTTTCATCTGTTTGAATTTCTTTTGTAACATTGCTAGCCAATATCACAATTTGAGTTCAGTTTACATATAGGAAACCAGATCAAACTGAGAGACAAATCCAATCTTCTTCAAACAAAAATTTGGTTCCTTTGATAAATTCTTCTCTTTTATCGTCATGAAGTTTTATTTTTACTATACCAGGTTTTACAATACTAATCAATGGTTGATGGTGTTTGAGAATAGAAATTTCTCATACCTCTGTAGGTATGGTTATTTTTTCTATTTTATCTTCAAATATTATTCATTGTGGAGTATTGATTTGCAGGAACATTTACTAAAGGATTTATAAGTAAATTTATTTAATTTCAACAACTGTTTCTTCGATAATAGTTTTAATTTGTTTTTCTATTTCAGGAGTAAGGTCTTTCTTTTCTATAATTTCATCTGTAAGTGACTTGAAGCTGCTATCCATTTTTGAATACAAGTTTTTTTCAAACGCTGCTATTTTATCTAAAGCTAAGGTATCCAAAAATCAATTGATACCAGCATAAATCAAAACAACTTGTTTGTAAAAAGGTATAGGGCTATTATTTGGTTGTTTCAAAATTTCCACAAGTCTTTTTCCTTTTTCTATCTTTTTTTGAGTACTTGCATCCAAATCTGATGCAAACTGAGCAAAACTTGCCAATTCTCTAAATGTAGCCAATTCGAGTCTAAGTTTTCCAGCAACTTTTTTCATAATCTTTGTTTGTGCTGATCAACCTACACGAGAAACAGATAATCAAACATTGATAGCTGGCTTGATACCAGAATTAAATAATTCAGTTTCCAAAAATATTTGTCCATCAGTAATAGAAATTACATTTGTAGGAATATATGCAGATACATCAGAATCCATTGTTTCAATAATAGGTAGAGCAGTAATACTTCCTCACCCAAAATCTTCATTTAATCTAGCAGCTCTTTCCAAAAGTCTTGAATGTAAGTAAAATACATCTCATGGAAATGCTTCTCTTCCTGGAGGTCTTTTCAAAAGAAGTGAAAGTTCTCTATATGCAACAGCATGTTTACTAAGATCATCGTAAATAATTAACGAATCTTTTCCTTTTGACATAAAATGTTCTGCCAACGTACATCCAACATAAGGAGCAATATATTGTAAAATTGCAGGGTTGTTGGCTGTAGAAGTAACAACTATAGTGTATTCCATAGCTCATCTTTCTTGCAACAATTCTACAATTCTTCTTATTTTAGATTCTTTTTGTCATATAGCAACATAAATACAGATTACATCATTTCCTTTTTGGTTCAATATCGTATCTATAGCTACTGTTGTTTTTCATGTTTGTCTATCTCATATAACAAGTTCTCTTTGTCATCTTCCAATAGGTACCATAGTATCAATTGCTTTTATTCCTGTTTCCAAAGGAACGTTAACAGATTTTCTGGTAATAACCCCAGGTGCTACTTTTTCTATAGGAGCAGTTTCTTTTGCTTTTATAACTCATTTACCATCTATAGGATTTCCCAACGCATCAATAACTCTTCCTACAAAGTGTTCACTAACATTTATAGAAAAAACCTCTCCTGTAGATTTCACAAGCTGTCATTGTCTAAGTCATTCTCATTTTCCCAAAATCAAAATACCGACTTGATCTTGTAAAAGATCTAGAATAAGTCATTTTGCTCCATTTTCAAATTCTACAATTTCAGAAAACATAGCATCTTCCAAACCAGTTGCCAAAGCCACTCAATCTTTTATTTCCAAAATTTCTCATTGTTTGGAAAGTTTTTGATTTAGATCTGCTTTTTCTATTTGTTGTTCGATTTTTGCAAGTATGTCTTGAATGTTTACTTTACTCATAATAGAAGATTAATAAATAAATATTATAAAAGCTTTTGAAGGTCTTGATCTATATTTCTTTTGTAATACCATCATTCACCAGATATATAAGCACCAATTTCAAATCCATCATACTGTTTTACTTCACATTTTGGAAATTTTGATTGTAATCTTTCTACCACATCATTCTTTTTTGGATGTTCTATAATGTTTACAGCAAATGTTGGTATATAATCTGATGATTGTTTTTTTATTTCTGTTGAAATGTTTTTAATAGATGTGGTATCTAGTTTATTGTAATGTTTAAATATATTTATAAGATTATATAAATTATTGTCTTGTTCCTTTATAATATCTAAAATACTAGAATCTAATAGTCTTTTTTTATGCTTTTTCAAAAGTTTTATAAGAATACCAAAATAAGTGATCAAATCATTTGATGTAATATCACATTCTAGCAATGTTTTTGTTAATGCTTGATTACTTATACGCATTTTTT
>CAYRHE010000001.1:0-53188 GCA_964424095.1 uncultured Candidatus Peribacteria bacterium | reverse complement strand
ATATCACATTCTAGCAATGTTTTTGTTAATGCTTGATTACTTATACGCATTTTTTAGATATTTAAATTAAATAGCTTCTTTTACAATTTCTTCCAAATATGTTTTTTGTAAGTCCATATCTTTTTGAAGAAGTTTTTTTACTACTACTTTTGATGTTTTTTTGACTGATTCGATAAAATTTTTCTCTAGCTCTGTAGATAATACTTTCGCTGAATTATTTGCATCATTCAAAATTTTGTCCGCTTTTTTATTTGCTTCTTGTATAATTTCCACTTGTTTTTTCAAAGCAAGAGATTCTCATTCGGATATAATAGTCTCTTTTTTGATTAATCAATCAGAAATAATACCTTCTGCTTTTTTCTCAGCTTCTTCAATTTTTTCTTTGTAAAGTTCGTCGGCTTTTTTGATTTTTTCGATAAGACGTCTTCTTTCTTCTATTTGTTTAGAAATAGGTTTTGCAACAAACCTAGAAAATAAGAAAAACATTATTCCAAAATTTATTATTTGTGCTATTAGCGAAGAAAAACTAATTTCCATAATATATATTAAGTAGTAAATTTTACTTTTTTCTCTTTATCACGTTGAGCGTGAGCCGAAGCGTATAAGAGAAGTTATTATCCAAGTAATGACAAGGCAACAACTAATCCATATATCGCACTAGATTCAACTAATGCAAGGAAAAGGATCATATATGTCATAATTTTACCTTTCATTTCAGGGTTTCTAAGAATTGCTTCCATAGCACCAGAAACAAGAAGTCCTTCTCAAACTCAAGCACCAAATCAAGCAGCACCTACCGCTAAACCAGCAGCAATTACTGCTCAAGAACTAACTGTAGCAGGATCTAATCACATAATTTGTAATGCAATAATAAGTCCATATATCGCAGCTGATTCTGTCAAAGCGATACCTAGGATTGTAAGAACTAGAAATGATCAACTAAGTTCTGGATTCATCCCCATAATTTTTAATGATTTCTTTGCAATAATTCATTCTCAAATACCAACTCAAAGTCCAGCCAAACCAATAGCTAAACCAGCTCCTAAAAATAAAGTTGTGTCCATCATGATGATTATACAATAATAAAGTAAAATATTATTCAGATTCTTGTGCTATTTTGATAAATATAGCAACCAATAACGGAAATACAAATGCTTGAATTAATGCTACCAAAAGTCATTGTGCATACAATATAAGTGGTCCCAAAATAGGAAAGTCTGCAGCAAAAACATTTTGAAAGATTGAATTAATCCCAGTAACTAAAAGTCAAAGCAAAATACCTCAAGCAAGCATATTTCAATACAATCTTGCGGTAAGTGAAACTACTTTCGCAGCAATTCCAACAATATCGAGCAATCAAACAAATAAAGAGATAGCTATATCAAATGCTTTAACAACTATTTTGATAGGGTAGTATATGAAAGCTTTCATATTTCATCTATCTATATCCAAAATTCATTTTCCAGTAATAGGTATATACTCAAGAACAAATTTAATAAATCCAGCACGGCGAAATTGGACATAAAGCATAATAATAATACTAACCAATGCTAGTGCAAGATTAAAATTAAAGTTTGTTGTTGGAATAACAATAAACTCTGGAAGCGCTTCTATATCAGTAAACATAACTCTAACCAGATCTAGAATATAGCTTAATAAGTTTGATAACAAAACGACAAAAAACAAACTAACTACATACACCTTATAAACTTCTTTTTGTGTCTTTCCAAGAATTTCTTCGAAAAATTCGTACATATATTCGAAAATCAAAGAAAATCAGATTCCAAATTTTGATTTACGAAAAAATTTAATAGCTAAGACGACGATAACAATTATAGCTATTTGCAATAAAACTCAACGCATAAGAGGTGTCATAGTAGAAATTTCTGTCCACCAAGAAATAGCAACAAAAGAAAATATTTTATCTAGGTATGTTCATATAGTTTTGAAGAATCATAAGATTGGTTCGGTAGACATCAATATCTGATTCAAAATAAAAAATCCTTTTTCAAATCTTGCACTAAACAAAGGATTTGTAAATAGTTTCGCGAGAAATTGTTAAAGATTTGATAGTAAAAATCAAGACATTTTTGTAAAAATAATTTGCAAAATACGACCTTATACTTAAGTTTAAAAAACTTTTAAACTATCTTTTAAAAGATGAAGACATTATTTCGATTTAGACAAGATCTAAGAATACAAGATAATCATGGATTGACAGCTGCGTTAAAAAACAGTAGCCAGATTTTGCCTGTTTTTATTGTAGATACAAAATTGCTCAAAGAATTTGAATGATTAAGGGATTCAAGAATTGGTTTTATCAAAGATGCGCTTATTGATTTACAAAAGCAATTACAAAAAATCAATCTGAATTTATTGGTTTTGGTTGGCGATCCAGAAGATCTCATCCCTTCTCTTGTACGTGAGTATTCTATCGAACAAATTTATGTCAACAAAGCTTATGATATTTATGGGTTAGGGAGAGATTTGAGAGTGCGTCTGGCGCTCAGAGATATGGGCGTGCAAATGCACGTGGAAAATGATTACTTACTTGTAGCGCCAGAAGTTTTGAAGCCGTATCAACTCTTTTCTCCCTATTCCAAAGCTTGGGAAAAGGTCGCAAACTCAGACACCTATCAGTTACCCCGCGACTCCGTCGCCATCCTTTTCCCAAGTCTTGACATCTCTCAACTAACTCAAAAATCACTCGACCAACTTCCATCTTCTAATTCTTATCGAAAATTTCAAGATCCATCCAAAATTCTCAAAAAGTTTGATTTCAAAAGTTACGATGAAAAGAGAAATATGCTAGGAGCTGGCGGGACCAGTAAAATTTCACCATATCTTAGATTCGGCGTTATTTCCTCCCGCCAGCTCTATCACCTGGCACACCAAGCAAACAACCAAACCTTTCTCAAAGAACTGGCGCGAAGAGAATTCCGATATCAACTTTCTTATCATTTCCCAGAAAGTCTTGTCCAATCCTTCCAGGCAAAAAGAAGAGGAATCCCACGAGACAACGACACCAAACTCTTCCAAGCTTTTTGCCAAGGAAAAACCTGATATCCAATTATAGATGCTGCGATAAAACAACTCAAAACAGAAAACCGAATGCATGGCCGCGCCAGAATGATCGTCGCATCGTTCCTCACCAAAGATTTACTGATTGACCGAACCCGAGGGGAACAGTTTTTCAAGCAATATCTTCTCGATTACGATCAAATCGTCAATATCGGAAACCGACAACGATCAGCTTCAGTTGGCGCAGACCCAAGACCACTGAGAATCTTTAGTCCAATCCTTCAAGCCCAAAGATTTGATCCTGACGCCAAATATATCAAAAAATATTTACCAGAACTCAAAAATATTCCAGCAGAACAGTTGCACGACCCACTCACATATTCATTAAAATACATACAACCAATCGTCGATCATAGGCTAGCTACCAAAAGAGCCAAATCCGTTTATGATCAAGCCAAAAGTGAATATTATGCAGAAAATTATTCAGACTTTAATTAATTTAAAAATCTATGCAATACCTCAAAGTAACCAATCTTACCAAATCATATACCGACAAAATACTCGTGGATCATGTAGATTTTACGATTACCAAAAATCAGAAAATTGCTTTGATTGCCAAAAATGGAGCAGGAAAAACAACCTTGCTCAAATTATTAATGAAGGAAATCGATCTGACGGATGGGGAAATAGACCGAAGAAAAGATATAAAAATCTGATATTTATCTCAAGAGTATAAACTCGATAAACACGTAACGGTTCGTGATTTTCTTTTTGATTTTGATACAAATGCTAATCGAGAACAAGAAATTGAACTCAATATAAGTATAGATAAACTTAGAATCAAACCATGTCTCAATCAGACTATGGATACTTTGTCATGAGGGGAGGCGAAACGTGTAATGTTGGCGAAAGTTTTGGCGGGAAATCCTTCAATGTTGGTACTAGATGAGCCAACAAATCATCTTGATCTCGATATGATAGAATGGTTAGAACGATATCTCAAAAAACACCATATTACCTTGTTTATGGTAACCCATGATAGATATTTTTTGGAAAGAGTATGTACCGATATCTGGGAGTTGGAAAGAGGAAAAATCCATCAATATACAGGAAATTATTCCTATTTTTTGGAGAAAAAAGCTATCCGCGAAGAAAACGAAAAAATAGAAATGCACAAACTTCACCAGTTTTTCAAAAAAGAGCTTGCTCGGATTCGTAGAGCTCCGCAAGGAAGACAAGCCAAAGCTACTTTTAGAGAAAAAAGATTTTATGCTATAGAAGAAAAATTTGATACCAAAAGAGATATTCTTTTTTCTGAAAGTGCAAAACTAGAACTCGATGTCCAGGAAAGGCGCTTATGAGGCAAAATCTTGCATATCAAAAATATGCAAAAAGCCTTCGGTACCAAAAAAATCGTCAATGATTTTTCTCACGAATGCAGACATGGTGAACGTATAGGAATTATTGGCAAAAACGGAGTCGGAAAATCAACGTTTATCAATATGATTATGGGGCAAGAGCCACTTGATAAATGACTTATCCAAACAGGGGAGTCTGTGGTTTTTGGTTATTATGAACAAAAGCATATTGATTTTCCGTCAGACAAAAGGCTTATCGATATTGTTCCTGACCCAAAATTGCTCGAAAAATTTCTCTTTTTTCCCAAACAACAACATCAATTTGCTCATAACTTAAGCGGTGGAGAAAAAAGAAGGCTTTATTTACTTACTATATTACAAAAAAATCCAAATTTTTTAATTCTGGATGAACCAACCAACGATTTGGATTTGATAACTTTGGGGGTTTTGGAAGATTTTCTTTCCAATTACAAAGGCTGTTTGATAGTTGTTTCTCATGATAGATTTTTTATGGACAAAATTGTGGATCACTTATTCGTTTTCGAAGGCGAGGGCGTAATCGATGACTTCCGATGAACCTATTCTCAGTACAAATCCGCCCAAGACCAAAAACTCAAAAAAGGAAAAAAAGAAAAAAAAACCGTAAAGACGTGATTTATCACGTCTCCTAATAATCTCAAAGAACTTCCTGATAAACCAAAGAAGCTTTCATATATGGAGCAACGTGAACTTGATCAATTGAGCAAAGACATCCAAGAAATGGAAAAAAGAAAAGATCAAATCCAGAATTATTTCAATGACCCCAATTGTCCCTTTGATGATATCAAAAAATTTTGAATAGAATTAAATCAGCTTCTTAAACAATTAGAGATAAAAGAAGGTAGGTGGTTTGAGTTAATAGAAAGAGCTTGATAATTGTTTTTCAAAAATTTGACAAAATAAAAAATCTGATTATAATATATGCGTTACATATGTAACAGATATTTATATCTTATAGAGGAATTATGTACTAATACATTATTTATCGTCAAGCAGACTATGGTTATTATAGTCTGTTTTTTTATTTTTTTAAAAACGATATTGACTTTTGAAAATATATAATTAAAACACATCTTGATATTTATATATGATATTGAAATTATGAAATATAATAAAGATGATATATGTGTAGAATGAATGTCTCAAATATTAAAAAAAACACAAGATAATGTATTTGTTTATGATTTAGAATGAATTTGTGCTTATACAAACAGTCACTTGGCAAGTATATTGGGATTTGATCCAGTCTGAAAAGATCTGAATGAAATTTTTCCTCATAGATCACAAGAACATATAAAGAAAATCCTCATGGATTATAAAAATATTCGAGAAACACAAAAATGAGATGTTATTTCAATACAGAAAGAAAAAGTAGCGAACTGAGAAGAGCGCATTTTTTCTGTAACAAGAGAGCCTATTACTTGGATGTGAAATCCCGCTATTGCATGAATTGGTAAAGATATAACTGAATTGTTTTTAGCCAAAGAAGAAGTAGAAAAAGCCAATGAAGAAATCAAAACTACAAATGAAGAATTATTAGCTATAAATGATGAACTAAACGAAAAAAACAAACAGCTTGAAATGGCAAAAAGAGAATTGGAAAATGCAAATATACAATTGCAAAATGTAAATGATCAATTAAATCAGTTTATGAGTTATGTTATTCATGACATAAAGAATCCAGTCAATGCTATAAATTGATTTTGAGAAATTATGAAACAATATATTACAGATGTGTATGAATCAAAGAATTTTACTAAAGATGATTTTGAAAAAATTATTTTTTTCCTTGATATTGTTAAACAGTCATCAGATAGAGTATATGCATTTGTAGAAGATCTTAATGAATTTTGAGCTTTGAAAAAATGAGTTACAAAATCTAAAATAAATAAAATAGCTACAAAAGATTTTTTTGATAAAATACTAAATCAACAACATGGGTATTTAACCCATATTAATGAATTATCAAAAAAAGAATGAAAGAAAGAAAAAGATATAAATTTTGTTTTGAATAATGATTTAATATCTTTCCCCAAAATATTTGAAAGTGATGAAAAATTATTGGAAAGAATTTTTACAAATCTTATATCGAATGCTATAAAGTTTACGGATACATGAACCATTTCTATTTCTGCAGAGCAAAATAATGGATGTTTTGTTTTTTCTGTTTCTGATACGTGATCATGAATAGATAAAGAAAATTATGAAAAAATTTTCCAAGAATTTCAATCTTTAGAATCTGATTGCCAGCCGATCATTAGGTGATCTTGACTTTGATTGGCTATTGTTTTAAAAATTATTAATGTTTTTTGAGGTAAAATGTTGCCAATACAAAGTGAGCTTGGAAAAGGTTCTACATTTTCTTTTGAGATTCCAATTATAAACAATTAGATTAAAATCTCTTGTTATATTCAAAACAATCTGTAAAATTTATTGTAATTTTTCACAAACTATTCAATTTATAAGTTGACCAATAAAAAACCCAAATAAAAGAAGGAAATAATCCTCAATCAACATCATTAATATCCAAAAGTTTTGTCTCATAGGATAGTCGAAATCAATAGCTTTGATGATAGATGGATTTTATTTATTTTTTATTGTGAAAGAACTTAGTTTGTTCGTTTTTTATCGCGAAATAATAACATTATAAACCATGATTATAACCTCAGCCCAGTTTATTAAAAGTGCTTCCAAATTATCAGAATGTCCTCCAGCAGAATATCCAGAATTTGCGTTGGTAGGGAGGTCCAACGTATGAAAGTCTTCATTGATAAATATGCTTACCCAACGCAAACAGCTTGCAAAATCTTCTGTAACTCCTGGTAAAACCCAATTGCTGAATTATTTTTTGATAAATAAAAGTCGATACTTGGTTGATCTTCCCGGATATTGATATGCAAAATATAGTAAAAAGCAAAGAATAGATTGGATGGATACCATGCAAGAATTTCTTACACAAAGACCCTCATTAAAAGTCGTTTTTGTTCTTGTTGATTGATCTATACAGCCACAAACAATTGATTTTGAATTTATGAAAGTACTAAAAGAAGATCAAATTCCTTTTGAAATTATTATAACAAAAACAGATAAAAGTAATCAGAAAGATTTATATAAAAACACAATAGCGCTGCAAAATATGTACGAAAAATATTTTTGAAATAAACCAAATTTTATTATGACATCTAGTATCAAAGGTAGGGGGAAAGATAATCTTTTGGATAAAATAGAAAAAATTTTACAATAAGAAAAAAACCTTAGAAGAATCTTCCAAGGTCCTTTTGAATCTTATCAAAAGAACAAGGACAGGTGATGATAAACCAATGTAATACTATACAAGATATAAAATACCAAAGGTAAGTTAAATCAAGCACAATAAAACAAAACAAAGAATGCACAAGTCCTATATTGATCGAGTGCTATTTTTACTATAATATAAAGCAGGTTTTATCCAACAATATATTTTACAAAGCAGGCGGTTTAATCTTTAATTTTGTGCCTGATATCTCTTTTTGCAAAGAAATACAGTATTTGTAAGAGGACAGAAGTCCTAAACAGCTTGTATATCCAAAACTAGTTTAAACATACAAAGTATCAAAAAGTATAAATGATAATCCAAACAAACCAAAAGATCAGAATATATTAATCCAAAGACAAACCAAAGGTAAATCTAAAGATCAACACAATCAAACCAAAAGGAGAGAATAGAAATCAAAGAATATAAGTCCTTTTCAAACCAGCTAGCTAGCACAAAAAAGAAATATATTAATATACAAATGACACAAAAACAGTACAGAGGTCAATTTGTTCTATGATAAAGATCCTACACCATCAGACAATAAGGTTTTAACACCCTTCATCTTTTGATGACAATATAAGTATACACGAAAATGTTTTATTTGTCAAATTTTTGATGACTTTTTTTTATCTTTTTGATATGTAGCTTTTGAAGCTGGTTTTATTAGCCTTGTATTTATAATTTTTTTGAGAAATTAATTTTATTTTAATTTTTAATCATTTTTTTATTAAAAATCACTAATTACATATATTTTTTATCAAAATATGGGGAAATCGTAATGATTTTGTTTGATATATTTTGACGAAAACAAATTCTGATTATACTTATACTGTTTTAATTATTAATAATATATTTATATGAAGTACACTGGACTTACTAATCACGAAGCCAAAAAAAAATTAGAAACCTATGGTTATAATATAATCAAAGAAAGTAAAAAAAGAAGCTTACGATCAATTTTACGAGACCAAGTAAAATGAAATTTTATGGCTTATTTTATGGTAGCAGCAGCATTGCTTTCTTTTGCAGTTTGAAAATGAACAACGGGATATTCGATAATTGGAGTGATTTTGGTTATAGTGGTTGTTTGATTTTTTCAAGAATATAAGGCTGAAAAAGCAGTTGACGCGTTGAAAAATATGTTAGAATCTTTTTCTACAGTTGTTAGGGATGGTAAAGAAATCCAAGTAAGTTCAAAAGAATTGGTTCCAGGAGATGTTGTTCTTTTGGAAACAGGAGAGAAAATTCCTACTGATTGCGTTATTGTAGAAGCAAAGGATTTGATGGTCAATGAATCTATTCTTACATGAGAATCTAAAGAGGTTTCCAAAATAGCAACAAAACATGTTAAAGAAATTTATGATTCAGAAAATCTTGTTTTTATGTGAACATATATTGTAAATGGTCGTGCTGTAGCAAAAGTTTTGAAAACATGAATGCATACAGAATTTGGTAAAATTGCAGGAATGATTTCTGCTGCGGAAAAAGATTTACCCCTAAAACATAAAGTAAATAAGTTGGTGAAATTTATGGCAACAATTGCAATTGTGATTTCTTTGGCTTCAGCTGCTATTATGTTATATAATCTTGAAGCATGGACAGCTCAACATATTATAGAAATTGTTTTGATAAGTATTGCACTTATGATTTCTGCATTTCCAGAATGACTTCCTGTTGTATTGATTTCAACACTTGCATGAGGAGCATACAAAATGGCAAAGAAAAAAGCTATTGTAAATAGAATGTCTATTATAGAAACTCTTTGAGAAACAACTGTAATTTGTAGTGACAAAACAGGGACTATTACAAAATGAGAGATGACAGCAAAAGAGTTGATTACTTATGATCGTGTTGTTGAGATAAGTTGAGTTGGTTATGATATGCAATGAAAATTTTTGGAAGATAAAAAATCAATAGATCCAAGAAATGATAAGCATCTTTATCAATTATTAGAATCAGCCGTTTTATGTAATAATGCTCATATTATCAATCATAAAGAAGGAAGAAAGTTTAAATGAACTCCTACGGAAATTGCATTGATGGTGTTGGGTCATAAAGCAAATATAGTAGAAGATATTGTACATTTTGAAAGGCTTGAAGAAGTTCCATTCAATTCTGAAAGGAAAATGATGAGTGTTGTTGTAGAAAAAAAATGAAAAAATGTATTATATAGTAAATGAGCACCAGAATTTTTCTTGAAACATTGTACTCATGTACAAAAATGAAATCAGATTGTAGAGTTATGAGTAAAAGAGATTCATCATATACAAGAAAAAATATCAGATCTTACGGAAAAAAAATATAGAGTTCTTTGTTTATGATATAAGTATATAGAAAAAAATCAAGCTGGGATGTTGGAAGAAAATATTGTATTTTTGGGTGCTGTTGGTTTACAAGATAGTCCTAGAGATGGTGTAAAAGAAGCAATAGAGAAATGTTATGATGCATGAATAAAAGTAAAAATGATTACCTGAGACAACAAAGAAACAGCAATTGCTATAGCAAGAGATGTATGAATTGTTTGAGATGCTGTAACATGAGATGATTTAGATAAAATGACAGATAAAGAACTTACATCAAGGGTTCTAGATATAATGATATTTGCTAGGGTAAAACCTGAGCACAAGCTCAGAATCGTAAAAGCCCTTAAAGGGCTGGGTGAGATTGTAACAATGACGGGTGATGGCGTAAATGATGCCCCAGCCCTCAAAGAAGCCCATATCTGAGTGGCTATGGGAATAAATGGAACAGATGTCTCTCGTGAAGCAGCAGATCTTATTCTCGAAGACGATAATTTTGTAACTATTGTGACGGCAATAGAGGAGTGAAGAACCATTTTCAAAAACATTCAAAAATTTGTAATTTACCAAATATCTTGTAATATTGCAGAATTGGCAACAATATTCTTTGCTGTATTGATGTGATGGCCGGTTCCTTTGGTAGCAATTCAAATCTTGTTTATGAACTTGGTGACAGATAATATGCCAGCACTTACGCTTTGATTTACAGCGGGTTCATGATATATTATGAAACTCAAAGCAAGAAGAAATTCTGAAATTCTCAATACCAAGAAAAAGATATTAATGGTTGGTGTCTGATTGTTTATGGCCGCATGAGCATTGGTTGTATATTATATTACTTTAAATGTTTTGAACTGGTCTCTGGTAGCTGCACATACAGCAACATTGCTTACATTAATTATGTTTGAGGTTAGTAATGCTTTTAATTTTAGGTCTCTTTATTCTTCATTTTTCAAAACAAGTTTATTTAGAAACACACTTTTGATCTATGCAGGTGCTGCTTCAATATTGGCAACTGTTGCAATTATGTATATTCCATTTTTGCAAAAAATATTTGAAACAACAGGATTGCCTTGGTATACATGGTTGGTTACAGCAATTATATCTTTATCAATTATCGTAGTTGTAGATATAGCAAAATATATCAATAAAAATTCATTTGAAGATTACGGTACAAATTCTTAGTCTTGAATTATTAATACAAATAAATATCAAATTCTTGATTTTATTTGTAAATTAGAAATATGATATTGGCTATAATATTACTTGTTCTTGGCTTATTTCTTTTGTGATTTGCTGCAAATTATCTAATTATTTCTAGCGTAAGAATCGCTAATTATTTCAAAATATCGCCATTGCTTATAGGACTTACAGTAATTGCGTTTGGTACATCTGCACCAGAGCTTTTTCTTTCAGCTATGGCTGCTATCAATTGAAGTTGAGCTTTGTCTGTATGAAATGTTATAGGATCAAATATATTTAATCTGGGGTTTATTCTTGGTCTTAGTGCTATTGTGGCTCCTATTGTTATTCAAAAAAAACTTGTTTATAGAGATGGTTTTTTCCTTTTGATTGTTACAGCTGCTATCTTTGCTATGCTTTGGGATCAACATGTCGCTTGGCGAGAATGAGCGATATTACTTACATCATTGATTTGATACAATAGTTATCTACGAATCAAAAAAGAAGCTTTGACAGAAGAAGTTGTAGATGATTCAAAACCAAAAATAAAAAACATTGCATACATTTTAGTCTGATTAATTTCTTTGTCAATTATTCACAGTTCAGTTGTAGATTGAGGTTTCAACTTGTCTTTTGATTTTTCTATTTATGCTGCAATTTTTGTATGAATTATTTTGTCACTTTTGTGATTTGCTTTCTACAAAAAAGATATACCAGATTACAATAAATCATCAAATTGAGTTCTTTTAAATTTAATTAAATTAATAGCTAGTCTTGGATTATTGGTTTTGGCTTCAGAGCATGTAGTGAGTGCGGCGGTATATATTGCACAAGTTTTCGGTGTTTCAGAGTGGGCTATATGAGCAACTATTGTTGCAGCTGGCACAAGCTTACCAGAAATGGCAGCAACTATTACTGCAATAATCAAAAAAAGATACGATATGTGAGTTTGAAATGTTATTGGTTCCGATATATTCAATATTTTGTGAATTATTTGAGTAAGCTCTGTTATAACACCATTAAATCTGACTTCAACTTGTATTATTATAGAACAATGTAATCAGTGATTTTTTCAAATGTTGTTTAGAGATAATATATTTTCAGTATTAATATTATTTGTTACGTTGGCAATTACTTTTTTATTTATGAGAACTGGTCGAAGACTTTCAAAACGAGAGTGAATTTTTTTGTTTTCATTTGCCTTACTCAGAATGTTATTTGAGATTAATCCCAATTTTTTTACTAATCTTCTTTGATAAGATATTGACTTTTTGTTTTGATTGTATAAAATAATAACATACGTTTATCTGTTGAAAAATTTTTATGTTAAAGGAAAAATCTTTGGGTATAAACAGAGAGTCTGAAATATATCATGATTATTACCATTCAAGGAGTTTGAAAAATTGATTATTACCAAAACAGTTGATAAAAGATAATGTTGATCAGATTTTATATCCAATAAAATCTGGTTTTTTGGATATAAATAAAAAGGCTATATTTGAAGTTTTGGATTCACATATTGATGTTTTACCATACAATATTAAAAAGTATGAATCAATTATGAAATCAATAGTTTCTCCAAATAATAATGGTAAATCAAAAATTGTTTTGTTTAATCACGATAATTTTGCAACAATGGTTGTTTTTATAAAAGAGTTATACAAATTCGCAAAAGAAGAATTTGATAGTATAAATCTCAAAAAAGATTTAAATATAGTAGTAGGACCGGCTATAACAACTCAAAAGCAAATATTTTCTTTGCAGTCATTAGCTAATATTTTAAAAACAGTTCCATCTAGAGATAAAATAGATGATATAGAAAACAAAATAAAGTCTATAAGATTAAACTTTTTAAAACAACTATTATCTTTGACTAAAAATTCAGATCAAATTGTTTTAATGGCGCCAACTGGTACAAGAGATATTATAAATTGGAATGCTGATTGAACTATAAAATCAATTTCTTTCCAAAGTGATGATTGAGTAGAGCAAACAATAAAAGTTATAAAGTCTCTTGCTGAATCAGAACATGAAATCGTTCTTGTTGGTACAAATGGTACCAGTCTTAAAAATCCTAACATTAAATGACTTAAAGAAACTGATAATAATCGAAGTACATGAGATGTTTTTATAGATATCAAAACAATATCATCAAAAGAAATTATAGATATTATAGATCAGAAAAAGTTGATGGACACAATAGCTTGATTAGTAAGAGATAAAAATGGTAATATCGTATGAGAAGTAATTTCGCCAGAAGATTTTGATGTACAAAAAAATAATCCGCAAAAAATAGATTTTGATAATAAAAGACAATTAAAAAATAATTTTAAAGATTCGATTCGTAAAAAAGTTGTTAGAAAAATTTATAATTTATTAAAATAATAAGAAACTCTTCCTTGCTATTTTACTCCAAAATCGTAGCATAAACAAACGCAATTGTTGCGTATATTTTATTAGTTACAAATAAATTAATGTTATTTAGTGAATGTTGATTAAAACATGGATTATTAAGGTCTTTGACCGCTATGTGATATACCCAAGCTACTCCAATCCAAGAAAAAGTTCTTAAGGTTGCTCTTACTGGTGCAAATGTCGTTGGACAATCTCAAACATGAACATGAAAAACAGCGGCATTTTTGCTTCCTGTGCTCAATAAAATTGATACAAATAGAAAATCTGTGCAAGTTTTGATTCTTGCTCCGACTAGAGAATTGGTTGTTCAAATAGGAGAAGAGATTAGAAATTTAACTAAATTTTATGGGGTTAGTTTTGCTTGTCTATATGGAGGAGCAAGCCCTAATGTCCAAAAAGATAAACTTAGAAGAAGTCCTGCAATTGTTGTTGCGACACCAGGAAGATTAATGGATTTTATGAATCAAAGGGTAATAGATATTAGAACAGTTGATTACTTTATTCTTGATGAAGTTGATAGAATGTTGGATATGGGGTTTGTCCGTGATATCAAAAAAATTCGAGCTCAATTAAAAATGGTAAAACAGACTTACACGTTTTCTGCTACGATGAACAATGAAATGAAAACAATAATCAAAGAACATATTTCCGATTATGAATTTATCAAAATAGGAGAAGAAGTAACTGTTGACAAAATAAACCACAGATATCTTAGCGTAGATCATGAACAAAAACTTTTTAACGTTATCAAAGTTATTGAGGCTCACCCAAAAGATAAGGTTATTATTTTTACACATACAAAAAGAAATACCAAAACAATACATCAAATTTTGATCTGAGATGGATTTAATGCAGGATTGCTAAATGGAGATATGGCTCAGGGCAAAAGACAATCTACATTAAATAGTTTCAAAGAAAATAAAATTCAGATTTTAGTCACTACCGATGTTGCTGCTAGAGGGCTGAATATGGAAAATGTTGGGCTTGTTATCAATTTTGATGTGCCTATCGATGCCAAAAGTTATATTCATAGAATTTGAAGAACAGGAAGAGCTGGTGCTACAGGTAAAGCAATTATGCTTGTTTCTCCACTTGAAAAACCTTTGGTTAGAGAAATAGAAAAAATTCATAGAATCAGGATCCAACCTTCAGATCATGTTATGCAAAACGATAGACAATGAGCCTATTGAAATCTTCGTTTGGATAGATCTACAGACAAGAAAGGAGGGGGGAGAAAGCCAATGCAAAGAAAACGCCTAAGTCCCACCCAAAAATATGGAAAGCTCCCTTTATTCGACGACCAAAAACCTATCAAAACAGAAAATAATTTTCGTAGTAATCCCAAACACAAAAAACATAAAACAGGTTTATGAGCTGAAAACAGAAATGTTGATAGACATATAAAACCATCAAAACCAAAATCTTGAAAATTTAGATGAATGGGAAAACCAAAACATAATTAAAAAAGCGGATTTCTCCGCTTTTTTTAATTGATTAATTTACCTAAATCTACTTTTTCTAAATAATCTAATTGATTAACAAAAACTTCATCATGACTAACCATAATCATTGCTCATTGATATTTATTCAAGGACTGAGATATCACAGGAAGGTGACGAAAGTTTATATGATTCGTTGGTTCATCAAGGATGAGGAGATGCGGTTTTTGGAGGACAAATCTTGCGTAACAGAGGAGTCATTTCTGTCCTTCAGAAAGAGAACCAATAGTATTTTTGAGTAAACCACCTGTAAGTAAAAATTGTGCAGCAACACGATAAATATCTTGATCTGTCATATCTCCAGCAACTTCACGAAGATCATCCCATACTACTTTTTCCATATCCAAAGCATTAAAATCTTGACTATAATAACCAACTCTTACATCTTCATGAATCATAGCATCATTGTCATGAGAATTAACCAACTTTTTGAGAAGCGTAGATTTTCCGATACCATTTGGTCCAGAAAGGATGTATCTTTGATTTTTTTTAATAACAAGTGGTAACTTATGCGTCACAACTTCGTGAGAAGAGTTCATAAGTCAGATTTTGTTTATCGATACAATAGGTCATACATAATTTTCAAAAGGAATAATAAATTCTTTGATAGTTTTATCATCTTTTCTTACTTCTACAATATTATCTTCTGCTTCTTCTACTTCATCTCTCATTTTACTAGCCAATTTACGCATTTTACCTCACTTATTTGAGAAGAAGTTGATTTTTTCTTTGGCGTCAGCAATTTTTTTTTCAGCTCTAGCATTTTGCATTTGTTCTTTTTCTATTTGTGCAGCAATTTGTTCTACTACATCATAATAATCTCCCCAGTATTGTTCAACCTGGCAACGCATTTTATTGAGATATAATACTCCATCAGTAAAAAGATTAAGAAAATCAGCATCATGGCTAATTACCACAACAGTTTTATCATATGCCATCAAAAAACTAATCAAATCACCAATACCTGTCTTATCAAGGTTATTGGTTGGTTCGTCAAGCAAAAGAATATCAGGATGTTGAATCATTGCGTATGCCAACAATAATCTAGCTTGTTGTCATCCAGAAAATTCTTTTATTGGTTTGTTTGTTGGTGCGTTGAAATTTACAGCTTTCAAAACTTCAGCAATTTTTCTATCTATTTGATAGTCTTTTTCTTCAAAAGCAGTTTCAAAAAACTCTTTAATTGTAAGATCCAATTGTTCTCTTGGGATTACTTGTCTTGCAATAGCAATAGTATTTCCATTTACGATATTTATTTTACCAGATTGGGGTGTTAGTTCTCAAGTAATCATTTTAAAAATTGTTGATTTTCCAGCTCAATTCTGTCCCATAATAGTTATTTTGGTGTTTTGACGAAGAGAGAAACTACTTTCTATCAAAATAGGATGTTTTCCATCATTATAAGCAAAAGACACATCATCAAAACGAAGAATAACAGGGTTTTGATTATTTGACATAATATTTGTTTTAAAATGTAAATTCTATTCTAGTTTTCATTCTTTTTGTGCTAATTTTCTGGCGCTTTCAGTTAAATATATTTTTCTAATTCTAATATTTTTTGGTGTGATTTCCACATATTCATCTTGACCAATATATGCTAGGCAGTCTTCCAATGTCATAGGTACAATTGGTTCAAGTCTCATTGCTTCGTCATTTCCACTCTCTCTTACATTTGTTTGTTGTTTGTTTTTTGTGAGATTTACAGTCATATCTCATGGTTTTGCACTTTCTCCAACAATCATTCAAACATACATTTCTGAAGCAGGTTGGATAAATATTTTTCATCTTTCTTGAAGTTTCCAAATGCTATATTTCATAGATTTCCCATTTTCTTGGCTAATCATAGATCCAGTTGTTCTAGTTGGTAAATCTCATTTGTGCTCGGTATAATGAGAAAAAGAACTATACATAATTCATTCTCATTTTGTAAGTAATACAAATTTTGACCTAAATCCAAGTAATCATCTAGTGGGTATATCAAATTGTAAAGTTGTCATACCATTATGAGTCATCATATCAGTCATTTGTCCTTTTCTTTTTGCAAGTAAGTCAATAATAGTTCCTGATAATGTTTCATCAACACTTATAACCACGTGTTCGATTGGTTCCATTTTTTTACCATCTTCCATTTTAAAAATCACTTGTGGTGCTGATACTTGAAGCTCAAAACCCTCTCTTCTCATAGTTTCAATCAAGACGGAAAGATGAAGTTCACCTCTTCCTGCAACACTAAATCTATTTCATCATTTATCAAAATCTATTTCCAAACCAACATTGGTTTGTAATTCTTTCTCCAATCTTTCCATAATATTTCTAGAAGTAACAAGTTTTCATTCACGTCCTGCAAAAGGGGAGTCATTTACTAGAAAATCCATTTTCAGTGTTGGTGCATCTACTTTTATTGGTGGAAACGGATCACATCAATCAATACCAACAGTTTCTCCTACATAAATATTGGCAACTCAAGCAAGAGTTACTATGTCTCAACAAATAGCTTCTTTTGTCTCTACCCTAGATAGTCAAAGTGTAGTATAGAGTTTTGATATTCTGGCTTTTCTTTTTTGTCAATTATTATCATAAACAACAACATCTTGTCACAATTTTACTGTTCATTCATATATTCTTCAAATTCAAAGTCTTCACATAAAATCATCATATCCCAAATTAGTTATTTGCATACGAAATGGTTTGTCAAAGTTATTTGGTGCTTCAGGAACTTTTTTTTCTATAAGATCCAAAATAGGAAAAATATTTCAATTTGTTTTAGCTTCTTCAATTTTTTTAAAATCATCAAATGCGTATCAATTTTTTGCGCTACAGTAAATTACGGGAAAATCCATTTGTTCTTCGCTAGCTCAAAGCGTAAAAAACAAATCAAAAAGCTGATCAACAACCCAATGAGGTCTTGCTGTATCTTTGTCAATTTTATTGATTACTACAATTGGTTTTATACCAAGTTCCAAAGACTTTTTGAGAACAAATTTTGTTTGTGGCATTGGTCATTCGTAAGCGTCAACCACCAAAAGTACGCTGTCTACCATTTTCAAAGCTCTTTCTACTTCACTTCCAAAATCAGCATGTCCTGGAGTATCGATAATATTTATCGTATTTCCATTGTAATGGACAGATGTGTTTTTGGAATAAATAGTAATTCATCTCTCTTTTTCTTGGTCATTACTATCCATAATCAAAGTCTGATCTTCCATTTGTTTCATAGTTCCTGATTGTGTAAGTATTGCATCAACCAAAGTTGTTTTTCCATGATCAACATGGGCAATAATTGCTATATTTCTGATAGCCATAATTTAACTCTAATGAATAAAAAAAACCGCACAAATGCGGACCTATATAAATAATCTGCGTTGTTTTGATACGATATTGGATATTTTTATAAGGAATTGTATACAAAAAGCAATAGTGTTTCAAAAGCTTCAAAAAACTTTTATATTACCTTGATTAAAAGTCAGAATTAATTAAATATTTGGTTAATATTTTATTTTTTATTGTATTGGATGTATCGTACGCATACCTGTTGACAATTAACTTGAAAAAATATATGACAAAATGTGATTATTTCTGGTTGGGTAAATAAAATTAGAAATTTGGGATGAATGACATTTATAGATCTTCGTGATAGATATGGGATTACTCAGGTAACATATGATCCAAGTAGGCATACTTTCCCATTGCCAGAAATAAAATCAGAATATGTACTAAAGATTACTGGTGATGTAATAGCTAGACCAGAAAATATGATAAACAAAGAAATGACTACTGGCGAAATTGAAATTTCGCCAACTGCTATACAAGTTCTTTCTACTTGCAAAGAACTACCTTTTCCTATTGATCATGAAGCTCCTGTAGGAGAAGATATTAGACTAGAATATCGTTATCTTGATCTTAGAAGAGAAACAATGAAACAAAACATGATTGTTAGACACAAAATTTACACAGAAACTATCAAATTTTTTGATCAAGAAAATTTCTTACATATAGAAACACCAGCGTTTGTAAAAAACACACCAGAATGATCTAGAGAATTTATAGTTCCTGCAAGATTTGAACCAGGTAAATTTTTTGTACTTCCCCAATCTCCCCAACAACAAAAACAAATGTTGATGGTTGCAGGAATGGACAAATACGTACAGATAGCAAGATGTTTTCGTGATGAGGACCCTAGATGAGATCGTCAACCAGAATTTACTCAAGTTGATTTTGAAATGTCTTTTGTCCAGCAACAAGATGTTTTGGATATTATTGAGAGATATTATATATATATTACCAAAACAATTTTCCCACAAAAGAAAATTACTCAAGAACCATTTCCTATATATACTTGGCATGAAATGATGGATAAATATTGATCAGATAAACCAGAACTTAGAACTACAGAATTTGCTTTCCAAGAACTTACTGATCGAGCAAAATCTATAGATTTTGGATTGTTTCAACAAGCGTCTTGTATCAAGGCAATTTTGTTACCAAAATCGCTTAGTAGATCAGAAGCAGATAAGTATGAAACATATCTCAAACAATATGGATCCAAGGGATTGGCGTGGTTGTCAATGACTTCTGAATGACTCAAATGATCTATATCCAAATTCATTACTCCAGAAGCTTTGGAAAAATTACCAAACAAACTTGAGGGTGAATGGACTTTGTTGTTTCAAGTAGGAGAATGGGAGGATGTAACAAAATATCTTGGTATGCTTAGAACCAAACTTATTGGTGATTTTGATGTACTAAAAAATAAAGAAAATGAAGTAAGTTTTGCTCATATAGTAGATTTTCCTTTGTTTGAGACAGGAAGTGATTGATCTCTTGGTGCTGTTCATCATCCATTTACAAAACCAAAAGATGAAGATATTCCATTTGTAAAAGCATTAGGGAAAAAGATGAGTGAAGGTTGATCAATGACACAGGAAGATAAACAAAAACTTTTATCTATCAAAGCTGATTGTTTTGATATTATTTTCAATGGTAGTGAAGCTTGATGAGGAAGTATTAGAATTCATGATAGAGAGTTGCAACATGCAATATTTGCAATTTTATGACTTTCAGAAAAACAAATACAAGAAAGATTTTGACATATGCTCAAATCATTTGAATATGGAGTACCGCCACATGGTTGATGTGCGTTTGGATTGGATAGAACAGTTATGTTATATCAAAATATGGAAAATATTCGTGAAGTTATAGCTTTCCCCAAAAATCAAAGATATCGTGATCTTATGATTGATGCTCCATGAGAAATTGATGAAAATTTATTGAGTGATTTGTGATTGACCGTGAATTTAAAAAAATAAATATTGCTTAGTTTTATATTTTTCTATTATAAATGAGAAAAGTAAAAACGAATAAAAGTTTTTTATTTATTATTTGATTTCTTGTTATATCTGTAGCTTGATTTTTGTATGCTCAAACAAGTAATCAATGAAATTGGTGATACAAATTATCAACAAATAAAACCGCAATTTCTTTGAATTCCGCATGAAATGACTCCACAACAATTATATCCAATATTTATGAGTATTGAGTTTGTAGAAGATATTGATGAACAACAGATACAGGACTTTTTGTTCCCACAAAAACATCTGCAGAATATACAGCTTTTCGTAATAATAAACCGTCAAATATTACTTTAAATGATTGTCCAGTATCTTGTTGAAGTGCTATTTGTTCTGCTGGTAAATGTTCGGAATCTAGTTTAAGAACTGCTTTATGAAAGCAAATCTATTATCAAAATACAAATAGTCAAATATGTTGATGTCATAATTCATGAGCAGAAGTTAGGTTGTTTCAAAAATATTCTGATCCATGTAATCGATCAAGTCAATGGACATACAAAGCGGTATGTAACGGTTCAGACTCGACTTGGCGTTTTTGGTATAGTTGATGAACACCAATAACAGATACATCTGGTATTTGATGAACAGCAGCTTGTCATTCTTCTTCATCAACATGTACTACAAAATGTTCTTTGCCATGGTCTGCTACAACATATATTCAACATGGTGATTGCGTTGATGCTTATCAGTCTCCAGTAGTATCAGAATGAAGTAGTTGTGTATCTCAACAAAGGCAATGTCTTAATTGAGCATTAAATGGTAGTTATTTGTATGAATCATGTGTAGTTGAGCAATGATATACTTGTAAAACAACTGACTTTATATGTACTACAAAAACATATCTTGGAAAATGTCATAATACAAATACAATTTGAGCACATATTTGTGGTCTTTGAGATCATAAAGCCGATTGTACAACAAATGGTTGGCAATCAAATGGTTGGTGTGATGACCAAAATGTTGGTCCATGTTGAGCTTGTACAAGTACTTCACAATGTCCTGTTAACCACTATTGTCATGCAACACATCAAATGTGTTGGCCTTATGATGGTTTGGATTGTCCTTTATAATTTTATTATCATACTCATGTTCTTAGATCCTTTTTTTCATCCACTTGCTTGGTGATCTCCAGGAGGGGTTGGACTTTTCCTTCTTGCTCTTGGTGGGTTTATTTATCTTCTTAGTTTAGCAGACAAAAATAAGATAAAAGAAAAGAAATAATAGTGCTTTTTGTAAAAGCAGATATCTAATTGTTTTTATCATTTAGATGTTTGTTTTTTTTGTATTAATAAAAAAACCATTTTGATAGTTCTTGGTCCATCAATATATTTCAATATTCTTTTTCAATTTCTTTTTCATCTATAGTTTCAACCAATACTTTATAAAGTAAGTTATTTTTATAAAGCCAATATTCAGATCCCAAACAATATGGTTTTAAATAGTCTTCACATTTTATATTTTTTTGTAAAAACAAAGTGTTGTTTATGTTTTTCAACTTACTCATTTTTTTTGAATTTTTGTATTCTTGGATAATTTCAAAGAATTTTTCCTGATTAATATCTCATTCTATTCATCGTTCTTTGCTGCATATTTCAAAATTTTGTATGTTTTTCAAATCATACACAGAAATTCAATTTATTTTTGTATCTTTTGTATTTTGAGTAAAACTTTCTAAGTAATAAGATTTGTCAGAGCAACCTTCTTGAAGAGAATAAGAAAAAACATTGTAATCATCACTAGGGTAAACAACAACTCATCCCATTATTGTTGTATAATTTTTTTCTTGTGTCACAAAAAAAGTTGCAAAAAACACCAATATCAAAACAATTATGCTATATACAAAACTTTTTGATAAAAACCATTTTTTTCGTTTAAATAATTTGCATCAGTCAATATTTCAGATCATAATATCTTGGGTCCAAAACAGAACAAAAACTGATAAAATTTTTAGTTCCAATCAATACCGAGGTAAAAAACTCAAAATTGTTGTAAGTCAAAGTGCTGAAACCAAAGTAACTGAACAAACAGGACATCACGTAAGAATTGTTCCAATTATAGCAGGAATTAGTCAAATATTGGAAATTTTTTTGTTTTCTATGTTTTCTTTTTGGTTAATTGTATACATTTTTATAGCTACAATCCAAGCCACCAACAAACTCAAAAGAATATGAAAAATTATATGAATTATGGTATATCATATTCCAAAATTTATATCCAACATATTTATGTCTATTGTAAATATTCCCACAAAAATGATTATCAAAAAAGCCAATAAACTAACCAGAATTGTTCTTTTGTTGGAAAATATTTTATATATTAGTTTTTTCATAAATATCAATTAAATAAAGATATAAATAAGTTATTTAGATTAGAAGAAAAATCAAGATATAAAAATAACTAGAATTTATGTTTGTATTATAACTTTAAAAGACTAAAAATAAGTATCTTTATATCGTAACTATTATATCATGCGTACGATAAAACCTATTTTGGAAGAAGACCAAAACGCTTCAATTGCAGATAACGCTGCAAGAGCACCATTTTTTGCTATTTTTGATGATGATCAATTTGTAAAATTTGTCAAAAATCCATTTGTTTCATGATGATGAGCAGGTTTTGCTGTTGCTGATTTATTAAAAGAAGAATGATGTGAAAAGTTTATAGCAAAGAAAATATGAGACAACATGAAAAACAAATTGGATGAGTATGGTATTGTTTATGAAATAGTTTCTTAGTATGAATAAAAAAACAATAGCAATCTGATTTAAACAAATGGTAATTGGTTTTTGGATTAATTTACCTATTATTTTGGGTATACTACTTTTGATTGTATTGATCAAAAATTATGTATCCATGTCTTTTTTGTATACAATAGAAAACAAATTTTTACTCGCAATTTTTGTCGATATTTTGTGAGGTTTATTTGCAGGCAATCCTATAAACTCTTATATTATAGCTAGTGAATTTTGACCAATAGCAGATAATGTAATAATTATTTGAACTTTTCTTATTTCTTGGGTTACTGTAGGAATCGTACAAATTCCAGCAGAATCTTATTATTTTGGCAAAAAATATACTATAATCAGAAATATATTAGCTTTTATTTTTAGTTTGATTTGAGCTTATACAATAGCTTTATTATATATAATTTTTTAATGTGGAAACGATATATTATTGCAAAAGATAAAATCTGATGAAATTGGCTATTTTTATTGATGGTTATTTTTTTGTATATATTGACAATACTTTTTGACTCTTCTAGTACTCTAATAATACTAAAAAATTTTTGAAAGATGTTTGTTGAAATTTTACCTACATTATTGTTGATTTCTTTATTTATTTTTTTGTTTAATATTCTTGTCTCAAATAAAAAAGTAACTTCATACCTCAAAAAAGGGTGATATTTCAAAAAAACAATTTTCTCTGTTGTTTTTGGTATAGCATCTTCAGGTCCTATATATTTATGGTATTGATTGTTAAGGGATTCACACAAAATATGATTAACTTTGTGACATATAGCAGCATTTAGTTATGCTAGAGCCATAAAACTACCAATGCTTCCAATAATGATTCCTTATTTTGGCATAAAATTTTCTATTCTTTTTATAGTCGTTTTATTTTTCTTTGCTTTTGTACAAGGATTTATTGTAGATTTTATTTTTAAAAGAATATAAAATTTTTTTTATGTAAAACAAATAAAATTTTATTTGTGATTTTGTAATAATAAAATTATAAAACAGAGTAAACTAAGTTCTAAACTTGTTTATACAACCCACAAAAAAAGTCACTAAAAATTTGACAAATAAAAAAAATCGATTATACTTATACTGTCATCAAAAGATGTTGATTGTAAAAAATTGATATCTGTATGATGTTGGATCTTTATCATAGAACAAATTGATTAAACTATTTTTGTATCTTATGTAATTTATATTCTGATTTTATTATTAAAATTTAGTTTATAATTTGGTGTTTATTATTTCTATCGGTATTTCAAATTAATTATTCTCTTTGGGTTTAGTTAAATTGATTATTATCTAGATTTGATTTATACCATTATATCATGCAAATAATTAAATTCTGAATTTATTCTTTATGTTTGTTTTATTCTTTATTGGATTTTCTTACATTAGGATTGATTTATGTTTTATTTATTGTTTGGTATATTATATTTTGATATTTCTGTTTATTCAGACTATTTAAAGATTTATTCTTTATTGCAAATATTATATTTCTCAAAAAAGAAATATCAGACAAAAGATTAAAGATAAAAAGGTCTGCTTTGCAAAATATGTTGTTTGTTTATTCATCTTCATATTATAGTAAAGATAGTGTTATTTCAATATTGGACTTTTGAAACCTTTCTTTGTTTTATTATATTTTTATTAATTTGTAATATTTCATTGTTTATCTTCATAAGTCCTTGTTCTTTTGATAAGATTTATTAAAACCTTAGATTTTTTCTAAGGTTTTTTTGTATTGTAAACAAAAAATCTTTTAAAATATTGCATTCAAAAAGTAAAACGTTATAAGATAATAGTAATTTATTTTTTTCTCTTAGATATATGAAGACAACTGCTATTATGAGTATTTTTAGCGACTATAAATCATTCCTTAATCAAAATATCGCTATTAATTGATGGATAAGAAGTGTAAGAGATTCCAAAACGTTTGGATTTATAGAACTCAATGATTGATCTTATCTAAAAAATATTCAAGTAGTATTTGAAAACGATTTATCAAATTTTGATGATATTTGTAAATTTACAACTGGTTCTTCTATTAGTGTCGAATGAGTTTTGGTAGCTTCTCAATGAGCTAAACAAACATTTGAAATTAAGGCAACAAAAATAACTCTTGTTGGTGGTTGTCCAACTGATTATCCATTACAAAAAAAATGACATAGCTTCGAATATCTTCGTGAAATTGCACACCTTAGACCAAGATCAAATACGTTTTCAGCTGTTTTTAGAGTTAGAAGTTTATTGGCTTTTGCAATACACGAATATTTTCGTAAAGAGTGATTTATACGAGCACACACGCCAATTATTACAGGAAGTGATTGCGAATGAGCATGAGAAATGTTTAGAATTTCTACGTTAGACATGGTAAACCTTCCCAAAACCCCTGAAGGGAAAGTTGATTATTCCAAAGATTTTTTTGGAAAAGAAACGTCTCTGACAGTAAGTTGACAATTAAATTGAGAAACTTTTGCATGTGCTTTTGGTAAAATTTATACATTTTGACCTACATTTAGGGCTGAAAACAGTAATACAACAAAGCACCTTTCAGAATTTTGGATGATAGAACCAGAAATTGCTTTCGCAGATCTCAATGATGATATGAATCTTGCAGAATGATTAATAAAATACGCTTTCAAATATATATTGGATAATGCTGATGCAGAAATGGACTTTTTTGCTCAATTTATCAATCCAGAAGTGAAAACCAGATTACAAAAATTAGTAAATTCAGATTTTGCTAGAGTTACCTATACACAAGCTGTAGAAATTCTCAAAAAATCTGGACAAAAATTTGAATATCCTGTAGAGCGAGGTATTGATTTACAGACAGAACACGAAAGATATATTTCAGAAAGAATCTACAATTGACCAGTTTTTGTTACTGACTATCCAAAAGATATCAAAGCGTTTTATATGAGACTCAATGAAGACAAAAAAACAGTCGCTGCTACAGATCTTTTAGTACCAGGAGTTTGAGAGATTATTTGATGAAGTCAAAGAGAGGAGAGACTTGATGTTTTGGAACAAAAAATCAAAGATATGTGACTAAATATAGAAGATTATTGACGATATCTTGATCTCAGAAAATATGGAACAGTTCCTCATGCTTGATTTGGAGTATGATTCGAAAGATTGATGATGTATATAACAGGTATGGAAAATATTCGTGATGTTATTCCTTTTCCAAGAGCTCCAAAAACTTGTGATTTCTAATCTATATATTTAAAATTATGACTCAAATCAAAAATGATTTGAGTTTTTTTTAAATCAAATAAAAAAAAATCTCAGGGATTTGAAACTATGATTAATCTGTTTAATCGTTTGAGGTTTTTGCTGAATGAAAAATATATATAAAAAAACTTGCAAAATATATACACATCTATATAATATATATACAAAATAGGTTTTTTTATACATATCTTGTATAATATGCAAAAAATTGCGCAATTATTAAACACATACGATTTTGAAACCATTTGAGTTTTAAAACAACTTTCTCAAACTCACAAATCTTTGTGAGAGTTAAAAGGTCTTGCTGAAACAATACCCAGCATGTTTATTTTGATTACTACATTGAGTTTACAAGAAGCCAAAGAAAGTTCTGAAATAGAAAATATTATAACTACCAATGATGAATTATACCAAAGCAATACCAAAAAAAAATACTTTACAAGTATTCCTGCAAAAGAAGTATATAATTATGCAGATGCTTTGTTTTATTGATATCAAAGTGTTGTCAAAAGCAATCTAATTACTACAAAAGATATTATACAATTACAGCAAATGATCGAAGAAAATAATGCATGAATCAGAAAATTGCCATGAACAGAACTAAAAAATGACAAAACAGGCGAAATAATATATACCCCCCCACAATCTCACAAAGAAATTGTTGATTTAATGTCAGATTTAGAGTGGTTTATTAATACGCCAAGTCAATTAGACCCTTTGATCAAAATGTCGATAATTCACCATCAGTTTGAAAGCATTCATCCGTTTTATGATGCAAATGGTAGAGTCGGTCGTGTTATAAATGTTTTATATTTGGTTAAAGAGTGACTTTTGGATAGCCCTATTTTGTATCTTAGTAGAAGCATAAATAAACACAAAAACGATTATTATAATTATTTACAAACAGTTCGTGATCAGTGAACTTGGGAAGCTTGGGTTATTTGGATGTTGGAAATGATAGAACAAACAGCTAAACACACAATAATACTTATCAAAAACATAAAAAATCTGATGATGGAATACAAACACACTATTAGATCAAGATTACCCAAAATATATAGTCAAGAATTATTAAATAATATATTCAAACATCCCTATACCAGAGTAGAATTTTTAAGAAAAGATTTGTGATGTACCCGTATCACAGCGGTTAAATATTTGGAAGAATTAGTAAAAATCTGAATATTAAAAAAAATAAAATCTGGTAGAGATAATTATTATATCAATACCAAACTTTTTGCTCTTTTACAAAATATTTCTTGATAAATTTTAGGGTAGTTATAGAAAGAAATTAGAATCTGATTGTATTTTGGATAGTATGTAGGATATTAAAAATTGTCTTGATTTCGTAGTATAATACCCTACAATATTGTAGGTTTTACTACTACAAATTAAATGGAAAACAAAATAGCTATTATTAGGGAAAAACTAACAATTTGCGGACAAACCTTTGTACAAAAGGATTTTTTGACAAAAATTTTGGATAAATTTGCCCCCAACTATAGTATAGAAGATTTGTGTACCAAATGACTTCTTACTCCAATCAAAAGAGATAAACGATATATAAACAACAAATCAAGAAGTTTTGTAAATCCTTTTGTGGTTGGTGCTCTTTATATGTGAGATGATACATATATGTTTGGATGACTTAGTATTTATAATAGATATGGGTTTTCAGAGCAGGTAGCAGAACGGTATACCATATACAACACCAAATATTCATGAAAGAAAATAATTGGACCATGTAAATTTATTTTTGTCAGACAAAGAGAGAGTTTCTTTTATGGTGGTATAGAGCAAAAAGTCGATAAATACTTATACAAAGTTATGTCAAAAGAAAGAGTTTTTATACAACTTATCAAAGAAAATAAAAAATTCGACACATTACCATCAACAATAAACAAGAAACAGTTACAAACATTAGCCAAAAAATACGTAAGCAAGAATTTATATACTAAAATATCAGCATTATGTTTATAGATTATATAAACGATTTTTTGCCCAAATATCAAAATCTGTCAAAAGAAGAGTTTTTATCTATACTAAAAAAATCAAACACATGAAAATTTGATGAGTATAAATTAGAAAAAGATTTTTTACTGACATTAATTTTGATTAAATTTTGAGAAAAATATCCAGATTTAATATTTAAATGATGAACTTGTCTAAATAAAATCTATTTTCCATATTTTAGACTAAGCGAAGATTTGGATTTTGTTATCAATAAAGAACTAGGAAGATCAGCTAGACAGACTTTATTGAAAGAATACGAGAAGAATTTTATTGATGATCTCAAAATATTGGATATAAAACTCAAGCCTGAAAGAACAAAATTTGATGAACATAAACTGGCAATGTTTGTTTTTGAATATGAATCAACATTGGACAATTCTATACAAACCATCAAAATAGATTTTTCTCTCAAAAAAAGTTTAATGCTTCCAAGTATCCAAAAATCTATTATTGCAATATATAAAGACAGCGTGTTGGAAGAAACTATTTTTCAAAACCACACAATAAACTGTATAGATCTAAAAGAATCGGTAGCTGAAAAAACTAGAGCAAGCCTTACAAGAAAAGAGCCAGCAATTAGAGATTTTTTTGATATACGATATATCAAAAACAATACCGAATTTGATTTTGAAGATAAAGGATTCAAACAACTTGTGCATAAAAAACTAGAAGAAGTAGATTTTAAATATACAATAGATAAGGTCTATAATCTTTTGGAACAACAAGTATTGACTGATCTCAATCCTGTCCTCAAAGACAACTACGATTTCAATTTCCCAGAGATATATCAGTTTATTTTATCACATAAAAACTAAGCGTTGATTTACAAGTTTATGTCTGATATTGATACACAAAACAAAGAACTTGGTGCTGATGGGTTTTTTGTCGGTGAATACGAAAAATACGCTTGGTCCAATATCATGGACAGGAAAATAGGGACTCATGATAAATTGTATCTCTATAGCGAGTGATTGGACTTACTGAATTATGTTCTGAACCCTGAGGGTGGAAGTATAGCGAGATTCTAGAGGAGGTTTATAGTTTTTGAGAGTTTGGGATGATGCTGGAAAATAGAGGAGTCTTGAAAGAAGTATAGATTTTGATTGTGTTTGGATAGTATATAGGAGATAATGTCTAAATTCAATTGCTGTAATTCTGAAATGTTGTGATGAAATATCTTTACACTTGATTTTATATATATAAAATATATAAAATAGTTGTTTTTATATTTATAATATATGGAAATGGGTACAATAAATAAGAGTGATGTATTTAATGAAAACAATAACGAAAAAAGAAAAGATGATATAAATATGAAAAAAGAAATTTTTTGATTAGTATCTGAAAATCGCAATAAGATAAAAATATCTGGAAATGATGAGGCATGGTTTAAATATTTAGAAGAAAAATTAAAAGATGATACATTAGCGCCAAAGGAAGTAGCCTATTATAATCGTATTATGAGAGTATTATCGATGCCAGATTTATCTAGACAAGAAGGGCATCCAATCAATTTAGTTATGAAAAAAATTTATAATTCAGATTTTTTTGCTTGATTTGATAGTGTTGAAGTTCCACAATTTGTATCAGAATGGGAAACGTTTGACTTGTTTAATTTTCAAGAAGATCACGTAGCAAGAAGACCTAGTGATAGTTATTTTATTAATAAATCAGAAGAGAAAAAGGAAAGTGTTTTATTGAGACCACATACATCTGTGATGTGGTATTATTATCTATTGGAAGGTAAAGCAAAAGAATATTTAGAAAAAACAGGCGAGGTAAAAGCATTGTCTTTTTGAAAAGTTTATCGTGTCGATGATTTAGATAAGACACATCATGAATGTTTTCATCAGATAGATGGATTAAGAATAGTTTCAAAAGATAAAGAAGAAATAAATCAGGATACATTAAAGGATGTATTAGAACATACTATAAAAGCATTGTTTGGCGATGACATCAAATATAGATTTAACGAAGATAGTTTTCCATATACAACAGATAGCTTAGAAGTTGAAGTGGAATTTGAATGAAAATGGTTAGAGGTTTTAGGTGCATGAGTTGTACACCCAACTGTGTTGGAAAAATTATGAATAGATGCAAATAAATATAATTGATGGGCCTTCGGTTTCTGAATAGATAGGTTAGTAATGGCATTAAAAAAAGTGCCAGATATCAGAATATTTTGGAGTGAGGATGAAAGAATAACATCTCAATGGTGAAATTTAGATCAATATAAAGAAGTGAGTAATTTTCCTCCTGTATATAAAGATATTTCCTTTCTTACATCAAAAGATAAATTTGTTGAGAATGAAAAAAAATCTAAAGAATCTGATAAGATTGAATTAAAAAATGAGGCAGATTCTTTTGAATTAGCAGGTATAGCAAGAGATATATCATGATGATTGATTGAAGAAGTAAAAGTAATAGATATATTTGAAAATGATAAAAAGTTTTGATCAGATAAAAAGTCTGTCTGTATGAGAATAACTTTTAGATCATTAGAAAAAACATTAACTAATGAGGAAATCAATATAATGTATTTTAAAATTAGAGATAAATTAGAACAAGAATTATCTTATCATTTAAGATAGAAAACACGTTGTCTACTTGTTTTATTATAATATAAAAGAGCTGTAATGATGTTAAATTCTTATATAGTTCCAATAAAGCAGATATGAGAAAAAAGCAAAGAGCATATTTTATCGGATAAAATGATCTTGTTTTTAAAACTAAATGGGTTTACTCAGCTTAATATCTCTCCTCTACAAGATACAAATCATAATTTGGTATGGGGATTAACACCGACATATTCACCTCTCTACAAAGAGTGACAGATATATGTAGATATTAAAGATACTTCTATATCTAGCGAGGATTCTTATACAAATATTATTAAGCATTATTTAGATAAAAAATATGGAGATACAGGTGGCTATGAAAATAAGAAAACATTAGTATCTCAGTTTAGTTGATTGCTTATAAAGCAGTTGATTTTAGGTAATGATTCTAAAGTCTTTATATTAGATAAGCTATTTAGAAAAAATAAAAAAGAATATGCTCAGGTAGAATGATGAACATCATGAATGAATATACAAGAGAATATCTTGTTAATGAAAAATTTTTTAGAAGAATCGTTGTGAGAAGAAGTTTATTTATCTAATATTGAAAAAAAAATTTTTTATTTTGTTTCAGTTTCTTTCAGAGTTGTGTTCAGAACATCTAGTGGAAAGAATGTTTCAATGGTATGATGATATATTGACAAAGAACTTGTAGATAGAATCGATAAAACAAAAGATCGTTTGTTTATTTTTTGAATGAAACTTGATAACGTAAATAATAAAAAAGAAATAAACAATAAGGAATTTAATGCATCTAAATCAATAGTAGTAGATAAGCGTTATGAGGATATGATAAAAATGAAGCAGAAAGATCTTCAGATAGAAATAGTAGAAGATAAGGAATTTCTTTCTATTCGTCCTCTAAATTTAAAGAGAATAGATCTTTTTTCAAAAAATATTTTCTATAGTATCATCGATAGAAATTATGAGAAGATACAAAGTCAATCTAAATGTGAAGTGAAAGAAAAATCTTTACAGATTTCTTGAAATTGGAAAGATGATTTTTTTCCATCTTTCCCATATTTTTTAGAACAATATTATGGTTGAAAGATTATTCATAATAAAGATAATTTATTAGAAATATCTTTTTCATCATATGATCCTAGAAATTTAATATTTTTATCTGATTATAAACAAGATAGTGTTCATCAAGAAAACAGTATTGTTTATCTTATAAAGAAAGAATTAACTGATGTCTTATGAAAAAATATTGATGTTAATAAAATATCTAATTGATGATTGGGGCGAAATATAGTTGATAGTGCTGATGATAATAATAAATACAATATTACTGTACCAAAATATAGAACTGATTTAGTTTCTTCTTATGATTTTATTGGAGAATTGTTTGATATTATATCCGAGGATTTGAAATATAGCGTGAATAATCAAAAAAATGCAAATAAGATTGATTCTGTTCAATATCTAGATTTTACAAATGCTTTCTTTCTTAATAAACTATATAATCATATAGATATTCCTTTATTTAAAAGGCTTATACCAGATCAAAGCGAAAATTCAAAATACTTTTCTTCTCTATTTGGAGACAATATTGTTTGTAATTGATGAGAAAATGTTTTGATAAATAATATGACGTTATCTATGTTAGATAAATTATTATCAAATACAGACAAATATCCTAGAAAAATGTTCTCTGTTCAAAATATATCTACCAAAAAGTGAGATAAAAAACATTTGTGTTTGATAAATTCTTTTTCTAAAGAAGATTTTTGATTGTTTAATGTTGTTTTTTCCGAAATATATAGTTTATTTAAATCTAGTAAAGATGTTAAAATTGAATTAAAGAATAATCCAAATATTCCTTTGTTGTCTAAAGATGCTTCCTTTGATATAGTATTGAATGATGAAGTTATTTGATATTTATGAATTATAAATAATACAATTGAAAAAAAACTAAAATGATTTATTATTGCTAGTGAATTTATTTTATAAAAAAAAATATGAAAAAAAAGATTCATGTGCTAAACTTAAGCGATATAAAGGCTAAAATATCTGATACAGAAATAGATCAGTGATTATCCGCTATAAAAGATATGTGATATGATCCAATTCTTTATAAGGAAACATTATTAGAGTCTTGAATAAATGTCTTTGAACAGATTATGAAAGATGACTGAGAGTCAATCATATTGTTTACGTCTGGTGGTGTAAGCGCCATACAATACGTAGAAAAATTGATGATAAAACAAAAAATCAAAAATAGAAAAATTCTGATTTGATATAGTGATTTGCAACATATCCAATCTATATTTGCCAATTATCCACTCGTCGATGTTTGGTATTGAGTAACGATGAGAAATATAGGCGACCTTACTATTGATGAAAAAAATAGTTTAACTAACTTCATTGAAAAAGATACTACTTCAATTAAAATAAAAATAATATCCTGATTATATAAATTACATTGAAAAATATTTGGTGGTCATATATCAATATTTCTTAATACTTATGATATATTTAAATTTAATCTGAAAAATTCTATATTATATTTTGATTTTCATGGTATAGATTTAGATATGATTCTATATTTGTTAGATATTATAAAAATTAAATGAATATTTAAAAAGGTTAAATGAGTTGTGTTGGATAAAGAAATTAATGATAATATTATAAATAAAATAAAGTCATGTTGAATAACTAATATATATATGCTAGAGAAAGAACAGTGATTGCCTTTATTTAAGTATGTTTATATTGAATGAGAAAAGCTAACTTATCTAAAATAGACTTCTTTCTAAAATTTGGTTTTGATAAACAAGAATGATCGGACCTTTTCTCAAATAAAAATATTTGATTAGAGATCAAACAAATAACTAATCTTAAGCAAGAGGAATTAATAGGCATGTTAGATAAAGAATTTGATAGTATTACAGAAAAAATTAAAAAACTATCTAATGAGACTTGAAAAAAAATTGTTTTGGCATTAAGTGGATGAATAGATTCTGTTTTAATATCTAATATTCTTTCAAAAAATAATATAGATTTCAGTTCGATTAGTATATCTTACGATAAGTGATTTGATGAAACAGATCTTATAAAAAAGTATGTATGAGACAATTTAAATATTAAATATAAGAGATATTCAAGTTCAGAATCAATGTGAAATATTCAGAATATCGTATTTAAAAATACAGTCTCTCATCCTACATTAATGAGTTATTATAATTTATCCCAAGCAGTAGATGATAACTCTTTATTGGTTACTTGAGATCTATGAGATGAGATATTCGGTCTATCAGAAAATATGGATTCATTTGAAAAGCCTATTATATTTTCTTCTGAAGAAATATCAATGTTGCTCGGTCTGCCAAATAATCAAGAGTTCTTGTATAAAGATGTTTCATCAGAATTATTTAGAGATATAGATGTTTGGTTTAATAATATTACATATAAAATGATGGATAACTGTTTATATGGTAGAGATATAATTTATTATCCCTTTTATTCATGATTTTATAAATATATTTCTCTAATAAACAGATTTAATATTAATTCCCAAGATAAAAGTTATCTTAGAAATTATTTACAAAATAACTTTAGCATAAATATTGAAGAAAAAAAACAATGATTTAAATATCCGGTATTGGAAGAAGTTATCGATCAATATTATCAGTATATATATGATAATTATAGCACAATAGATTGTTTCAATATAAATATAGATTTTGTTGAAGAAATATTAAAGGAGGAAAATATAAAATCAAAAAGATGGAAATTATTTACAATAGCTGTTTTTATTTATTTGATCAAACATGATAATAGATTTTTCAAAAATTGATAAATATCAATGACAAGAGATTACATTACCTTTGTTATGAGCAAAAAACACAATATTACCACTTTTATTTCTATGTGCAGGTATATGCTATAAAGATAAAAAAGATATCACACTAAAAAACATTCCATCATCATCAGATGTTAAGTCTTCAATAGAGATGTTGATATGACTATGATTCTCTATATCCATGTATGAAGATAAAAATGAACTTACTATTGATGGTAAAAATACAAAATTAACTAATATAATAAACGAACAACTATATGAGAAAATAAGATATTCTATTTTGCTTTTATGATTGCTTCTTAGTTTTTTTGATGAAGTTTCTATTCCTATGCACACATGATGATGTAATATTCAGTGAGAAAGAAAAAACGATATACATTACGATTTCTTTGAAAAAGTGTGACATGATATTATAGAAAGATCAAATAAGATTATAATCAAAAGAAATAAAAATATTGATCATAGATCAATAGAATATAAGATGAAAATTGAATCAACATCAGTTTCAGAGAATGTTTTATTATATTGTTTGTTGAATTATGACAAATATGATAGTATTGAAGTAGGTAATTTTTATTGAAACAGACCTGATATAAAAGAATTAATGAATGTTTGTTCTTTGTTTGGTTATGATATACAATTTTCTAGTGAAGAAAGGAAATTCTTGGGAATAAAATATAAATCAAATGATATAAAATCTTTGTCTTATTTTGTTCTATCTGATTTTGATCAGTTGTTGTTTTATATATTTATTTCTTTGTTGGCAAAACAGAAGATAATTATCAATAAATATAATAACAATTATCCTTATATGGAAATATCTCTTATAGAAAAACTATTTGGAAATATTATTACAAGGACAGAATCAAATCTGATTATTGATTATTCAAATTTGTCTATAAGTTATAAAGATAGTATTAATTTAATAGCAAGTGTATATCCTGATATTATGAGTGATTCTTTACCTATATTATCTCTAATTATATTGTTTTATCCGTTGATTTCTCTTGTGGATAATAGGTTTCCAGATAGATATAAATATATAGAATATTATAAAGATCTTGGATTAGATTCCAATATTGTAGATTGAAATACCTATATTTTAAGTCATTCTAAATGAACTGTTTCTAAACAAAACTTTGCATGTGATCCTTTTGACTTATTTAGTATAAGAGAATCTTGATTGTTGTTATTATTGTGAATCTATACTAAGAAAAAACTTATAATAAATAATTTTTCTATTTTAAAAAGATGATATCATGATATAGAAAATGTTTTAAAACTAATAGGAGCGTCTTATGAGTATTAGAAAATTTGGTAACTGGATATTAGGTACTGAGATTAATCAGATTGCTTATTTTGATCAAAGAGATAAGTTGATTGATGCTATTTCTTTTTGTTATAATAGATGAATTGATTTCAAAGTTGTATGATGTTTAACAAATACTTTTCTAAAATTAGAGAATAAAAATAAAAAGCTTTTTGTATATAAAAAGCTTTTAGTTGATGGTTATGATATATCCAATGATTGAACTGTTGAATTAGATTCATGAGTATTGTTGTCATCTTTAGTAAGTAAGCTTAGTAGTTTATGATTTGATGGGTCGTATTTACGATGAATTCCATGAACAGTTGGTGGAGCTGTTATAAATAACTCATGATCATGAAAATTATGATTATCTATATTTGATAATCTAAAATATGTTATATATTATGATGAAAAATGAGATTTACATAAAGTAGAAAAAAAAGATTTGATTTTCTGAAAAAGATTTTCTCAATTTAAGTATATGACTAATATCTTTATAGATAAGGTTGGTCTTAAGTTTGATTATAAAGGTGAAGATAATGTTAAGAATTTAATAAATGAGAGAGATAAATATAGAAAAACATATAATAAAATATACCAAAGTCCCTCTTTATGAACTATGTATATAGGCAATTCTTATCAAAAGGTGTTGGATCATAAATATGGTTGATTAGTAATTAGTAATAATAAAATTATATGAGAATATAATCAGAATATTGCAGAAGATTTTTTGCCATTTGTAGAAAAATTAGACAAAAAATATTATTTAGAAAAGGAGATAGAAATATATGACGATCTAATTGATAACCAAAATATCTACACAGGGGTATTGTTTTATGATTCTAATTGAAATTTTATAATACAAAAGAGAGATCATAAAAAAAATATCAAAAATAGTTGAAAATATACATTATTTGGCTGATGACTTGAAAAGTGAGAATTAATTATTGATGGAATGTTAAGGGAGGTATATGAAGAACTAGGTATTTCCTTAAAAGAAGAAGAGATAGAGAATAGGCAATTATTTATAAAAAAAGAAAATATGGACATTACTAGATGTTTTATTTTTGTTGTAAAGAAAAATAATATATATGATTTTAAAAACCAAACTTCATGTAATGAATGATATCTAGTAGTAGAAAATATAAAAAATATACAAAATATTATGAGTAATGACCTTTATTCTAAAGTATTAAAGAAATCATTGTTATATACTTTTTTCGATTAATGAACGTGTTATAAAAACTAATTTTATTATCTATTCTAAACATAACTATGTATTATTTGGTTTCATGATCAAGTTGATTTATTTGATATCACGTTTCTGATTTTCTATTGAGACAGTGATATAATGTAGTCTGATTGGATATTGAAAATGATTATTATGATATATCTTTGAAAGAAGCAAGGAGACATTTATTAGAAAAATATAAGAATTTTGTATTTATAAAAGCTGATCTAAAAAACTATGATGATATAGAGTCTGTTTTTCAAAAATACAATTTTCAAAAAGTGTTCCATTTGGCAGCTCAGGCTGGTGTTAGGTACGGAGAAATAAACCCCAAAGCGTATATTGATTCTAATATAACTGGTTTTTGAACTATTATAGATTTGGCAAGAAAATATTCTGTTGAAAATATGGTTTATGCATCTAGTTCAAGTGTTTATGGAGATAGAAAAACTAATAGTCCATCATGATTATCAGATAGTTCTGATAATCCTAAATCCTTGTATGCTGTAACCAAAAAATCTAATGAATTGATTGCAAAGTCATATAGTGATACTTTTAATTTTTGATCTGTTTGACTTAGACTTTTTACAGTCTATTGACCTTTAGGAAGACCTGATATGGCTTATTTTGATTTTACTAAAAAATGTGTATCATGACAAGAAATAACTGTTTTTAATAATTGAAATATGGAAAGAGATTTTACTTATATAGATGATGTTGTTAAATGAATTGTTTTGGCTGCTGAATATTCTACTTTTGGTAAGTCTTGTATTTTTAATTTAGGAAATTGATCTCCTGTAAAGATAAAAAAAATTATTTCTATTATAGAGTCTTTTTTTTGATTTAATATTAATAAAAACTATTCTTCGGCGCCAAAATCTGATGTAGATAAAACATGGGCTGATATATCGATATCAATATCTGAATTATGATGGGGCCTACAGTTTCCATAGAAAATGGATTACATGAATTCTTACAGCGGTATGTTTCTTTTTATAAAAAGTGAATTTGAAAAAACATATAATGAGGCAAAAACAGTTATAAAAAATCCTTTAGCATCACGAGATTTAGAGGATATTGAGATAAAGCGGTTACTAATTAGAGTGTGCTTCAACAACAAAATTTACTATAAAAAAAATCAGGGTTTGCACACCCCTGAAATATCAGTTCTCTATACTAGTTTTGGTTTATTTGAACCATCAAAAACCCTAAATTTGGACACACTAACTTATGTTCTGAACCCTCTAGGTTTAATTATGAAGAGATTCTAGAGGAAATCTATAAGTTCTGAAACTTCGCCAAAATGATAGGGGATAGGGTAATTATGGAAAGAAATTAGAATCTGATTATGTTTGGGTAGTATATAGGAGGTGGATATTTATATTTGATTTATATTATCCAAAGTGTAAAATTAAATAAAAGGAAAAATTTAATTTATAAGTTTTATATAATGTTTTCTTTTCAGTTTCAACTAGATATCGAAAAAGATCTCAAAAATCGAGTAGATTGATGTAATAAAATTTCTCATGGAAAAAATTGGAAAGAATCATTGTCTCCAGAATATCAAGAAATAGCAAATAAATTAGTATGAATAAGTTATGAAGAAGCAAAAGAGTTTATGATACCATATCTAAATAAATTATATAAAGATAATAAAATACTTATTGATACGGTTTTAATTAAATCTCAAAAGATATTTCAAGAAAAATTTGAACAAGCTTGTCTTTGTATGGAAAGATTAACTAAAAGACCAATTTATAGAAAAGATTTTACTATTTATCTTACAACTTTTCCCCGTGGTCCTTATGATTATGAAAAATGATATATATGGACTTGTATCTTTTGGAATATTGATAATTTTCTTTGAAATTTTCTTCACGAACTACAGCATTTTCAAGTGATACATTATTATAAAGATAGTAATGCTATGAAAGATTTAACAAACGAACAATTTGAATTTCTCAAGGAATCACTGACAGTTATCTTAAATGATTCATGTCAGCAATTTTTAGCTAAACCAGATAAATGATATCTGTTACACAAGGAATTGAGATCAGATTTACGAGAGTATTGGAAACAAAATAAGAATTTTGAAAAGGTGATAGAGTATTGATGTGACAGAATAAATGTTTATAAAAATGTTGATAAAACACTATAAATATATATAAAGAGATAAATAAACAAAAAAGAAAGGAGAAAATTATGATACCGTATAGAAATGGTCAATTATTAATTATTCCGATAGATGATATGTTCTATTCGGTAGTTAATCCATATATAAAAGATGGATTAAAGGTCATTAACAAAATCCAGTATAATGTTTTAATGCTTATAGATGGTAAAAAAACTATTAAAGAAATAGCAGATTTCTTTGTAACGACAGAAGATAATATTAAGTTGGCCTGTGATATTTTATCAGAAAAAAACATAGTTAATTATTCAAATATTTTTGATGATATTTATTGGGATACTACACCTAAAAGTTTAAATTTATGGATTCATACGACAAATAATTGTACTCTAAGGTGTTCGTATTGCAATATTCATACATTAGGATTTAATAATTATCTCGAAGATGAAAAAATTAATATTTTATCTGAGAAAATTATTCAAACAGTAAAAGAAAAAAATCTTAATTATGTTTCGTTGCGGCTTGCAGGAGGTGAGCCTTTCTTAAAATTTAAACAATGGAAAGAAGCTATAAAAAATTTAAAACAACGATTAATCCAATTAAATTGTAAACTAAGGATAACTTTTCTTACTAATCTTACTATTTTATCAGACGAAATTATTTCATTTATTAAAGAAGAAAAGATTGGAATAGGCGTGTCTTTAGATGGATTAGATTCTTTTCAAGATAGCACTCGTTATTTTAAGAATGGTGATGGTAGTTTTAAAATTGTTGAATCAAATATAAATAAATTAATACAATCAGGTGTTAGACCAGGTATTATGACTGTTGTGTCTAATAAAAATATTGATGGTTTGCTTGATTTTACAAAATATTTGATTAGAAAAAAAATACCCTTTAGATTCTCTTTTGTTCAAAACGAAAGTCTTGATATAAAAAAAGTCTCTTCGGTATTAAAAGAGTGTTATAAAGAATTATCTTCTGCTATTGATAATGGTTATGAGTTTTCTAAAAATCATAAACTTTGTGATTTAAAGTTCTCAGACCCATTCTTTCAAACATGTAGTAATGGTTTTTCAGGAGGTGCTTTGTATACAGATGGAAATATATATTTCTGTCATACACAATTTGGGGTAACGGATTCTATAGGATCTATATTTGACAAAGAAGATTTGCTATCGATAATTCAGAAAAAAAGTTATTACGGAGAAGTTAATGATGACTGCAAAAATTGTAATTTAAAATATATTTGTACAAGTGGTTGTCCTTTAGAAAGGGTGAATGGAAAAGATCCTCATTGTGTTTTGTACAGAGAATTAGTACCAATTGTGTATAAACTAATGGGAAAAGAAAAATTGTTAGAAATCAAAAAAAATATATAATTTAAATTCAGAAAGGAGGTTTCTATGGATAAATTATTGGGTTTCGGATTTAATGATGCAGTGGTGTCATTAAAGAATGCTGATAAATTATATAAAGATTGTTCAGCATGTTCTGATTGTACTGATTGTAATTGTGATTGTAATGATTGTGGTTCAGATGGCTGTGATTGTAATTGCGATTGTCATTAATGTTAATAATTAAAGAGATTCTTTGTTTTCAAAGGATCTCTTTTTTTTAAAAAATCCCACATTTTCGTGAGACTTATTAGGTCAGAATTAGATTTTTGGAGATGACGGGAATCGAACCCGTGTCTAAAAGGCATAATCAACAATTTCTACCACTATAGATTATCTATAGGCCTATGGTTTTTCAAGTTACTAGTACAGGCAAGCTTTGGCCGATAAACAGGCGAGCATTTTGTCCTAGCAACATAATGTTTTCCTTCTTAGGGCGACCTGAAAGATAGAAGGAGTCAGCAGTCAGGATGGTTACTGTCTAAATTAGACTGCGTAAGCAGGACTAACAAGAGCAGCTCTCTTTAAAAGAGATTTAGATGCGTTAGCATTTTTTGGTTGAACGATTAGTATACTCGGTACGCTCATCGAGTAGTGGCTGTCATCAATTATGAAGTCCCTTTATCAAATCCAGAGACATCCCCATACACTTTAATTATATAGATTTTCTCACAAAAAACAATCAAAAACATTTTTTATCCTTTGAATATACGTATAAATTGATTATAGGTTACATATTTGTGTCATAATTTTTTACATGCAAGATTCTTATCATCGAAAAATATTTAAAATACTATGAACCTTTGTTTTGCTGCTGGCTCTCTTTTTGGGGATTCCTATGCTTGTCTATGCAATGGTCTATGGGTTTGGGGCTTTTCAATTGTTTCATATGATTGGGTATTCAGGGCCTTCGTTGATGATGGATTTGTTTGTAAATATGGTTCCTATCATAATGTATTCAACTTTTGGATTAATTTTAATCTGACTTTTGATAATATCTATCTTTTTCCAAAAAAAACGAGCGTATAAAATATTGTTGATAATATCGAATTTATTTTGTTTTTTTGGTTTATTGTTCGTTGTTTTAAAGACATTTCATTATATTCCAAATTTCTTTGTAAGTGTTATAGTTGGAATAATCCTTGCGATTTGAGGTTTTGTTTCTTGGGTTTTATCTTTGTGAGTAAAATGACGCAAACTAAAATCATTTATTTTCCCATTAATTATATGGATGACTGCCTCATTGTCTTCAATACTCCTTTTGATGCTTTTTCAAGATGATCTAGTTGGGAAAACGTATCTTAATGAATATTGAAATATTGTTACATCATTTCATGCTCCCTGGTCTTTAAATATAAATGAATATGTTTTTGTTTTGTTTTTTTGATTTAGTTTGTGGATATCTCGTTTCTCTATCTTATCTATCAAATCTTATCAAGAAATTTCACAAAACCGTAAATACAATCGAAAATCGTTTTGATTATCAGTCTTGGCTATAACTATTGTCTTGTGAGTTATCGCTTATCTCAAAAAAGATTTTTTTGTGGCTCCAAAATATGATATATCTCAATATCAAAACATATTCATCAAAAAATGATATCAAGAACATATTGCTACCTGAGATAATATATACTATCGTCAAAATCAATGGTTGCTTGATCATACAAACTTTTTGGACAAAACAAATCAGAATCCTTTTGTTGTTCAAAATTATCTTTCGCAGACAGGAATTATACAAAGTGGGTTTGCCGATTTTTGGCAAGAATTTTCCGGAGATTTTCGCAGTGAATTTTCTAATATTGCTTTGATATCTTCTGGTGATTATTCTATGGTCCCTATAGATATTCCACATTATGACGCTATGGGATTTCCAGAAGAAAGACTTAGAGAAAGAACAAGTATAGTAAATGCTGTTGCTACCCAGTTGTGTAGGTTGGGGCAATGCCAAGAATGATTTGCATATCGAAAAGATCGATTTGTTTTTGCAAATAAAAGACTTGAGAATGGAGCGGGGATATTTTGATCTCTTGTTTCTATAGTAACAGTCCAAAAATCTCTTTCTGGCACACAAGAAATGTTGCCATATCTTTCCTCTCAACAGAAACAAGAATTACAATCATTATTAATTCCTTATGATACTTGATATCTATATCACAATATGATTGTTCAAGAATATTATTTTGTGCATCAAATGGGGATAGAAAGTAGTAAATATTTTATGCAAGAACAAAACATTTCTGCTCCAAAATTTCTTTTGGATTTGGATTATACAGAGTATCTTATCAAAAAACATTTTGTAGAAGCTCTTTCTAGACAGCAAAATGAAATTATATTTGATTATGAAAATAAGCGAAAATTTTCTTATAATATACTAGGAAATTCTATACTCAATGCATTATTGCCAAGAGTTTCTCATATTTACAATCGTTTTGAAGAATTGGAAAACCAAAGATACAATTTTTATAGGAAAATATATAATTAACTATAAATATATTGATATTTGATCTGAATATTGTATAAAATAAAAAAGTAAATAAAAAAAATAAAAATATATGAGTGAAACAGCTTATCAAAAATGTGAGATGTGTGGCAATAGAGTACACATAAATCACACATGTAAACAGTGGAATAAAGAAAAATGTCAGGGAGATCCCTGGGAAGTTAGAAAAAAGCTTCAATCAAAAATTGATGATCTAAAAAAACAAATTCGTGATACAGAACTTGCTGTAAATGATATGAGATCATCACTTGAAGAGTATATGGAGCAATTACTCAAGTCACTTTAAAAAAACAGCTGGTTATTCGCCAGCTGTTTTTGTTTTATTCTACGATTCCCATTTTGGGGAAGAAGCTATATATGATATTGTAAAACGAACTTACTACTTTGTCCAACCCTTTTTCTTGCCCAACCATTTTTTCGGTCAAGATTCCTTCCAACTTAAACATTTCTTGTTCTACTTGTTTTCCAAGTCTTTGGAAAAGATCCATGTCTTCATCTGGATTTTCGTTGATATCTCTAAATGTCCAAAAAAGTTCTTCTTGCGTTTCGAAAAATCTCTGGAAAAGCTGTCCTCATTTGGTTTTACTTAATCAACCAATTTTTTCTCTAATATATCAATCAATAATCTGATTTATTTCATCTTGTTTTTCCTTGTCTATTCACGTAAAAATTGGCCCAAAGACAGGGTGTTTTTGGAGATCTGATAAGAATGGAACAGCTTTTTTTTGTTCTTCCAAATTTTTTACAATAGTCAGAATTTGTTCTTGTTCAGCTTGATTCATTTATTTAGTTTATAATTAAAAGTTTATAGTTTGTATTTTATTATTGGTTAATTGAACAATACAATAATAAACAAATATATAACAAGTGAACGCTTACATTTGCCTGTGTTTTCTACCGTTAAGAAAATGTAACAGTGAATGGTTATATATTGTTTAGTTCTTAAAACTTAGGGATTTAGTTGGATTAGATAGATTAGAATCGAGCAATAAAAAGAATAAATAAAAGAAGGAAATCATCACCAAACCAACATTGTTAGTAGCCAAAAAGCAGCGATACAATTATAACTAGAACATAATTTCAAATATGATACTGCCTTGATGATGGATGAATTTTATTTATCTTTTATTGCGAGAGAATCTTATTCTTATTAATTTTTCTTCATCCATAATTTCCTAATTGCATCCAATGATAAAGTAGATAGCAAAAATCCAACAGTAGGTACAATAGCATTGATAAACGGCTTTGCTAGTCCTGCAGAAAAGAAAAATATAACTATCACAATATATGTCAAAACTGCTATACTTGCTTTTCTCATCCAACTTGTTTCCCATTTTTTATCTTCTTCTACGCGTTTGTTTCTTGCTTTTATGTCTTTGATTTCTTTCTCCAAACTTTCCAATGTTGATGGATTCATATTACTTTTTATAATAATAAAAATACCCCAAAGAGGCATCCAACAACAAAATGATATTATTCCAAACAAAAAAATCAATCTGATTTTATACTTCTTCCATATCCATTCCTTCCAAAAAAACACCACCATTGTAAGTGTCTTTTTTGATTTTTCCAACCAATGAAATTGTGTTGGAAGAGATACTTGAGGCATCTTCACCTTTTCCCCAAAAGAGGGAGGTGATTTTTTCTTCTCCATGCGTAGCATGGATTTTGAGATGTCATTTACCATTGTTTCCTACTTTTTCAATTTTGTTTACACGAGTATTTTCCAATAAAAAAGTCGGTTCTCCATTTCCTTCTCAAAAAGGAGCAAGTTTGTCAATTTTACACAAAGAATCAAGATCCCATTCGTGATGATAAAGCTTGGTATCTATGCTTATAGTTTTTTTGAGATCTTTATCTGAAATTTTCTTTTCACAGTAATCTTGGAAATGAGCAACCAGTTCATCTAGATTGTCTAGATCAACAGATAATCCCCCTGCTCATCTATGACCTCCAAATCTTTGCAAAAGATGACCAGCAGATTTTATCATTTCGATAATATCGAAATAATCTGGCCCCCTCAAACTAGCAACTGCACTGTGTTTTTCTTGATCAACTTTCATAACCATAGATGGTTTGTAGTATTTTTCTGTAAGCCTTCCAGAAACAATTCAAACTATACCTTCATGAAAATCTTCACTATATACCACAAGAATTTTTTTATCCAAATCAATATTTTGTTCTGCAAGTTTAAACATTTTTTCTTGCACACTTCTTCTTTCGGTGTTGATTTGTTCTAGATTTTCCAAGTAAGGGATTTGTTTTTCTCCAGAGTAGAGTAGTGAATAGAGACTATCATAAGGAGATGTCATTCTTCCACCAGCATTTATTCTTGGTCAAATAACATATCCTATATGATATGTATCAATTGGTTGTTTTATGTTTAGATAAGTCAAAAATCCTCTAAGAGAAGATGGAACTTTGCTTTGTTTGTTGTTTAATATTTCAAGTCATCTTTTTACAATAATTCTGTTTTCGTGAACCAAAGGAACAACGTCCGCAACAGTACCAATAGCAACTACAGGCAAAAAATAATTGAAAATCTGATTTTTTTGTTCTTGATTAAAAGTGCTTCTTGTAAGTAATGCGCAAATAAGTTTGAATGCAACACCAACACCAGCCAATCATTTAAATGGATAATTTGGAGAAATTTGGGGATTTACCACTGCAACTGCTTGAGGGATGCTTTCCAAATCTTGGTGATGATCAGTTATAACAAGATCTATTCCTAGTTCTTTAGCATAAAGAGCTTCTTCAAGTGAAGCGATACCATTATCAACAGTAATAACCAAATCAATTCATTTTTTTTTCATATTATCAATGTGAATTTTTTTGATACCATATCATTCTTTTATTCTGTCAGGGTATTGAATGCTTATGTTTTTATAATTTAGATGTTTATTTATAAATTTATACAAAATATAACTAGAGGTTACTCAATCAACATCATAATCTCCAAATATCATAATCTTTTGTTTGTTTTTTATTGCAAAAATTATCCTTTCTACTGCTATTTCCATATCATTTAGCAAAAAAGGATCCAACCAATAATCCTGAAGTCTTGCTTCCAAAAAAGCATCTATATCTTCAGTAATATTTCTGATCTTAAGTAGTCTAGTAAGTAATTCTTCGTTTGGGTTGTCATAAAGCACTTTGTAGTTCATATCTGAGGTTTTTTATAAACATTTGAATATTGATATCGAAAAATAAGTATATTATTTTTATTTCAAAATACAATCAAAAAAGTTTTTTTATTTTTATTATTTTTATAATTGTCAATACCAAAATATAAATAAATAGTCTGATTTTTTGAGTTTTTTTGTATTCTCAATATAATGGAATTGTTTTATATATATTGTTAAAATAGTTTATATGAATTATATTACTGTTGATCATTTAGCACATATTACACATGCCAAGAGAAAAAAACACAAAGTTTTGGGTTTCTTGCGTGAAATAAAATTATTGATTATGTTTGCTGCTGTGGCGTTTGTTTTCGTTACTGTTTTTACCAATGCTCAGTTGTTTTTGTCAAGTTTTTCAAATTTATTTAGCACACAAAAACAAGTTTCTTCGCAAAATATAAAAGAAATTATGCAACAAGATAGTTCTATATCCTCGATAGTAGATTATCAATTTCAAAAGGAGCAGGAAGTAGATAGATTAGTTGAAAAATATCAAGATCAGAATTGAAAAATTTCATCTCCTCTAGCTCAAGATATAGAAGAACTTTTGTCAGAAAATATCAAATGATATGATTTTTCTTTCAATACTTTGCCGCCAACAAATAGGTTAATAGTACCAAGATTCAATGTTGATGATCCTATTGTGATTAGTAAGTATACAAATATGAAAGAGTTTATTTATAGAAACTATAATGAAGAGCTCAAAGAGTGAGTAGTAAAATATCCAACAACTCCAGAGCCTGGTCAACCATGAAATACATTGATATTTGGTCATACCAGTCAAGAACGATGGAAGCATAATCCATATTGAATGGCTTTTGCTCATATTGCAAAAATGGAGTTGGGTGATGTTTTGCAGATAGTATGGAAATGACAATTATACGAATATAAAGTAGTAGATATCCAAGTAAAATACCCACAGCATGTAAATGATGCTTATATGGAATACGCAAATACTTCCAAAAATTATCTAACTTTGATGTGATGTTATCCTATTTGATCAGCAAAGCAAAGAATTTTGGTGATAGCAGAAGAAATTAGTTCATAAAATAAAGAGTTCTCTTGAAGTTTCTTTCCCTATGTATATATTACATGCACAAAAATAAATATTTTTTATTTTATTATTTTTTTCTTATGAAAAAGGCTTTGGCTATTTTGGGTATGCTTTTACCGTTTTTCTTTTGAATTCTTTGGATAATAAGTGCTCTTTTGTTGAATGAAGTTCCTATTGAAACAACAAATATTATGATAAATCTTTTATACATCAAAACATTTTCTGGAATAGGTTTTTTGTTGTGAGTTGTAACCATGTTAGTTTCAATTATATATGTTTGAAGAGAAAAATGATTAACACAAAGTGAAATTATCAAACCATCATGGAAACTTGCAAGAAAAAATGTTTGGAAATATGCTTTGTGAATAGTTTTGGTGTTTATATTACAAATTTTTCAAAGTGAATTGTCAGATCCTAGTCGTCCTACAACTTTATTTGTATCTGTTTTGATAATTGTTTTTGGTGTTTTATATATACGAATAGATTTTGGACTAAAAAAATTAAGTCTTGCTATTATTCAAGAGAAGAAATCAAGAGCTGTAGATATTTTCGTAGATCCAGAAAAATTTCTCAAATATTTGATTGCATATATTATTACATGAATTGCTATATTTGTTTGAATTATATTGTTTATTATTCCATGAATACTTGTAGCTTTGAGGTTAAATATGGTTCCATATCTTATTCTCGAAGAAAATCTTGGTCCATGGCAGGCAATTAAAAGATCTTGGAAAATTACAAAACATAAAGCAGCAAATTTATTTGCTTTAAATATTATTATTGGTGTTGTAAATATATTGTGATTATTGGCTCTTTTTGTTGGTTTGTTTTGGACACTTCCATTATTTTATTTAGCAAACGCTATGTTCTTTACAAAACTACTTTCATTGGAAAAATAGATCCTGCTTACCGCCAGGCAGATCTGAATTTTTCTTTAAAGATCCACTGCTTAGTCAGTGGTTTTTTTATATATCTTTCAATAAATCAGTTATAATCGTATTGGAAACATCCATCCCTTTATCAGTCAACAATAATCTATCATCAACATCATAAAGTAGTCATTCATCTTTATAAGCTTCAACAAGTTCTTTATAATTTTTAACCAAAATAGAAATATATTTATCAAGATCAGATACCCCCGTATCAGTTCTAAGTCACAAGAAAAAAGATTCAATAAGTAGGTCTTTTTCCGTCATAAATACAGTCTTGCTTTGATCGATATAATCACCCTTGAGATATTCTACAAGGTTTGAAGTATTAGTCCATCTGACTGCTTTCACTTCTTTATCTAATCCACCTAATCCATCTAATCCCTCTAATCTACCTAATCTATCTAACCCCTCTAATCTACCTAATCCATCTAACCCACCTAACCCCTCTAATCTACTAAACGATGAAGCACTAGGTCAAAATCATATATAATTTTGCATAGTTCGATAGACTCTATTGTGGATGCTGCTTACTCCAGGTTTGGAAAAGTTAGAAGATTCATATCTATGATATCAAGCATCCAAGATTATATCTTTTAGATAGGCAAATTCAGCAAAAATATCGTCATCACTTCCATAATAAGTTCCAGAAATTGCTTGATCTGGAGTTTTGCTTTGCCATTTAGAGCCAGGAAATAACTCCAATGTATAAAGAGAAAAACTATCAGCAAATTGACTACTGGCGAAACGGTCAAAAAAATCTATTTTTCCCGGATCCCAAAGTTGGGCTTCGCCCTTCCTCGTTTCGCCAAACTTTCCAAACGCAATAAAATCAAAATTAAATACCATATTTTCTTGTTTGATTTCTCTCAGACCTCTCAAAAAATCAGTTAATCCGCCAAAACTTACAGGTCTTCTTACATCTTGCAAAATTTGATTATCAAAAGTTTGTATTCCAAAACTAAATCTAAGCCTTGGTCGTTTTTTGAAATGAGTATGAAAATAAGAAATCAGATTGTATATTTCTTGGGTAGGGTAGGGATTGAGTTCGATATTGAGCTCCATTATTTCACTTGTATCAAAATGTTGCCCCAAAAAATCTACAATTCCTGTCAGTTGCTCAGGAGACAAAACGTTTGGTGTACCACCACCAAGATAAATCGTCTGAATTTTTTTATTTATGATATGTGGCGCGGTATTAGTAATTTCTTTGTACAATGTTTCAATATAGTCGCCAATCATCTTTTCTTTGATTTCTGGATTTAGAAAAAAACTGTAAAATGAACAGTATGGACATTTTTGAGCACAAAATGGGATGTGTATATAAATTGAAGTCACAATAAAAAATCAGAATATAAATATTATTATATAACTAACGAATATCGAAAGGTTTGCAATCCTTTTTTATCTAGATATTGGTGTTGACAATAATTGGAAAAATCATAAAAAAGAAAATACAAACAAAAAGAAAATAAACCAAAAAATATAAAGCCATGGAAAATAAAAAAATAAGTATTATATATACCAAAGCGGTAAAATCCATGAGCATCAATAGTTCTTTGTATGTGGATAAAGTTTTTTTTCAAATTTTTCTTGCGTCCAAAGCGAGAGAGAAATTTAAAGTATCTGTATATATGGATAAAAACGCTGTTGGTATTGACATGCCAGTTCCTGGTTTGGTTCTTGTAAAAAAGATTGCTAAAGATGTTTTTGATTATTGGTTTCCTTTGGATGAACCATATCTTGTTAATCTTTTTTCAATCCAACCCAAAAGAGGTTTTTTCCCTCCGGTTATTATTGACTTGCCTGATGTTTCTATAAAAACATTCAAATTTGTTGATAAAAATGAAGTAGAAACCAATAAAACCGAGGAGGAAGTAAATATAAACAAAATCGATGATGTAAATCAAAACAATAATCAAGATGTAAAACAAGACGAATGTTTTGATATAAATAGTTTTGATGATTACGTCGATGATATGTTTGATTATATCAATGGTCCTATGTTTTTTATTGATAGAAGTGTTATCGATGAAAAGTTAGAGCTTCTTCCTGGAATTTTGTTTGATTATCTTTGTTTTTTTAAAACTCCAGAAGATGAAAGATTGTTCTTGGATGATTGGATAGCAAAGAGAGAGTGGTTCTTTGATGATCATCATGATGGTATAAGAAAGAGATATATTGTAGAAATTTACAATACTATCATAAAAACAATAGAAGAAGACCTCAAGGATGACGAAGAATTAGTCAATGAAATTTCACAAGAACACAATCTCAAGTCTTTTTTGTCAAATATGAGCCAAAAGGATCTTGAGAAAAAAGCGGATGAAGCAATTAATAAGAAAGACAAAGAAACCTTCCTAAAAATAAGTGAAGAATTGGAAAGAAGAGACGGTTTAGAAAAAAACAAGAGATTCCTTAGAAGATAATTAGAGGAAAGCTCTTTCCAAAATGTTTAGGCAGGGCGATTATATCGCCCTGTTTTTTTTATTGACATTGTTGTTTAAATGGTTATAAGAAGAAAACAAAAAAACAAACAAAAAAATGAAAAAAATATTATTTATTATCTGTATGTTGGCTTGGGGAAATATATATGCTCAGTTATTTAGTCAGCAAATATTTGAAGAAAAAAAACCATCAAGTTTTTCTGTAGAATTAGGTGGATTGGTTGTTATTGTGCCATCTGCGCCTATTGAAAAACAATGCCAATTTGTGGCTTATAGGTCAGTCAATCCTATATATCAGGACGAATTTGATAAAAATTTTTTCTCCGAAGCGTTGGATTCATTAATATTTTATGATGACTCTAATGTGTTTATGTTGAAGAACTGGGGGAATATGTTTTCTCCTGATGGTAACTTAGTTATCAAAGAAAAGTTTGTTCGTTTTTTGCGAACAGCTAAAGAAGATTACAATATTTCTATCAAAATGTTATCTTCCAACAATAGCCTGGAAGTTTGGCAGATTGGTAAGGAGAAACTATTTGTCCATAAGGAATCAACCAAAAAAAGGAAAAATAAGATTGGTCCGATTCCTGATGGCTACTATTACATCACAACTAAGCAACCCCTGAATTAGGGGTTGTTTTTCTTTTTTTCCTGGCTTTTATTTTTTATTCGTTTTCCAAGGTTAAAATAGATATTTCTTGTAATAAAAAACAGTATAGTTCATCAGATAATATATCAAGCAATTTGTTGTCGTCATTCTAGAAACGATGTTAATTGTTTCAAGCTAACACTCCATAGATATCATATGGTTAGATAAACAGTCTTTACAAAAACAGAGATAATAAAAGAATAAAAAAGAAATCGCTTGATATCAAATTTTCTTGCTCAAGCAAAAATCAAAGAAGGAGCTGATAGATAAGGAGTGAATTTAGCAACAAGAAAATAAATAAATGGTCTCTTATTCAACGATTTTATCAGAAAATGTTTGTCTTGAGAAATATAAGAAAATTTTTTCAAAAAAGGAAGTTTGTTGAAAAACCTACCTATACTGTATAATATAATATCTCCTATAATATCGCCCAAGAAAGCTATAATTGCTACATATTCTATACGAAGTCCTCATTGAGCCGCAACTCCTGCACTAACAAAAGAAGTGATTGGTCATTCAACGGTTGTGAGAATAAAGAGATATAAATAAATATTTTGTTTTACAAGCGGCCAAAACATAATTTAAAAATAGAAAACAAAAATCAGAATTATTATTTATGAAATTTTTTTTGATAAGTTTTAATATTATAAGGTTTGAAAAGAAAAATGTGTTTTATGAAATTGAAAAATCCCTGGTATTCTATAATATCTTTGTACATAAAGAAATCCCTTTTCCATCATTTCCAAAATCACCATTTGTCAGATTTAAGAGAATTTTCTGCAGAGAAAGGAAATCGAACTGTAGTCTTTTTATTTTTGTGCATATAGGTATTTATGGCAACTTCCAATTGATATCTATCAAATTTGTTTTTGAAAACGTTTTTTAGATCATTGGTTCTTATCATTCTTTGTCATGACAATATAAGTTCTCTATACAATAATTTGATATATCGTTTTGCATAAATACGCCTAAGTATTCACATATCAATTTCTGGATATCTATACATAGTCTCTATAAGTCTTATGACTTCATGAATTTTAATATTAGACAAATCTGCATCAAAAAGAAAAACATATTCTGTTGATACATTTTTGAGTCACTGATAAACAGCATGAGATTTTCATTTATTATCAGAATATGATATTATAGATATTTTTGAAGAATCACTTTCTTTTATAAAGTTTTTTACAACAGCTTTGCTATTATCATTTGATCAATCATCAACTGTAATAATACTATCAAAAAAAGGAATCTGAGTTAGTTTTTTTAGTACTCATCAAATTCTTTGTTCTTCATTGTAAAATGGGACAATGCAAGTGCAAGACTTTTTCATTATTATATTGATTTTTAAAACGATCTCGTATCTTATATAAAAATCCTTCTTCAAAGCAAGGTATAAAAAATAACAAAAAAAAGCTTCACAAGGAAGTTTTTTAATGGAGCGGATGACGGGACTCGAACCCGCAACAGTCTGCTTGGAAGGCAGAA